>CAZGKP010000159.1:0-9663 GCA_964526215.1 uncultured Candidatus Sumerlaeota bacterium
AGTCTAAACGTGCTCAACATGCAAACGGTGAATTATGAGTAGTGATCTGTGAATTGTGAATGAAACGTCGAACCCGCCTGTGGCGGAAACGTTCAATCCGCCGTGGCGGGCAAACGGGCTCAACGTCAAACAGGAATCTGAATAGATGGACGGCACTGCTTTGATTTTATGCGAGGGGGCTTTCGGGCTGCCTGATGGCAAGACCGCCAATGGTCTCGTGCGCTATACCGAGCGCTACCTAGTGTTGGGGGTGATTGATTCGCGCCTTGCCGGGGGCGACGCAGGTAATATCCTCGATGGCGTCCCGAATAATATCCCCATCTTTGCATCTATCGAAGCCGCCCTCACTGAACTCAACCCCAAACCCGATTATGCCGTCATCGGCATTGCGCCTGATGGCGGTCTTTTGCCCTTTGAATATCGCTGTGCAATTGTCAAGGCACTGCGCCTGGGTATAAACGTTGATTGCGGGCTTCACACATTCCTGGGCGATGATGCAGAGTTTGTGACAGCCGCAAAAGCCGGTGGCGCGAGAATCCGGGATGTGCGTAAACCTCCCCGGCGAGATGGTCTACATTTCTGGTCGGGCAAAATCCGGGAAGTCGCGGCGAAAAAAGTCGTCGTCCTCGGCACAGATTCTGCCATCGGCAAACGCACAACCGCACTCCTGTTTCACAAATCCCTGCAGGGGCACGGTATAAAAAGCGCCATTGTTGGAACCGGTCAAACGTCCTGGTTTCAGGGCATTCCCCATACGATTGTTATGGATTCAATCGTCAACGATTTTGTGGTGGGCGAGCTGGAACACATCACCTGGCAAGCCTGGAGAGACCTCAACCCGGACGTAATCATAATTGAGGGACAGGGGTGCCTGACGCACCCGGCTTATCCGGGTGGTTTTGAGATTATGAGCGCCTGTCGTCCCGATGCTATAATTCTGCAACACGCTCCCGCACGGGAATTTTACGATGGTTTCCCCGAATGGAGACTCGCCGGAATTGGGCGCGAAATCGCAATCCTTAAACTCCTCACTCCCGCACCCGTAATCGCCATTACTATTAATCACGAGAAGATAACGGATGCGCAAATTGACTCTATCGTTGCCGAATACGAGGCGCATTACGGTGTTCCCGTGTGCGACCCGCTCAAGCACGGCTGCGCAAAACTCATCAGTGCCTTGAAAAAAATCTGAAGGGACATTCAGATACACCAGCGAACAAGTGAGCGGGGGGGGTCATTCATGATAAGTATCCGTCAAGGAGGAAAGGAGATTCTCCTGACCGCGTTGCAGGAGAGCACCCCAAAGATATCTGTCTGTTACCCTTTGATTCCGGTGAGTGCAATTCCTCGGATGAAGGACTTTTGTGTAAAGAAGAAAAGGATGATGATTGGCATAACCACGAGGGTGGATGCCGCCATAAGGAGGTGCCACTGCGTCCCGCCGTGCTGGCTCTGGAAAAATTGCAACCCCAGCGCCAGCGTGAATGTCTTTTGTTTGGTGAGATAAATCAGTGGTCCCAGAAAATCGTTCCACGCATACATAAACTGAAATAGCCCTACGACAAGTAAGGCAGGCTTTGCTAAAGGCACCACTATCTGGGCGTAGATACGCAGCTCGTTGCAGCCATCTATCCGTGCAGCCTCCGTTAACTCATAAGGGATGCCCTTAAAGAATTGCCTTAAGAGGAAGATATTGAAGGCGCTCCCGAAAAAGGCTGGCACCCACAGAGGATAAAGCGTCCCTATCCAGTGAAATCTCCTGAAGAGGGAATAAAGCGGAATCATCACCACAGGGAAGGGAATCATCATCGTAGCGAGCGTGATGACAAAGAGGGTGTCGCGTCCCTTCCAGCGCAGACGTGAAAAACCGTATGCAACCAGTGAAGACGACAGAATCGTCCCCAGAACGCACAGAATACAGACCTGTAGTGTGTTCAGGGTATACCGAAAAAATGGGATGTAGTGAACGGCATCATAGTAATTTCTCCACCGAATCGGGTGCGGTATCCACTCTATGGGTAATTTCATAGTGAGTTCTATGGGCTTAAGCGATGTAGAAATCATCCATAGAAGCGGGAAGAGAAACAGCACCGAACCCGCAGTCAGAACAAGATAGATAATTGCCTTTTTCAGGTATTTCATAGTAGTCCGTTGTCTGTTGTCCGTTGTATTTTTGCGCCCGTTCTCATAATCGTAATCATAATCGTAACCGGAATACAGCGATAACTTTCGATTATGTTGAAAACACTTCACATAAATAATGGTTCTGCATCACTTGATAAGTGAAGCAAGCAACACGTAAAAAATAATTTCTCCTCACCACAAAGGCACCAAGACACAAAGCGACACAAAGTAAAAAAATCTTGGTGAATTCTTCGTGTCTTTGAGTCTTGGTGGTTAATATTTTCTTTCACCGATACTTACACAACAACCACGACATTTGTTGCTTATCGCTGAATTTGGGTCGTAATCATAATCGTAATCGTAACTCTAATCGTAATCCTGATCGCTTTATTCAGTTTGATAATCGGTAAAATGCGCAGCTCAGAAATTGCACTGATTATGTCTCTCTTGCAGACACATTATGCCCCCTCATAATATACGTGTTTGGATGATGCCTTATGTGCCCCGATTGTCAAAGCGAGAATCACGACAAACATAATCCACGCCATTGCCGAGGCATAACCCATATTGAGGTATCTGAATGCATTGTCGTAGAGATACATAGTGTAAAATAGTGTAGAGCGTGCAGGTCCCCCGCCCGTCATAATATAAGGGACGGCGAAAATCTGAAGTGAGGCGATGATGCCCATAATGAGATTGAAGTAAATCACCGGCGACAACATAGGGAGTGTGATTGCAAAGATTTTCTGAAACCAGTTTGCCCCATCAATGTCGGCTGCCTCGTAATAAGTCTGCGGAATCTCCTGGAGACCAGCCAGGTAAATGACCATAGCATTTCCAATTCCCCAGACGGATGTGATGATGAGAGCCGGTTTTGACCAGGTGATGCTGCCGAGCCAGTTGGGTGGATGAGAGATACCGATGGCGCGGAGGACGTAATTAAGGATGCCATATTCTCCCGTGAAAATCCACTGCCACAAAATCGCCAGTGCCACCATTGGAACCAGAGAGGGTAAGAAAAAGATTGTCCTGAATATTGCACGCCCGTGGATTTCGGCATTCAAAAGCAGGGCAAGGGCAAGAGAGACCAAGAGCCCCAGTGGCAGGGCAACAATCGCAAAATAAAAGGTGTTGTAGAGTGAATACCAGAATATCTCATCGTGAAAGAGGTCGGCGTAATTACCCAGACCAATCCAGACGGCTGGCGAAAGCACCGAATAATCGCAGAAACTGTGATAGAGGGATGCAATGACCGGATAGGCGAGAAATACCGACATCCCGATCAGCCAGGGGCTCACAAATGCAATCCCTTTCCAGAATTCCTTTTTCTCAAGCCGGGTCATTTTTCCCATTCCTTTAGGCGTTTCTTTGCAATCCGCCTCCAGCGGCGCAGGGCTATATTGAGTTTGTGCTGCACACGCTTCTGAACCTTATCAAGCGCCTCCTTCGGTGATTCCTTCAGGAGCCAGATACTATCAAAGGCAGAAATCATCTCATCACTATACTCCTGCCAGACGGATGTCTGGGGGACGACTTTTGCGTTTGGACTGCGGGCAAGGTCGGCAAAGACCTTGATGTATGGATTCGGATGCTTTTCGTAAAATTCGGGGCTTACCTTACTCAAAGGTGAGAATTTCCTCTGCCCGAGGCAGAGTTTTTCCATCTCTTTTTGCGTCTGGACGAACTTTATGAATTCAAACGCCTCCTTGGGATGGCGCGCTCCCCGTGGAATCACAAGCACATCGCACTCCGCAATCGTCACATCCTTCAAGTCGGGCTTCGCCGATGGAAAAGGTGCGGCACCCCATTCCATATCCGGTGCGAACTGGCTTATGAAGTTATACATCCACACCCCCTGGATTTCCATCGCCACCTTTCCGGCGAGGTAAGCGTTCTGCGCCGAAGAGAAGCTCCCAAAACCACCACGAAAATTCTGAATGGCGTTTATGTCATAGTTTTTGGCGTAGCTCTGAACCCACGTAAAGGCGGCAATATTTTCCGGCGAGTTTGTCGTAATTTTGTCCCTCCCGTTCCACAGTTCTGCACCGAACCAGTATCCCCACATCTGATTCCACCACCCGGGTTCTGGCTGTAAAAAGCCGAGCAGAGTGTAATCTCCCTTTTCATTTTTCCTGGTGAGTTTGCGGGCAAACTCATCGAGCTCGGCAATGGTTTTTGGCGGGCGTTCGGGGTCTAAACCTGCCTCCCGAAAGAGTTTTTTATTCCAGTGGAGTGCCATCGTGCCTGGTGTTGTAGGCATACCCCAGATATGCCCGTGATGCGAACAAAGCTTCCAGAAGACCGGCACATATTGGTCTTTAGTTATATCAGCCTGAGCGAGGAAATGGTCGAGCTTTACAACGGCGTTCTGTTCCGCCACGACAGGTATGAGAAAAGACCACAGTCCGGCAACGTCCGGCGGGTCGCCCCCCGCAGTTGCGACGATGAATTTTCTATCAATCTGGCTCACGGTGAGCATATTGACGTGGATTTTATCCTGGGAGGCATTGAAGTCATCCACAACCGCCTTCATTGCATCGCGTTCAAAGGCTGTCCATTTCTCCCAGTAATCAATCGTGACGGGTTCCTGGCGCCGTGCGGCTTCGCCATGCGATGTGCAGCCCGTAATAAGCAGGCTTGCCACCAGACCAGATATAAATATTCTTAACGGTAGTTTCAATAGCTGCAAAAACAGCCCTCCTCTGTTATCTATTTAAGGTTTCGGGTGGTGCTTTATGCCGCTTCTCGCTTCAAACGCAGGTATCCGGCAATCTGGGAATGCATCATTGTAAATCTACCTGCAATAAGTAAATTACAAACGCCCTCGCCTTACCAATATCTCCGCCCACCGATGGCGCGCCTTCGGCATTATTAAGCAGTCAGGATAGTAGAGACTGACCCCATTTACCTTAGAATATCATATATAAATGATTTTTCAAATTTTTTGTTCAGTGAAGTTCCCCCATTTTTTCTATAAGTTCTCCGCATTCTGAAAAATGGTAGATTTTGCCAATTTTTAGCAAAATTTTTTTAAGTAACTTTCCCCTCTTCATAGTTCGTATGTAAGTTTTTTATGTAATCTCTAGCCGATATGGCTGCGATTGTGCCTTCTCCACAAGCAATATCTATTTGACGCACATTCTTTGAGCGCACATCACCTACTGTATATATACCAGGTATGGATGTTTCCATTTTTTCATCAGTAACAATGTATCCTAAATTATCTAATTCGACAATATCTTCTAAAAATTTAGAGTTAGGCAAAAATCCCGCGTATATGAAGACGCCTGAAACATCAACCTGTCTTTCCTCACCAGTTTGACGGTTCTTTGCTGTAATAGAATTAACAAAATTATCACCATTTATAGAAGTGAGTGCATGGTTTAACAGAAATCTTGTTTTTTCACTCTTTTGCAATCTTTCTTGCAATATTTTTTCAGCTGTCATATAAGGTAAAAACTCTACAAATGTTATATTTTTTGCATGTTTAAGAAGAAATTCTCCTTCTTGCAATCCAGAATTCCCGCACCCTATAACAGCAATCTCCTTATTTTTATAAAGTGGACCATCACATGTGGCACAATAAGAAACACCCCTACCTCTGTACTTTTCCTCACCAGGAATATTTAACTTTTTGGGGATACTGCCTGAAGCTACTATCACTGCATAAGCATTATACTCTTCTTCCGCTGTTTGTACCTTTATCTTTTTCCCAGCTGGTTCGATTTTTTTTACTTCCTTAAATTCAAGAATGTTTGTCCCAAATCTTAGCGCCTGCTCTTTAAACTTATTTATCAACTCCATTCCATTTATACCATCTGGAAAACCAGGATAATTTTCTATCAAATCAGTTTCTGCGGGCAACCCTCCACACAGACCTTTTTCTAATAAAACAGTGTCCAGCCCTTCTCTTGAGGTATAGATTGAGGTAGTCAAGCCCCCAGGACCGCCACCTACAATAACAATATCATGTATATCATTCATTTCATCACCTTTCGTTTTTTTCTAAAAGCACCTAACAAAATGAACCCCCTGGGGCGAGAGAGCAAGAGACAGGTTCCCTACGCCTTGGCACCTGGTCATTAAAATCCGCCGATGCACACTCATTTTGATAGGCGCTCTAAATATGGTTCTATATTTCTTTTAAGATCGGACTCATAACTTGGTGTAACTCCAATAATTTGGTTCACCACTTCACCATTTTTGTAAATATTCAATGTGGGTATACTCATGATGCCGTATTTCATAGCTGTTTGGCGTCCTTCATCAACATTCAATTTGCATACCTTTAATCTTCCCTGATATTCTTGAGCTATTTTCTCAAGGATTGGCCCAGCAATACGGCAAGGACCACACCAAGGAGCCCAAAAATCTACTACTACCGGAACGTCTGATTCCAACACTTCCTTTTCAAAATCTTCATCCCCTATACGAATTGACCTTTCTTCTCCCATTTTTATCCTCCTTCTAATTATTGTAAATATAAATACTTATAAATTTTTCTATTTCTCAATATATATTTTTTCAATGCTCACCTAATGATGCATCGGTAAAAAGTGTTGAAGCCGCAGATTGCGCAGAATGTTCGACCACTTTCAGTGGCTCGAAAGGAAGACACAGATTTATAACGTGTTTAATATCAGGAGTCTGCGTCATCTGCGGCTCCCTCAATGTTAGACTTTTTACATACGCGTCAGTACCTATATATTTGAGAGGTTGTAACACCACCGCCACAACCACTTTCGTATATTAATGGTAATTCAGTATCTTTAGTAATCATTTCAAATATATCATCTATACTTTCAGGAGTTAAAGATACCTCCAAAGCATTTTCATGTTGATATACACTATTCCAATTACTTTCTTCCAAACAATCTAAAACATCTTCAATTCTTCTAAAATCATAATTTAATTTCATTTCTCTCCATAAAGAATATTTTAATTTTTCATATCTCAATTATTCTCCCCACTCCATTCTCTATGAAGTCAAATTTATGGGGCGAACGAGGCCAGACTCTACCCTAATTAACCTAATCCCCTGAATTGATTCAGGAGATAATGTGATAGAAAAAGGGTAAATCAATTCGTTTTGGTCGAGCCATAAGTCTCCTTTTTTCTCGCAGAGCAAATTCGAGTCGAGAAAAGAGTCAAATAGGGTAGAGAATGACCCCATCCTCAGAATCTCCTTTTCTCCTTGACGAATACTCATCATGAATGCCCTCCCTTCACCCTGCTACCACGATTATGACTTCCGTTGTTCTCTCCTATGTCCAACATCAGGAATCGTCCGCTGAATTCGGTGGTTCGGCTTTCTCCAGGTACTGAACATCAATCAAGTCCTGTGGTCTGCCGGTGGCTCTCTTCGAACTGATCAAGTCCGCTTTCGAAATGAAGGGAATCACCAATCCCTCTAACTCAACTTCCTCGCGATTAGACCAAGCCGATTCGAACTCCACTCCTTGTATGGACATCATGATGTCCACTCTGAAGGGACCCCTTCCCATTTGATAGAAATAGCCCTCTTTGGCGAAATCATCTGGTGTAAGATTCTTCAACGGAGCACCAAACGCCTTGAGCGCTATGAAGACAGATTTCGCATTTTCTTTGTCTGTTGAAATCCATAAATCGAGGTCTTTCGTGTAGCGGGGCTCGGTATACTTCATCATGGCGTAGCCCCCGACCACAAGGTATCGAACCTTATAACCTCTGAAAAGACTCAACAGTTCTTTGAAGTCCGGGCTTGTCAGCATGTCCGTACCTCAGAAACGCGACGTCTAACGCCAGCTCCAGTGCAGCCTCAAATATCGCCTGCTCACCTTGCGCTTGCCAGAACTCGATGTCGAACCGGTCCTCTGAATCACCAATCTTATGGTATGCTTCGATGATTTTCGTCATTGAACTTATCTCCTTAGCGAACGCTGCTCCTCAGATTTGCAGTGAGGCACGGGGGCACACTCTACCCTAATTGACCTAATCCCCTGAATTGGTTCGGGAGATAATGTGATAGAAGAAGGGTAAATCAATTCGTCTTGGTCGAGCCATAAGTCTCCTTTTTTCTCGCAGAGCAAATTCGAGTCGAGAGAAGAATCAGAGCCCATTTCCTAATCTCACGCAAAGACAAGACGACGACCCTTAGGCTCGGGAATCGGGTCGCCGAATTCCTTTGCTGTGTCAATCCATAACTGTATGGCATCTCTCACGTTAGCCAATGCTGTCTCGTAGGTGTTACCGTGTGCCATACACCCCGGCAACTCCGGCACCTCGGCGACGTAGGCTACGTCCTCTTCACTCCAGTAGATGATAATTTCGTACTTATCCATTATTCATCAGCTCCGAGTTTATATTTCAATATCACGTTTCGGACTTGTTTGACTATGAAATATCAACTTTCCATATCATGGAAAAATATAATCTGAGTAAGCCCGGGGTAAATATGGATGTCAAGTGAGAATTCAAACAGAATCCCAAATTGTCAGCAAGGGGGGTCAACCCCCACCCTAATTGACCTAATCCCCTGAATTGATTCAGGAGATAATGTGATAGAAAAAGGGTAAATCAATTCGTTTTGGTCAAGCCATAACCCCCTTATTTCCCACAGGGCAAATTCGCGTTAAGAAAAAAGTCAAATAGGGTAGAGACACCCCATCCTCCGCCGGCGACAAACCACAAAGAAAAAAATTCAGCACTTGGCGTCTGGGGCAAGATTTAATTGAACTCATTCAAGAGGCTGATCCCATTCACTCCAAGTGCGTTAAGATAAACTGCTCTGTGAACTCTACGGCCGCATGTACATCCTTAACGTCAAACTCATCCCATTGCGCATGTGTTGCTTTGGTCCTCACGTGTGCAGCCGCTCGGGCACGTTTGGCTTTGGCAGGGGAGAGCACTCCCGCGGACGTCAGATCACTGATAAGCTGGTCGAGCTTAACGCCCCGTTCAGCTATGCCTTGCTTCCGGCAGACGCGCCTAAGGCTGTCTTCGAATACTACCCCGCCGATTACACCAGACTCATTCTTTCGCCCATCTTTCAGGTACGACTTAGCGTGGTCAAGGAAATCATCGAATACTTCCGCCGTGGCTTGATCGGCAATTGAAGCTAAGAGCCCTTTCTCTATATCCTTCAGCAAGTTCCGAAGAAGGCTGCTAAGTTCCCCCACGCTTCTCGGAACAAGATATCCTGATTGCCGCGTAACGATCTCTTCGGCGAGCTTCCGGTAGGCGTTTGCTGGGGCTGGGATAACGAGCTGCACGACGTTCAACGCAGCAGCCAACCATCCCTTACACTCATAAAAGTGCGCTTCGGAAGAGGCCTTACCATATTCGTCACCTTGGCACAGGGACTGAGCTTCTGTGACAAGTTCTTCGATTCGCTCTTTCGTAGTCTGTTCTATTGGCATATGGATTCCCCCCTCAGATAGCACAACACTGTTAAGGCCAAGGGGGGTCAAACTCTACCCTAATTGACCTAATCCTTGAATTGATTCAGGAGATAATGTGATAGAAAAAGGGTGAATCAATTCCTTGTGGTCGAGCCATAAC
>CAZGKP010000160.1:0-3086 GCA_964526215.1 uncultured Candidatus Sumerlaeota bacterium
TGAGAAGTTCCGCATCCGCCTGGTCGAGATGATTGACCATCTTCTTAAAACCTTGCGCAGACCGAAGTTTAAGTATTTTGTATTCGATGGGCAGATGGTGCCTTTTGAGGATTATGTTGAAATTCGCCCCGAAAAACGAAACGCAATTGCACGTCAGGTTAAAAGAGGCAAACTCATCATCGGTCCGGTGTATGTAATGCCGGATGAATATCTCGTAAGCCCCGAATCACACATCCGCAATTTGCTCATCGGTCATCAGGTCGCAGCACAATTCGGTTCCGTGCAGAAAATCGGTTATTTCCCCGATATATTTGGACACATCTCGCAGATGCCGCAAATCCTGAACGGCTTTGGAATCGAGACATTTATGTTTATGCGGGGATTGGGCGACGAGGCAGATTCGCTCGGCTTGGAGTTCTGGTGGGATGCACCGAATGGGCTTGGTCGCGTGATGGCTTGCCACCAGGTTGCCACCTATGGCAATGCGCGGATGCTCGGCATCCCTTACTGCCAGCAGGAGCTTTACCCGGTTGATTTTGAGAAAGCACTTAAGGATGCAGAGTCCGCTGCTGACGCTCTACTCAAACTCGCAAAAACTAATGTCCTTTTATTCAACAACGGCATTGACCATATGTTTGCACAGGAAAGCATTCCCGAGGTGATTGATTACGTCAATGCACATTCGCAAAGGCTCCACCTCGTGCAGGGCACATTTGCGGATTTTGCAGAGGCGGTCAGAGAGGCTCAGCCCGAGCCGATGAAGACATATTGTGGCGAATTGCACGGTGGGCGGTATCAATGCCTTTTACCGGGTGTGCTTTCGACAAGGATGTATCTCAAGCAGGCGAACTATCGCTGCGAGGTTTTGCTTGAGCGAAACGTTGAGCCGATTGTGACTATCGCGTGGATGCTCGGCGCAGACTATCCCGTGCACTTTCTCACTTACGCCTGGAAGACGCTCCTCAAAAATCACCCCCACGATGATATTTGCGGATGCAGTATCGATGCGGTTCACCGCGATATGCTGAATCGCTTTGAACACGTGGAGCAAGTAGCCGATGGCTTGATGAAGCGCGCCCTCGATGTGATTATGTCTGCGGTGAAATTCAAGGGCGATGATGCCGGGATACCACTTCTGGTCATCAACACTCGACCAATGATGCGAAGCGGGGAGATTTCCACCGAAGTGGATATACCGTTTGAGCGCTTTGATGGTAGGGAGACAGAAGTTGTGGACTTCCGCGGGCGCGTGGTGCCTGCGCTTATTGAACGAGGTGAGAAGTTTCGGGAGCCACAATACTGGGGCGAGCAGGAAATGCAGAAGGTGCAGGTATCATTCGTTGCATTGGATCTGCCCGCATTGGGTTATCGCGGATATTATGTGCGAGAGCGGAGAAGCAATGCACCAGCGCCCGTCAATCCTGGCGTTTCAGCCTCACCCGGTCTTATCGAGAATGAATTTGTGAGAGTTTCATTTAATCAAAACGGTAGTGTGGATGTCTTGAACAAGAAAACCGGTTTCGTGCTTCGGGGTGTGAACTTTCTTGAGGATTGCGCAGATTGCGGGGATGAATATGATTTCTCGCCGCTTGCTGGCGATACAATTCTCACAACGAAAAACGAGGTTGCGTCTGTGCTGACGGAGATTGTGGGCGGCTACAAAGCGATAGGGCGCATCCGCCTCAACTGGCGATTGCCGGTATCACTCACTAAAGACCGAAATCGCCGCTCGGACAAATTTATAAAAGTTCCAATCGAATGTGTGGTTACGATACGGGCGGGGCAAAAGCGTGTCGAATTCAGGACGACAATTGACAATCGAGCCGAAGACCATCGCCTCCGTGCAGTCTTCCCCACGCCGATTCACACAAATATTGTCTCGGTCGAGAGCAAGTTTGATGTTATAGACCGTCCACTTGTGCCTGAACCGAAGCCGCACTGGGCGCAGCCACCCCTCCCGACACATCATCAGGAAAATTTCGCATCTCTCTCGGATGGAAAAGTCGGTGTTACATTTTTTAACAAGGGCTTGCCCGAATATGAAACCGAGCCAGGCGATGCTGGTGTGATTTATCATCTGACGCTTTTGTGTTGTGTCGGCTGGCTTTCGCGTGGAGACCTTTTGACACGGGGGGCTAATGCCGGACCATCCATAAAGACGCCAGAGGCGCAATGTCCCGGCAAACACACATTCGAGTATGCGCTTGTCCTGCACGCACGTAATTGGGCGGCTGCAAATGTCCAGCGCGAGGGTTACGATTACGCAACACCGTTCGTGGGACATTCATTTTATCATCAGGTGCGCAACTGGAAGGGAGAGCCGCGTCTGCCCGAAGAGACGGGATTTGTGCGACTGTCGCCCGAGAGTTTGATTCTCACCGCCATAAAGAAAGCCGAGCAGCGCGAGAGCGTCATAATTCGTTTATACAATCCTGGCACGAAAGAGGTCAGGGCGACACTGGATTTCGCAATAGACATAAAAGAGGCATTTCGTGTGCGGTTAGACGAAGTGTGCCAATCGCCCCTCAAAATCACCGACCGACATATCATACACTTCCCCGTCCGCCCAAAAGAGATTATGACGGTTGAAGTGGCACCATTTTAAGTGGATAAATCTCACATTTGGTTGAGTGGGTTATGAGCGTAAACCTCTATAGTAGGGGTAGACTTATTCCGGTGTTTTTTGCAGAAGGAGGGTGAAAGATTCATATTCTTTGCGTTTTGCCTCGTCCTGCTCAAGCCGGGAGGCTCGCATCGCTTCCTTTCTGGCGGCTTCTGACTTTCCTTGCATTAGATAAAGCTCGGCTAAATGAAAGTGATAGATTGGCTTTAAGGGATAAGACCTCACTGCGGCGCGCTCAAATTCTATGGCTTCACCTGTTCGATAGGTGGCTTTGTAAAGTTGCGCTATTTCGTCTCTTAATGAGGCGGATAGCGGATTCAGTTCCAGCGCCCTCCGCAGGCTCTCTTCGGCGCGCACTGTGTCTCCCAGATTGAACAACGTTTGCCCTATGCGCTGATGATACCAGGGATTGTCGGGTTGATAACGCACTCCCTTTTGATAGAACGTGAGCGCCCTTTCGAGT
>CAZGKP010000160.1:3096-9593 GCA_964526215.1 uncultured Candidatus Sumerlaeota bacterium
ATTGTCTCGGTTGCACCTAAAAACGGACGTATGATTACGCCCGGCACAAGTAAGAGCGAGAAAATCACCGGCAATGCGAAGATGACATAATCCCTCGTGGGACCCTGCAATATGGGTTTGCGACCACTCTTCCTTTCCTTTTGCAAACGCGCACCGCCCATAATCAGTCCCGCGCACAGGCAAAAATCCAGGTAAAGGCATCTGTGGTAAAAGGTGAATTCAAAAAGTGAATTGAATAAAAATGTGAGGAGCGCAACAATAGCGGGTAATATCAACGCGTTGCTCCTCAAGCGCCGAAATCCCTCCCGCAGTGTATATGCAATGAAAGCAAAGAAAAAGGCAACTCCGAGCAGCCCCACTTCCGCCCAGAGCTGAATAATGAAATTATGGGCATATTGAGCCTCGCGCGCACCGGGACATCTGTATTGTGGATAATAAAGTCCATATCCCGCGAGTCCGTTTCCAAACAACGGATTTTGCTTGATGATAGCCCAGCCGGTCTTGATATAATAAATTCGTTCCTTAATTGTGGTGATTTTGAAAATCCGCTCGGGGAGCGTTGCCCCGCGCACACCACCGGGGCGCCTTGCGCTCTGAATCAGAGAAAAGAGAAATATAAGTAAAATTATCACCCCGATAGCGATTACTATTTTCTTCAGAATGCTTCCGGGGTGTTTAATTTTCCCTTTTGAGATGTAGAGAAGGGCGAAAACAATGCCGGAAAATAACCAGGTCAAAATTCCACCACGGGAACGCGTGAGGGTTAAGGTGAATATCATCAGGAGAACCGCAGCAGCAGCGATTGTGCGAAGTGCTCTGTTCTTCAATCTCAAAAATAGGAAAATGAAGAACGCAAAAGAGATGCTCAAGAATGCAGCGAAGAGGTTAGGGTTCCCGAATCCTGCAAATATGCGGCGCTCTTGCAGGGCGTATATTACGCCCTTACTCACCTCATCCGTCCCGCCATATAGTCCGGTGCTCTTTACAATCGCCAGCTGTCTGCCGAAGCCGATAAAATACTGGTAGATGCCATAGAGTGAAAAAATAATTGCCATCAAGATGAAATAAAAGATAACAAGTGCGCGGAGAGACAGCGCCTCAATTGAGAGACGTTCCGAATCGCCTATTTTCATCCCGAAGGGGTATTCCTGTGCCGAGCCGGGAGACTTCTCCAGTGAAAGCGCCATAACTGTCGCGGCAAGAACCCAGAACCCCTCGAGTACTGTTGCTAAAAACGGTCGCCCGAGTGCTGGAACTGTTGAAAAATTACTCCGCACCACGCACCACAGAAGAAATAGCGCATATAGGAAGATGAGCACCCGGCTCTCTTTAGAAATGCGCACACATCCATAGCCCGCTAAAAGGAGTCCGAGCAAAACCGCAAGAAGCCCCATTGTGATAAATAGCGCACGCAATGGATACGCAGCTTGCGGATACAGGTGCGGAAACGCTAACAGCAAAAGCAGTGCAAAGAAGAAGAGCAGTGGGTAATAGACCCGTGCCGTTTCCAGATACCCAGCGGGGTTCTCGGAACTTTCCGCCGATACACTGCCGCCTTTGTGTAATGTCCTTTTGCCGAATCCCATAAATTCCCGATCAGGCGTAAAAATTTCCCTTTACGTTTGCCTGCCAATCGCAGGCAAAGTCAAGGGACTTTAACCCACTGGCTGAAAAGTTTTTTTCCTTGATTTTTCTCGGGCAGTTAATATTATAATCGTATTGACAATTGGGAAAATGTAATATTTTATGTGGATGAAGAATCTTCTTATTTCATCAGCCTGTTTACGCACTTGAAGGGGGGCTATGCGCCTAAAGCGTTTTAATTTCCAACGACTCAACGGGCTAACGAAAATTTCTATCTTGTTTCAGATGGCTAAACTGTTTCAAAAAAATATAAAAGGAGGATTTGGCAATGATTGAAAAGTTGACCTGGCTCGGACATGCAACCTTTAAGATTAAGGGGGAAAAGTGCGTTATCTACATTGACCCCTGGAAATTGAAGGGGGGGGAAGAACCGGCTGATATTATCCTTGTGGGGCATTCACACTATGACCACCTCTCGGTGTCGGACATCGAGAAAATCTCAAAACCCTCGACCACCATCGTTACCGTGCCGGATTGCACGCATAAATTGAAGGGGAACATAAAGGTGGTCAAGCCCGGAGATACCCTGACAGTCGGCGATGTGGAGATTGAAGCCGTCCCCGCATATAACATTAACAAAACATTTCACCCCAGGGTAAATAACTGGGTAGGGTTCATCATCACTGTGGAGGGCGAGAGGCTTTATTACGCCTCCGATACAGACGTTACACCTGAGATGAATAACATCAAAGATATTGATGTTGCCCTTTTCCCTGTCGGGGGGACATACACTATGGACGGCAAAGAGGCGGCGAAAGCTGCAGACATCATCAAGCCGAAGATTGCGGTGCCTTATCATTACGGCGACATCGTGGGCAATGAGGAAGACGCCCGCGTCTTGAAGTCCAACTACGCCGGTGAGACACGCATTATGACACCGGCTCGTTGAAGAGAACTAACAAACTGCCGAATGGCAATTTATACACAGCGTCTGCAACCAAAGTATCGGTCGGGAAACAGCGGGAATGCGTTTCAACCTGCATCTGGCGGAGGAAACAGCAAGATATGAAGATGAAGATGGAGATGAAGAGTATAGGTTAAGATATGCTGCATAGCTTATGACGTTTTATATAGTTCGCTAATAGAGTTGTATGCCTGATGTTGCCGGTTCGGGCTGGATATAAGTCGCTTTAATTGCATCGGCGATGACGTATCCACCTGTGCATTCATTACTCAAGGTAACGGATCCTGTGCCTTTTCTGAAGATATATTTCCCAATCGAGTTCCACTGTCCGCCGCTTTCCTGCTGGTTGACATATACCGTGTGTGTGCCGCCAGCGTGCATAATCGTGTATGGTGCATTGGGGGTGCGCGTCTCATTTCCGTTGTGCCACTCATAGATTTCCCACATGCCCCGGTAAGGGAGTTGCAAATCCCACATTGCGTGCTCGCCTTTGCCCGTCTGGCAAGCCCTGTAATCTACGTCATAACGAAATGGAGATGCACTGCTTGAAAAGAAACCTGCTGTATCACTATAGCGGGCATCGAGGTTGTCAACAATCACCTCGACGGGGACAAATCTCGCCTTCACCGCATCGGCAACGACTATGCCGTCCGGGACACTGCTCAAACGCACAGTGCCGCTGCCTGCCCTGAAGGCATATCGCCCTATTGAATTCCATTGCCCGCTATTTATCTGCTCGTTTACATAGATTATGTCCGTTCCGTATGTATGTGTAACGGAAAAGGGGACACATGCGCTCCTTGTCGAATTACCATTGTGCCATTCGTAGATTTCCCACACACCCGAGCGTGGGAGCGCAAGACGCCACGTTGCGCTATCGCCCGCACCCGGATTGCACGCCCTGTAATCAGCACCGTAGCGGTATGGAGATGCTGAGCTCGAAAAGAAATTCGCCGTGTCGCTATAACCACTATCGCTATTGTCAATGACAATGTCTGCATCCGTGCTCAGGCATTCCGCCATAATTGCATCGGAGATAACGTAATTACCACCGGCAGAATGTTTCGCATCCAGCCGGACGGTGTATTCGGCTTTATCGAAGTCATAAGTGCCCAGGAACACCCATTGCTCGCCGTTCTCTTGCTGATTGACGATGACGGTGTCAGAGCCGCTGCAGTGGGTAATAATGTATTTCGCGGCGGTTGCCCTGTCTGTTCCTGAACAGTACCAGGTGTAGATTTTATATCTGCCGCCTTCAGGGAGATCGAGGTGGAAGTCCGCGCAGGCATCGCTCCCCGCGATTGCGTAGCGGTATGTTTTTCCTATGTAACCGGTATGGGTGCTTGTGGTCCATTCACCCGATTCGGTGTATTCCGGGGCAAGGTCATCATTATCCACGACAAATGCGCTTTCGGGGACGCCGTTGTAAATATCGAGGTGGTCGAGGACGCATCGAATCACGGCTCTGCGCGCAGCAATGACGGCATTTTTGTTTTCAGAGTTGTCGTAAGGGTAGACGCAATTTGTGAACATAATGAGGTAAGTCTTGCTGTATTTATCGAGCCACATAATTGTGCCGGTATAACCGGTGTGTCCGATGCAGCAGGTTTCGGGGGTCTGGTTCTCCGGGTTGGAGTAAGTGGAGCTTGTCCAAACGCCCCAGCCGTAGGTTCTCTGCGCGACAGGTGTTTGTTGTGTTGTCATTAACCAGACCGTTTGGGTTGTGTATATCTGCTTGCCATAGAGTTTGCCTTTGTGCAAGAGGAGACGAGCGAGCCTGCTTTCGTCGAGGACGGTAGAAAAGCCACCTGCATTCCCGCAGGCGTGCGTTTTAGCGTCGTAATCGGTATAATACCAGGCAAGGGGGTCGTGGACGCGTCCCCGGCGCGAGTGAGTCGTCGGCGCGGTCCGGGCAATCTGTGCATCGGTAGGATAAAATGTAGAATCAATCATCCCGATTTTATCCCATAGCCGTCTCTTCAGAAAATTATGCATATTTTCACCGCTTACGTTTTCAACCGTTCTCGCCAGGGTGATGTAATTAAGACAGCTGTAAACATAGCCCTCACCGGTGTTATAGATTTTGGAAAGCCCACATATTTTATCTATCAAGGCGTCGGGATTAGGGCGTGGAGGAAGCCCGCTTGTGCTGGTGTATGCGGGCAGTCCCGATGTGTGCGTGAGCAGGTGTTTTATTTTAACATCGCCTTTCTGGTGTTGCTCGAAGCCAGGGATGTGGGTGTAAACATAATCCTCATCCGACATAACTCCGTCCTGTATAAGGAGCATAACGGCAGGGGCGGTGAAGGTAGCCTTTGTGAGTGAGGCGAGGTCATACAGGGTGTCAGTGGTGAGGAGTTCGGTCTCGTCGCGTTTGCCATAGACCTTTTGATATAGAATAATGTCGGGTTTGTCATCGTAGCAACGCCCGATGAGGAGTGCAACGCCCGGGGTATTGCCATTATCCACGATGCCCTGACACAAGGCATCAATCTTCTCAAATGCAGATGGGTCAATCCCACTCTCGTGCCCACAGGCAATTCGACAAAAAGCCATTGCAATTAAAACTGCTGACATTGCAATGATTCGCACATAAAATCGTATCCTGTTCATTGTGAGACTTTTCCCCCTCAGATACTTGATACCGTGAATATAGACCCCAGCAGCGGCACTACTCAAGTAATTTTCCCCTTGTGAAATTTCTCAAAAAATAGCTTGATTCAAGGTCTCGACCTGGGTAAATTGCAAACCAACATTTAAGTGAGGGATTTCGGTAAGATAGCTAAGATAGTTTAGCTACACTGGGAAAGTTATCGGGGATAAGAATCCCTGCCTTCTCTCAATAATTATGCTGGAAATGAGGTGGAAATTATGAAGAAGAGATTGGGTTTTACCTTGATTGAGTTACTAATCGTGGTGGCAATCATTGCGATACTGGCGGCAATAGCAGTGCCGAACTTTCTCGAGGCACAGGTGCGTTCCAAGGTCTCTCGGGCAAAAGCGGATATGCGATCAATAGCCACTGCCATCGAATCTTATATGACCGATCATAATCACTATCCCAATTATCATTATACTCAATACACATATAGTGGAGCATCGTTGAATGAGTTTTTTATCGGTGGCAGTATTAACGGGATTGCGACCAGCCCTCCTTTTGGAGGCGATTATCAGATTACGTCCCCTGTGGCTTATATTACAAAGTTGCCCACGGATCCGTTTCATATACCGGAAGGGGACGACCCGCAAGATACGCGTAGCTTTGAATATGTCAACTGGGATTATGCTTACGAGGTTGGTGGACCTTCGTGGCCGCCCGATTACGTATTCACAGCATATGGGAAATGGCGACTGACTTCGGCGGGACCCGACAAATCCCGAGGGCTACTGCCGGGCGATTACTTCCTTATGCTTTACGACCCCACCAACGGGACGGTCAGTCTGGGGCAGATTCACCGCACGCAACTTTCACCGGAAGGCATCCCACAGAGCTATTAGTAAAATTTTGTGCTTTTACCGGTCATCCGGAAGACTCAATTTGAACGTTGAAGAGAGGTCAAACTCAATATATAATTGTTGCTTTTTATGCAATTAATCGAGAGCTGGTGTATGCATATTCTTAAGAGTTTGACCCCTTGTTCTTTTTTTTCCTCCTTATGTTTTATACTTCCGGGAATCTTTTAAGTCTGAGCGTGACTTTCTCAAATCCCTTGACAACCTTTGTTACTACTTTTTGAATATACCTCATCTTGAGTTATAAGGGAATCTGGTTGGCAAAATATATTCGGGATTCATTCCTTGCATTTTTGCTTTTTACGGTGATGTTGTGCGCCCGGGCACAAGATTCGCGACTCCCCGATGCATACATACCGGAAAATATCCCTTCACATTTCACGGCCGTTCAACCTTGTTATCAGAAGGATTCCGTGCGATAATCCTCATTTCTCTT
>CAZGKP010000161.1:0-9473 GCA_964526215.1 uncultured Candidatus Sumerlaeota bacterium
AGTAAGTCTACAAGTCACGGTATGTCAGATTATGTTGCAGAAACACATTGGCAAATTCATTTAGTGAGTATAGAAAAATTTGTGGACTTAAAAAAATTAGAACCACGAATAAGAAAGATATTCTCTTCTTCGGATTTTAAGCATTTGGATGATCGAAAGAAACTTGCCATAAAAACGTTCTTAGATACTATCGATGGAAAAATAAAAGATCGTTTTTGAGAATGCAGCCGAAACATCACATAACACAGCATATACGCTACGGGCTAACGCCCCTGCCCTTCGGGACATTGCTCCCTTCGGTCGCAACGTCGTATATGCTGAAAACGTTATCTGAAATTTTGATGGCTATTTGAGGTGATGAACGTTGAAAAAGATTGTTTTAGAAACAGAGATGAAAAAGATTGTTGCTATTAGCAAAGAGTTTGGTGTGGAGAAAATATTATTGT
The DNA here is from genome assembly GCA_964526215.1 of uncultured Candidatus Sumerlaeota bacterium. Lineage (GTDB taxonomy): Bacteria > Sumerlaeota > Sumerlaeia > MWCT01 > MWCT01 > CAZGKP01. Next base: position 447 of record CAZGKP010000161.1, read on the forward strand.
TTGGCTCCTGCCTCGAAGATATTGAATCGGCACAAGATATTGATATAGCAGTCAGTGGGATTAAACCAAGAGAGTTTTTTAGGTATTATGGTAAAGTATCTATGTCGGTAGATGATGAAGTTGATATAGTTGACCTGGATGATGTAAGAGAACATTTTCGCAAACGAATTTTATCTAAAGGACGGGTTATATATGAAAGGTAAGTATGAGGAATTAAGAGAAGATATATTAGATGAGGAAGGGGCGAAAAGATGCTGGAGTTGATAGATAATATTGGACCATTATGGAGCGATATAAAGAGAGCCATTTCAGACTTTTGGGATAAGTTATGATACATCGGTAAAAAGTATAACTCCGCGGACAAGTCTGTGAAATCTGTGGCTTCTGAAAATTGCCTGATTTTGGTTTAAGATTTTTTGCCAGTTTGCTATTTTTGAATTGCGGGCGGGGATGAATGTCCGGGGAATTAAAGAACATAAGCCCACCTTTTAATGTTGTGGGGAAGAGTGAATGGAAGGTGGATGGTCTTGCGCTGGCGACGGGACGCGCACAATTCACATCGGACATCGAGCTGCGCGGTCTACTTTACGGTAAGATTCTCTTCAGCCCACATCCACACGCTCGCATAAAGGAGATTGACACGAGCCACGCCGAGGCGTTGCCGGGCGTTTATGCCGTCCTGACATATAAAAATGTGCCGAGGGTCGTCCATACCACCGCCGGTCAGGGTGCCCCTGAACCATCTCCTTACGACACCTTCATTCTGGATAACAAGGTGCGATTTGTGGGCGACCGTGTTGCTGCCGTAGCCGCCGAGTCGCCTCAAATCGCCGAGAAGGCTATATCACTCATCAACGTTGAATACGCAGTCTTGCCCGCCGTCCTTGACCCTCTTAAGGCGATGGAAAAGGCTGCGCCCATCATCCACGATGAGAAAGAGGCGCATGCCGTAATCTCTGTTCCTTACGACCCGGGACACAATCTTGCGGCACACGTTGAGCTGGCGGTTGGGGATGTGGAGAAGGGGCTTGCCGAAGCGGATTTTGTCTTTGAGAATCACTATGAATCACAATATGCGGCGCATACCTGCATCGAGCCACACATCGTCATCACTTATCTGGACGAGGGCGGCAGGCTCGTTATTCGCACAAGCACACAGGTCCCCTTTCACGTGCGGCGGATAGTGGCACAGTGTCTGAAGATACCGGTGGCGCAAATCCGTGTGGTTAAGCCGCGCATCGGTGGTGCGTTTGGCGGAAAGCAGGAAATTCTATTGGAAGATTTATGTGCCGCCCTGACGCTAAAGACGGGGCGTCCTGTAAAACTCGCCCTCACACGTGAGGAGGAATTCATCTCATCACGCACACGTCATCCGCAACATCTATGGCTGCGCTCCGGCGTGAAGAAGAGCGGCGACATCACCGCGCTGGATTTGCGCGTTCTTATGAATACGGGCGCTTACGGCTCTCACGCACTGACTGTGCTTTGCAATACCGGCAGTAAGACGCTTCCGCTTTATCACTGTCCAAATGTTGCATTCTATGGAGACACGGTTTACACAAATCTGCCCGTAGGCGGGGCTTATCGCGGATACGGTGCGACGCAAGGTTACATTGCCCTTGGCATACAGATGGATGAGATGGCTGCGGCAATCGGTATGGACCCGGTGGAATTTCACAAGCGTAATCATATACGCGTGGACGAAACCTCGCCTATTTTCCGCGCTCTGGGTGAAGGGCGCGAGGGCGTGGAGATGAAGATAGATTCCTGCGGGCTGGACAGGTGCATTGACCTTGGTGCCCGCGCAATCGGCTGGAGGCAGAAACGTGGCAAACCCGGCAGGGGTGCCATCAGGCGCGGCGTCGGTATGGTTTGTCTGATGCAGGGGTCGGGCATACCGGAGATTGATATGGGTGCTGCCTCGATCAAGATGAATGATGATGGCTCGTTCAATTTATTGATTGGCGCAACGGATTTGGGGACGGGGAGCGATACTGTGCTGGCGCAGATTGCGGCAGAGGTGCTCACCGTCCCGCTCGAAAAAATCATCGTTTATTCGTCCGACACAGACCTCACGCCTTTCGACGTTGGCGCTTATGCATCGAGCACAACATATCTCTCGGGGATGGCGGTGAAGAAGGCTGCGGAAGATGTGCGGGCGCAGATTTTGGGCGTTGCAGCGGAGATGCTAAGTGCAAAACCCAAAGATGTCCGGCTTGAAAAAGGATTTGCCTATGCCGGTGCAAAAAAAGTTGCGCTCTCGCGCATAGCACATTATTCGCTCTACGAACGGGAGCAGTTCCAGATAATGGGGACGGCGTCCCATACTACGCATAAATCCCCACCACCATTCGCTGCACATTTTGCAGAGGTACTCGTTGACACAGAGACGGGGAAGGTGACAGTTGCAAAATACGTGGCGGCTGTGGATTGCGGGACGGCAATCAATCCCGCACTCGCCGAGGGACAAACGGAGGGCGCGGTCTTAAACGGCATATCATTCGCGCTCACAGAGGAATATCTCTTTGATAAACGCGGGCGTATGCTGAATCCCAATTTTAACTACTACAAAATCTTTTCGGCGCGCGATTTGCCGGAGGTAAAAACTATTCTCGTTCCTACCTACGAACCCACGGGTCCTTATGGTGCAAAGAGCGTTGCGGAGATCAGCATAAATGGACCAATCCCTGCCATATCGAACGCCATATACGATGCAGTTGGAATCCGTTTGCGTGAAACGCCCTTCACGCCCGACCGTGTGTTTACGGCTATTGAACGGCTCCGTTAGACCGGGGTGATTTTTAAATACCTGTAGTTCTCAAAGTTTCATTCATTGCAAGGTTTTGAGATGGAGATGCGAGGGAGAATATTTGGAGGAGTGCGAGGCATCTTGATTGCTCTTGTGGTGGCAATCGGGGTGATTGGGCTTTCCGTAACATTTGTGCTAAAGCAGCCGAAGAGAGCAATGCCTGCTAAATTACGCGTAAAAGCCATCGCTCCCGTAAACCAGACCCCAGTTACAACCCCAACGCTTACTACGTGGCATCGCCCGCGTTTTGATGAATTAAAGAAGGAACGCCTGCGGATGGTTAAAACACAGATGATGGGACTCTTCCGCGATGACATACGGGATAAAAGGGTCCTGGATGCGATGCGAGATGTGCCGCGTCACCTGTTCGTGCCAAAGCGCATTCGGAGCGGGGCATACGATGACAATCCACTCCCTATCGGCTACGGTCAGACCATTAGCCAGCCCTATATCGTGGCATATATGACCGAGGCGCTTAAATTGAGACCCGGCGCAAAGGTTCTGGAAATCGGGACAGGCAGCGGCTATCAAGCGGCGGTGCTTTCAGAGATAACACCGAACGTATTCACAATAGAAATCATAAAGCCACTGGCAGATTCTGCACAAAAGCGGCTTGGTAAGCTCGGTTACAAGACGATTCGATGTAAACAGGGGGACGGATACTATGGTTGGGAGAAATACGCACCATTTGATGGCGCACCATTTGATGGCGCACCATTTAATGGCACACCATTTAATGGCATAATCGTAACGGCGGCAGCGGGGCATATCCCTCCGCCCCTCGTGAAGCAACTCGCCCCGGGAGGCAGGATGATTATACCCGTCGGGGGACCTTACGAGGTTCAGAATCTTGTTGTGGTATCGAAGACAAAAGGAGGACGATTAAAGACGAGCACGCTCATCCCCGTGCGATTTGTCCCGATGACGGGGCGGATTCAAAAGAAGTAAGAGTAATGGCAAGTTATTTTTTCCCAAGGAGGTCGAAGAGAAGCGTTCGGTGTTTATAGAACGCCTCACGGTCTTTTTTTTGAGCGGCTTCCCACAGTGCGTTCGCCTCTGCAAGAGCAGGACCCGAGAGTCCACGCGATTCCCGCAGCTTCAGAAGAAGGCTTTTTAGCCCATACCAGTCAATGCAGAACTCGACATCGCCAATTACCTTTATCAGGTAACTGGGGTCTTCCTTTTTCAGAGCATCGTCGAGGGACGTAATCATATTATTGTATTGGATTCTAACCCTGTCATCAGTTTCCTGGTCCCACATCGCTGCGAGTGTGCGCTGTAAGTTTTTTACGCGTGGAGTAAGAACTTCGTGATAGGTCAGGCTGGTCTTCTCTGCGGTCGGATTGTGAACGAGGTAACCGAGGAGGAGTCCGGCGATGAGGCAAACCGGTGGTGCGAGCCACATCCAGGCTGCGCGTTTTACCCGCGGGAGCATAGGTTTGAGTCCGCGCCTCTGATATGATAGCCAGGCATTGCGGACTGCTTCGTTGAATTCCTGCATACCGATGAAGCGGTTTTGAGGACGAGGTTCCATTGCCTTGCGCACTACCTTTACAACTGTACGACTCAAGTCGGGTGTGGCTTCGGCAACATCTATCCTGTTTCCGGCGGAAATCTCTTTGAGCACCTGCTGGACAGAGGTGGCACGATAGGGAATCTTACCGGTCAGCATAAAATACATAACTACGCCGAGCGAGTAAATGTCCGATGCTGAGGTTGCAATTTCACCCCTTGCCTGTTCGGGAGCCATATATGTTGGTGTGCCTGCCGAGGTTGCACCCTCACGCAACGATTCACGCACACTTATGGCAAGACCAAAATCGGCGACTTTTGGGACACCTTCGGCAGTTAGCAGAACGTTCTGGGGCTTTATGTCGCGGTGAATAATGCCGTGTGCGTGTGTGTGGACAAGGGCGCGGCTCACCTGGTCAATTATACGCAAGGTCTCTGGTTCAGATATGCGCCCCTCTCTCCTGATTTTATCCCTTATCGTGACCCCCTCCACGAACTCCATCACAATGAAATAGATGCCCTGAACGACATGGATGGCGTAGATCTGGACAATGTTTTCGTGTCCGAACTTTGCAACGGTCTCCGCCTCTTTCAGGAAGAGCTGCGTAAACTGATAATCGCCCGAGAGCGTGGGCAGAAGTACCTTTATGGCAACGCGGCGCTGGAGTTTAGTATCCGTGGCTAAAAATACACTCCCCATACCACCACTCCCCAGGAGGCGGTGGCAGTGGAAACCGAGCAGCTTCAACAGGATATTCATATCCTCTATGGAGGTTGTATCCTTTCGAGCTTTGGGCTGGACATTGCGGACAGCAGTGTGAAGGGATTGGACGAGGTCAGGCGACATCCTGGCGACTGGGTGGGTGATGGTCTCATCAAAAGCGGCGGCAGATGCCTTCTTGCGTCCTCTCTCGGGAGTCAGGATTTTTGTGGGACTATCGCCGGTTACAATACGGGACTCGGAAGCGGTAGGCGTTTCGGAGACTGGCTTTATATTGGTTGAAGCTGCTTTACCCACCCCGGTCGCAATGCGTTCTATTTCCTTATTCGCATCGGTCAGGGGACGAGAGGGCAATTTTTTTCGTTTCCAGAAGGACATTTTCTTTAAGAATTATGAATGGAGAATAGGGAATGAAGAATTGAGAGTGAATTCTTTGGTTTATCAAACATTGTTTAGCGTTGAAATCTCCCCATAGAGTCTTTCTGAGTGCGGAAGATGTTACCAAAACTGACCGAGCCGTTTGTCGGGTCATACTGGATGTCAAAGAGTTTCTCCACCATATTCTCAGACTCAGACTTCGTCACATCAAGGAATTCCCTGTCTGGACCGACGGAGAACTGCTTCCATTCACCATACAGTTCAAATGCACCCTCATTGCAGGAAGGGTCGTCAATAGCCTCGGCAGGCGGTTCCCAGTCGCCACCGCGGAGTTTCTCATATTCCTTCCATGTGCAGATGCGGTGATAGCCGTAGAGCTCGGCATCATCGGAGCGACTGCCGGGGGGAGGGCTTTGTCTCTCGACGCGCTTATTGGTGGCGAAAGGGTCTTTTAATCGCCCACTGGTGAGGTAGGAAACCGGTGTAGTAACCTGTACGGGCGTGCCCCACCAATCCACATAATTGTTTGGTGGATAGTCATTATTGTCCACGGCATAAGCCTCAACGGCGGTGGCGAGTGTGCGCATATCGCAGACGGCTCGGGCAAATTTCCCGCGTATCTGCGCCTCTAAAAAGTTCGGAATAGCTATGGCTGCCAGTATGGCAATTATGGCAACCACGATAAGTAGTTCTATCAATGTAAAACCATAATGGATTTTCATCGGACAATCCCATTATGAAAAAGTTTGGCGGGAGGGGTTTTCATACCTCACTCCCGCCACATTGTAAGAACATTTATCTGACGCCCTTTTATTCAAACGAGGGGATTGGAGAAATCGTCCCCAGTTCAACCTCATCAACTGAAATCATCCCGTCTGCCATAGCCCCTTCATTGAGGTTTATGATGTCAATTGCAATTCCGAGATTTGCACCGACGCCATATTTATCGTTAAAGTAGGTAAAGTAATCGGTGTACTGGATGCCACTTTCAAGGACTTTCTTTCCGCCGGGTTTGATATACTCTGTCCAGACAGGTGTTTCAAAGGTATGAATCATCTGGTTATTCGGGTGGTCATACATACGAACGCGCATCAGGGGCGCCACATCAGATGAAGAGGCGTTTGTGCCCGTCCTTACACGAAGTACGTAGAGGACTGCGTTATCGGTATCGAATTCATCCTGTGGGTTCTGCCAGTAGCCGAACGTGTTGTCTGGCTCCTTCGCATTACACTGCATCCATATAGTGCCGCCACATTCCCCATTAACAATTGGTGGGGAGTAAGGAGGAATCTCGCCGGAGAAGCTCCATCCTTCACAAGAGGCATCAAATGTATATGTTGTAAGGGTTGTCGAGGTGACTGCATTGATACACATTCTGTCAACCTGGACATAATCGAGAGACAAGGTAGCATCGGGGGCATCGTTGGGGTCAAAGTTAATCAAATCAAAGGCGAGGACGCCTGTCTGTCCCGGTTCTAATGCTTCGCCCTGTGGGCAAAAATAGAGGTCGTAATCTTTAGCGGTTGTATCAGGAGATGCCTCACCGCCTCCGCTGCTGTTTACGCGCACCATATCCGCCTGCTTGTAATTAGAGGCATTCCACCTCAACCGGAAGGACGGCGCAACGCTTTTATCCGTCTGGTCGCTATTAACATTAAAGCGTGCACGATACAAAGAGTACGCCTCTAGCACAGGAATGGCATCATCCGGGCTATACCAGAAACCGAAGGTATTGGTATTGTCCTGGGCTTGCAAGTTAAGACAGCTACCAGAGACCGATTCAAGAGGGGGAGTGAACGCGTCAACAGTCCCACTGAATTGCCACCCCTCTGCGTCAGCATCAAAATCATACCTCACAATTCGCTCAGGTCCCCCTTTGATGGTATAGCACGCTCCGGTCAAAGAGGGTTTAAGCTCCATAAAACTGGTACTGATAACAAATGTCCCCGTCATAAAGTCATGGGCTGATGGGACAAATGTTATGCATGCATCACCCGATGCGGCATCACTTTTGACATGCAGAGTAACGACGGCAAGGGTAAGGGAGCCGCTTAGTCCGGTGAGACCGCTGACAGCTCCGCCAAAAATCACCACGGTGCCTTCCTGCCTTGGAGTATTCGGTGGTGGAGGCATATTCCAGGCAGAGTCAACCTTAATCCCGTTCAGGGATGGCGTACCGGTGCCTTTATCCCAGACCTCAAGGCGAGAGTCCAAATCGGCTGCCACCTGAAAGCTACTTGCCGCATTTGTTCCCGTGTCCACAAGAAACGTAGCGTCAAAAACATCACCGGGGCTCTGTGAACCTTTTGCCGGGTCAATGCTTATGAATACGTCTTGTGCAGAAGCGACGCTCACCGCAAGAAAGAGACACCACATAAGGACAAAGATTTTGACTGTCTTCATAGTTTTTACTCCTTTTCTTATTTATAGTATTAAGACATTCTGTCTTATTGACATTTACTACCCCAGTAGGCAGACAGTTTGGAATAATCAAGCATAGTATATGGGTTACCCCAGTATGCAGACAATATAGAGTAATCTAACATGTTTACGCCACCATCATAATTGAGGTCTCCGGGGTATGTGGCACCGAAAGTCCCATTCTGTGTTGTGTAATCACCCGTAATGCTAACGCCCTCATCATCGGAGAGACCGAATTTTTCCGGAACACTTGTGTCAATCGTGAGCGCACTATCCTGGCAGGGCGTTGCACCTGCATCAACTGTGAACGCGACCTTCGCAATCACTCCCTCGCCCGACTTGAAATTCCCTACCGGGTCGCTGTAAATGACGGCGCGAACCTCTCCATCCTGCGGCACGTGCTGGTCGAGAGCAAAACCTGTCGTTAAATCCCCCAGGGTTACCAGCGGATTCGTCAGAACCAAAGGGTCATAGGCTATGGTGAAGTTAATGCCGGCAATGCCATCACCCGTGCCGCGCAGCTCTGCCGTAATGGTTTCACCCGGTGACCCTTTCACGTCCGAGATACTGATAGTGGTTGCGCTAAACGCTGAAATCGCCAGGAGTAAAAGAACCATCCCGACTAACCCTGCAATTTTACATTTCTTTAACATCATTTCATCTCTCCTTTCACGAGTTTTTCATCATTTACACATTTTCTAATGTGTGTATATCTCCTTTTTTCGCCCTGTGTCAACCACTTTTTTAATTTTTTTTACCCTTTCTCAAACCTGATAATTTCCTTCAATCTACTGTTTTCAACTCAACATCACAGAAGATTTTACATACTTGGTTTCCGGATGCAAGAGTTTTTTTTGTCTTTTTTATTTTCAGGGGAACCTCTCCCGAATTCATGAGATGGCTATGCCGATTCGCTTTCTCAGACCTTCTGGCGATTTCGGGAGATACACCCCTCCACGCTCTCTTTCCTTAAATTTTATTGACACCTGCCGTAAGAAAGAATATAAATTAAGTATCTAATCATATATGGAAGGTGTAATATATATGCTTAATTAAAAAAGAAGGAGGGGGTAAAAATAAGTCAGCCATTCACTGGGATTTGGTTAAAGATATGCGGGGAAAAGGATCAAAAGTAATTATTGACGGAAAAACAGTTCTTCAAGATGGTAAACTTCTTATTTGATTA
>CAZGKP010000162.1:0-9436 GCA_964526215.1 uncultured Candidatus Sumerlaeota bacterium
GTTTACGTTAACGATATATTAACCGAGCCATTCAAATTTCTTGGTGACCTTTGCAAATGACCCCGGTGTGGCTTTTTGCATCCTCTGACCGACAGCCAGTTCCAGAATGAGGATAGGGATCCCGGTAGTGAAGAGTGCAACGACATAAGCCACTAAAAAGGCAGCCCCACCATTTTCGGCGCAGATGCGGGGAAAGCGCCAGATATTCCCAAGACCGATTGCCGAACCTATTGACGCAAAAATGAATGCGGAGCGGCTACTCCAGTGTTCTCGCTTTTCCACAGTAGCGTTCAGAGCCATATATACCTCTTTCTCTGGAGTGGGAAAGTTTATGTCTTATGTCGAAGGCGCTCCATCGGTGGGTTGCTCGTATATGCTCGGATGAAGTGCCTCTTTGGGGCAGTCGGCACTCTGGAGTGCGCAATTCGCCGCGGCGAATGCTTGCGCCTTTATGTCAACCTCTTGAGGGGATACCACATATTACATTTTATTTCACATAGTTAGATTTTCTCCACCTCTAACGTCTTGATGTGAAGCTCGCGGAGCTGGCGGGCGTCCACCTCCGATGGGGCATCGGTGAGAAGACATAAACCTGTTTGCGTCTTCGGGAAGGGAATCACGTCGCGAATGGAATCGAGTTTCATAAGTATCATCATTATACGGTCAACGCCGAAAGCAATCCCGCCGTGTGGCGGCGCACCATAAGAGAGTGCCTCGAGCAGAAATCCGAATTTTGCCTTTGCCTCTTCTGGACCGATTCCGATTGCGCGAAAGACCTTTTCCTGCACGTCCGAACGATGGATACGGATACTGCCTCCGCCGATTTCCTCGCCGTTCAGGACAATGTCATAAGCACGTGCTCTCACGCTGGCGGGGTCGTTCTCGATTAAGTCTATATCCTCCGGTAGGGGAGAGGTGAACGGGTGATGTGTCGGACTCCAGCGTTTTTCCTTCGCATCGTATTCAAAGAGTGGGAAATCCACAATCCAGGCGAGCTCAATGGCGTCTTGATTAATAAGGTTGAGCTCGCGACCGAGCCACAGGCGAAGTTGCCCCATTGATTCCGCCGCAACTTCGGGTTTATCTGCCACAAGCAAAATCAAGTCGCCCGTCTTCGCATCCACTTTAGATGATAGGTCGGCGAGTGTTTCGGGCGCAAAGAATTTACTGATAGTAGAGACGGGTTGAGGCGGATTTCCTTCGACCTTGAACCACGCCACGCCTTTTGCGCCATAAACGGAGGCAACCTTTGGCACTGCTCCGCCTGGCTTGAGTTGTGTGTTTGAAACCTTCTCCGCACCACCGGGAACACATAAGGTGCGGATTACGCCATTGTTTTCAATCACATCGGTAAAGACGCGGAAGTCGCATCCTTTTTTGAAGACATCGGTTACGTCTTTGATTTCAAGCCCGAATCGCAGGTCAGGTTTGTCCGAGCCGTATTTCAGCATCGCACCAGCAAAAGGGATGCGGCGGAACGGAATCTTGATGTCGTGGTCAAGGATTCCGTTGAAGATTGCCTTCATCATCCTCTCCATTACGTCGAAGAGGTCATCGGGCGTGATGAAGGACATCTCGATGTCAATCTGGGTAAATTCGGGCTGGCGGTTTGCGCGAAAATCTTCGTCGCGGAAGCAGCGGGCAATCTGGAAATATTTGTCGTAACCGGCGACCATAAGGAGCTGTTTGAAGAGCTGAGGGGATTGGGGGAGTGCATAGAAGTGTCCGGCAGAGAGTCGGCTGGGGACGAGAAAGTCGCGCGCGCCTTCGGGTGTTGATTTAGTCAGTATGGGTGTATCCACCTCTATGAAGCAGTTATCATCGAGGAAGTCGCGCACAATGCGATAAAATTTTGAACGGGTGATGACTATTCTTTGCATCTCCGGGCGGCGCAAATCAAGATAACGGTACCGCAGGCGCGCCTCCTCGCCCACGTGCGTGTATTCATCGAGCTTGAAAGGCAGGGGCGCCGAGGTGTTCAGTATCTCGAACTCATTCGCTTTAACCTCGACCTCACCGGTGGCGAGTTTGGGATTGACCGTCCCCTCGGGACGCGGAACAACTTTTCCCTTCACGGCAAGCACAAATTCGCTGCGGAGCGAATGTGCCTGTGCAAAGTGTTCCCCCGGCATCGTCTGCGGGTCAAGTTCGACCTGACATAATCCCGTGCGGTCTCGCAAATCAACAAAGATAATGCCGCCGTGGTCGCGGCGTGTATGAACCCATCCTTTGAGGACGACCTCTTTACCGATGTCTGTTTTTCTCAATTCGCTGCAATAGAAGCTGCGTTTTGCCTCCGATAATTCCCCCACGATTACACCTCGCTTTGCAACAATCTTTGGTAAATATTGGCGTTTTTGAAAAAAGTAAAAGAAACCATAGACTCATTCGCCGTAGGAGAGTTTCGCCGATGACGCAGACAAGTTATAAATCTGCGCAGTTCACCACGGGCGAATGTTCCATCTACGGCTTCAATACTTTTTATCGAGGCACTATTATTTCTTTTTTGACTTTTTTTCTTCTTTGAGGAGTTTATATTCAACACTATCGAGGAGTGCACGCCAGGATGCCTGGATGATATTTTGGGAGACACCAACAGTTCCCCAGACCTGCCTGCCATCGGTTGTCTCGATGATGACACGCACGGCTGCGGCAGTTGCGGCTCTGGGATTTATCACCCGCACCTTGTAGTCCGAGAGATGAACCTTCTTTAACACCGGATAGGAATCCACAAGGGCGCGCCTGAGTGCGGTGTCGAGGGCATTCACGGGACCATCGCCGTCCGCTGCAACGTGCTTGAGGTCGTCTCCGACTTTAATCTTTATGGTCGCCTCTGAGAGGCACGGTTCCTCGGTCCCGCGCTTTTCAATTATCACCCTGAATCCGACGAGGTTGAAAAATTTCCTGTGCCTGCCGAGGGCTTTTTTGAGCATAACCTCAAACGACCCCTCTGCCGATTCAAACTGATAGCCAGCGTTCTCCATCTCTTTTATGGTGTGCAGGAGCTGTCTGGTTTCCTCCGGTGCCTTTGATATATCAATGCCGAGTTCCCCGGCTTTGTAGCGGACATTGCTTAACCCGCTCATCTCCGACACCAGAACGCGTCTGCGGTTTCCTACCACCTCTGGCGGAATATGCTCGTATGTGCGGACATTTCGCTGTACAGCACTGACGTGGATGCCACCCTTGTGTGTGAAGACGGAATTACCCACATAGGGCTGGCGCCCGTTGGGGACCAGATTCGCTATCTCGTCAATTGTGCGGGAAAGTCGTTTCAAGCCCCTTAGTTTACTGCGCGGTATACACTTATATTTATATTTCAGGAGTAGGGCTGGGATGACCTGTATCAAATCGGCATTACCGCAACGCTCACCAAAGCCATTGATTGTTCCCTGGACGTGAGTGGCGCCGAGATAAACTGCGGTGAGGGAATTTGCGACCGCAAAACCCGCATCGTTATGGGCGTGGATGCCCAGAGGCACATCCTCAATCGCCCTCTTCACTGCATCAAAAACGGCATAAAAATCGGTGGTGAGCGTGCCGCCATTGGTGTCGCACAGAACAATGCAATCTGCGCCAGCATCTGCTGCAGCCATAACGGTCTTCAGGGCATAGTCGGGGTTCTCCTTAAAACCATCGAAGAAATGCTCGGCATCGTAGATAACCTCTTTTCCTCTGCTCTTCAGATAGCGAACGGAGTCCTCAATCATCTTAAGATTTTCACCCAAAGAGGTGCGCAATGCCTTCTTGACGTGTAAATCCCACGATTTACCGAAGATTGTGATGGTGGGTGTGTGCGCCTGGATGAGGGCACGCAAGTTCGTGTCCTCTTCGGGTCTGATTTTTTTTCTGCGAGTGGAACCGAAAGCCGCAAGGCGGGCGTGCTTCAATTTCACCCCCTTCATCTGGTTGAAGAAATCACTCGCCTTCGGATTCGTTCCGGGCCAACCACCCTCTATGTAATCAAACCCGAAGTCATCAAGTACGGATGCTATGTGGATTTTATCCGGGAGTGAGAAGGTGATTCCCTCTGCCTGCTCACCGTCCCGCAAGGTAGTGTCATAGAGGTAAATTCGCTTCACCATAACGTTATCCCCTTGGGAGAGAATTGTTGGGTTCTTAAAGATTTAACCACCCGGTTTTATTTCTCGGGCATTACTAATGAGACGGTTTATTGTTCCCGAAATCCACTTGAGGCGGAGCATATATCTCTGATACGCGGTTAATGTCCCAATTTGTGAGATTCGGGAAATCGAGGTTTATTTTCGTAGCAATGCCTTTACTTCTTCAGAGAACTCGCTGATGTCGCGGAAGTCGCGATAGACCGATGCAAAGCGCACATAAGCCACCTCGTCGAGATCGCGAAGGCGCTTGAGAACCATCTCGCCAATCTTCTTGGATTGCACCTCTTTGCTCATCTCATTGTAGAGACTCTTTTCGATATTGCTGACGATTTCCTCGATGCGCTGAAAAGGGACATTGCGTTTCTCGCAGGCGTGCATTATGCCTTTGATTATCTTCTGCCGGTCAAACTCTTCACGTGTGCCCTCCTTCTTGATAACAAAGAGCGGGATGTCCTCAACGGTTTCGTGCGTGGTGAAGCGCCTGCCGCAATCGAGGCATTCGCGACGTCTCCTGATGGAGGCACCACCCTGTGCGCTCCGAGAGTTCACAACCTTATTTCTCTCACTGCCGCAATAAGGGCACAACATAACGACTTTGCCTTATATCAGGATTTTTAAGCCGAAAAGACCGTCAGCATAAATTTCCGATTAAATTGACCAAGCGTGTGGCTTGCGTCAAGTGAATAATTTGTTCTCCTCACCGCGCAAGAGACGCCTTATGTTTGAGCGATGTCGCACCAGAATTAGAATCGCTACCGCCACTGTTACGCACAAAAGCGAAATCCGATTCGGGTAAAATAATCGGATGAGAACTGGCAAAAGCACCGCCCCCGCAATAGACCCTGCCGATACGTAATGTGTCAGCCATATTATGGCGAGCGAAGCTGCAAGTGTGATTGCGAGCGGTAGTGGGGCAAGCGCCAGAAATACGCCCAGACTCGTCGCAACCCCTTTACCGCCCTTGAACTTCATAAAGACCGTAAAGGTATGTCCCACAATTGCCGCAATACCAACTGCAAGGGCGATGTCGGAAGTGGGAATAATAGCACCGCCTAACCTTTCAATTACTCCCGGCAGAAAAAGAACCGGCAGCGCCCCCTTTAATATATCGCAAAGTAAAACTACCACGCCCACCTTCCATCCCAGGACGCGGAATGCATTTGTGGCGCCAAGGTTACGGCTCCCGCGGTTGCGCAAATCAATCCCCGATGTCGCCTTCCCGACAATGTAGCTTGTGGGGATTGAACCAACCATATAGGCAAATATAATGCCGCCGAAAAAAACAATCACACTACCATCTCAATTTCGGTTATTGTGATAGATGAAAAGGTAGGACAATACAGCGATATGAGTCAAGGCAGGAAAAAAACGCCATAGAGATTCAATGGAATCTTAATCATATCAGAAGTGCCTCCTCTCCCTCCCCGGGAATATATGTAACAAGGGATTTCTTGATCTTCATATCTTTCGTTATTTTGTAAACCTCCGATACGGTCCTACCCTTAGCCACCACTTTTTTCTCACACATTGCTACATAAAAAGAGGGCACAAGGCATTAGTTATCCCGGAAATAGACCGGTGGCAATTATCGGTTGTAAATTCGTCCTCGTGCTCGTAATCGTGCTCATGCTTGGAATATTTTCAACCTTTTGTGAGAGGCGCATCGCCTTATGATGACTATTTCAAAAAAAGCCCTGATATGTCGCCACTGTTATCTTACCTTATCTGCGCCTTTACTAAATAGATGCTGCTACCTTCATTGGCAAGGTAATGGAGACTATCAGGGGAGTCAAACATAATCCTCCCTCCCCCTATGGTAACGATGGTATCGTATTTCTTCTGCTCTTTGCCATCCACGACAACAAACTGCTTATCGCCCACTTGAGCCACACAAGCCACGCGCTTGCCATCAGGGCTTACCTTGAAACTCTCTGGTATCCAGGAAGAAAAATCAATTTGAGCAATGAGGCTTTCGGGTACCGCTTTTCCCTGGGCTTTTTCCTGTGTCCAGGCTGATTAGCCAATGCAAACAAGAAAAACCACCAACCAAAACACCATTCCTCTCTTCAACATTTTAACATATCTCCTTTATCAAGATACTGCGCTTTTCCCGATATTATGCTAAGAAAGCGAAAAAAAATCAAATACCTCATCAAACTCATTATAGTGCCCACCACCTAAAGTGAGAGGCAGTATCTTGTTTACTATTCTAAATTCAATTTATTTTTTGCGTCTTTGAGACTGATTGTGGGAAGGTCGCCTTCCTCCTTTTTGGCTTCTCGAAGAACACGAAGATCATTATAGCACTCTAACTCTTCCTGAATCTTCAAAAATTCTTCGTATGGAAGAATCACAAATTCCTTCTTGCCTTCTTTTTCAAGTATTTGGGAATGTAAATCCATCATATCACTCCCCCCGATTTATATGCATTCTTACGATGACGTATCCTATAAATGATTATTTTGTTTTTCTCTGTCTCAAAAAGAACTTGATAATCGCCCCCCCTTAACCGATATTCTGGAGTAAAGTTTGTCAAACGTTTAACGTCTCCTTTTAAATCATTGGACATCTTTTCAATCTGACTAAAAATCCGTTCTAATTGAGGCTCTGGAATTTTTTTGCAATCTTTCAATGATTTTGGTTTAAATTCAATGTAATATTTCATCAGGTTATCACAGACTGCTGTTCATTGCCTCATATAGCAAACTATTGATTATATGATGCATTACCTGCAGTCGGTTTTCCAGTAACCGGGAATCCAGACCCTGCGGTGCACAGTTCGGTAACGCACCCTGCTATATCGCCCGATGTAACTTACCCGCTCGCATACAGTCTCCCAGTGCCCCGGCACCCATACGCGGTAACAGTATGTGGTCGGGCAGGTTGCGGTATATTGGAATCCCCAATCATCTGTCCAGTATCCAATGTCCCAAGACCATCCCGCGTAATAGTCCCAGCTGGGATAATAGTCGAGCCCACTCCCCACACATATCGAGTAGTTGTCGCCATAAGAACACCAGTTGAAATTTAGGTAGTCGTACCACCTGCGATGTTGGTGTTGGCGTCTGGGGCGGCGATTGCCATAATCATTGTCTCGTGGACCATCACGACGACCGTAGTCACGGCGATTTCGCTGTCTGGAATACTCGCGGGGTTTGACCCTCTCAACTCTCCGAGAGGAAGACGGCTTTTTTGCCCGCGGGAGGATATTGATATGACTTTGCCGAGACTTATCCACCTTAAAAGATGAGGTCCTTACGCTTGTAGGACGTGTCCTTTTCAAACTGGAGAAGTTGCTGCGCGGCACTTTCCGGGAAAAGGTATGCATACCTTTCTGTACTCTACCGGATGCTTTACGCGCATAATGTCCCGCCATTGCGGTTGCAGATAGAAAAAGGAGGGCGAGGAGCATTACGCCCATTTTACGGGTTATGTTTTTCATCGTTCTTCACCTCCGTTTTTAATTGTTAAATGAGCAATTTTCACGCCAGTGAGTTTCTATAATGCATTATGCCTTTAACGGTTGTAGAATCAAGGGAAATGTGATGGGGGAGAGCAATTGGGGGCGGTTCGTGCCTCCATCTGTGTGGTTATCCGACACTTGCGCTGTATGAATTGCAGACAGACCGGGGCATTGGTCATTGCCGATTGCGGCAATCTGGACGATTGCGGCAATCGGACATCATCCCTGATTGCTCCGCAATCAGGCGTCATCAGCAATAGAAATCAGTGTTTCAGATATATATGCGGGGGACACGGCAACCAAGGGCACAGGTCACCTCGTATGTGATTGTGCCTATCCATTTCGCTACTTCTTCAACCTTGAGGGTATCCTTTCCCCACGTGCCCCAGAGGAGGACATCATCGCCAATCCTCGCAGCTGGGATGTTCGTAATGTCAACGAGCGTCTGGTCCATACAAACACGTCCGACAATCGGTGCGCGCCTGCCGCGAATAATTACCTCGCCCCTGTTTGACAATTTGCGTGAGTAGCCGTCGCCATAACCGATGGGTAAAATCGCGATGCGGCTCTTGTGTAGGGTTTTATAAGTGCAGCCGTAACTCAAAGACCGCCCCTTTGGCTGGGTGCGAATCTCTACAATCTTTGTCGTGAGCGTCATAACGGGCAATAGTGGAACAGTGGGCATAGTCTGGGGGTCGGGCAGCATCCCATACATCATTACGCCCGCCCGCACCATATTATAGAAGGTGTCGGGGTGCTGGAGGATAGCGCCGGAATTTGCGGCGTGAATGATGTCAAATCTGATATTCTCTCTTCTGGCTGCGGTAAGCAATCTCTTGAAACGGTTATGCTGGAGGCGTGTATATGCCGGGTCGCGGACATCGGATGTAGCAAAGTGCGTGAAACAACCCTCAAGACGAATCCCGCGGACTCTCTTTAAGTTGGCAAGTAGCGGAATCAAATTTTTCCACCAGAATCCAAAGCGCCCCATTCCGGTATCTACCTTAACGTGGATGAGTGCCCTTTTTTTCAATTTGCGGGCTGCACGACCCAGTGCGCGGGCGACCTCAAGTGAACCAGCCGCAACTGAAATGTCGTTTGCAACGAGAGTCTCGGCATCAGCGGGAAATGTCGGCCCGAGGATGAGCACTGGCGTATCTATCCCCGTCTTACGCAGAGCAATCGCCTCATCAACAGTTGCGATGCCGAGCCACTGCGCCCCGGCATCAAGCGCAGCCTCCGCCACCTCAATCATCCCGTGCCCATAGGCGTTTGCCTTAACCACAGCCATTACGAGGCATCCCTCGCCGACCCTCGCCTGAATCGCACGAACGTTCTGCCGAACCGCATCAAGCGAAATGCTTGCTACTGTGGGACGGTAAAAAATCATTTCAATTCAATAGCTCCAAAATTTTTTATCCACACTTGATAGGGACTGATGATGACTGATTGAAAGTCGACGAAGCACCAGTGATGGTTTCGCCGTGGTGAATTGCCAAGGAATCGTCCCGATTGCCGCAATCGGGGATGACTAAAATTAGAGCGTGATTGCCCTGCCTGCACCGCCATCTATCCACTTTTCAGGATACAGGGATTTTATCTCTTGTTTAAATTGAGTGCAATGGCAGGCACAGACCAGTTCGAGGTCTTTGAGGAGGTCGAAATTACTGAATCCGTGAAGACCACCAATGAGTGCGTAAATCTTTCCAAACTGCGAAGCTGCCTTGAAGATATTTCCCACGCCCGGATGTGAACAGCCATCAATCACAACCAGACCCTTTTCAGTTTTGACGACGAGTGATTGTTCAACGCAGCCGAGCTCAACTGTGGATAACACATTCTCGTGGAT
>CAZGKP010000163.1:0-9341 GCA_964526215.1 uncultured Candidatus Sumerlaeota bacterium
TAATCTCCGGAGTCAAGCAGCCAACATACCGCCGCGAAACGAGGTAGTGACGATAGACCAGCCCGCCACTCTGCTTGTGGGAAGTTTGCTGGTAGGTTCCGCTTTATTCTACCTACGTGATGGTCGAATTTGTAGAACCATGGAAGTAGTCCTCGGTGGGATATCCTGTCCAGCTGCAGACGGTGATGTTCCGTATTCGGGACAAGTCTCTTAAAGTCCTCTGCCACTTCATCACACGATTTGCCGAAAAATACCTCAAAGCTGGTCATTTCATTCCACTTGACGAAGTCAGCAGCATTTGCCCGCATGAGGTTCTGGATCCCAAGGCGTTCCATCCCGCTGATCAGAATTGTCTCAATCTTGTCCCGTTGCGTTATCATGGCATTCGGTACCCCGTACTTTGCTTGCTTTGGCAGATAACGTTTCGACTGAACCGCTTCGGGTTCGCTGCAGAGCGAAGCGGCGCGGCTAACCCGAAGTCGCGTTCGATTCGCTTGTTGGGCTATCCCCACTGGGGGCCGTACCGGCTGCATCTTCTTTATTCCCGAGCCCACCGAGTTTGCGAAGAACCACAAACCACCAGATGCTTATGACACCCAATGCAACCGCCAAGCAGTGCCAACCGTGCATCCAGTACTGCCACAACCAGGCGGCCGTGAAAAGCGCAAACGTGGCAAGGAAAACGTCCCATTGTCTGAGCTTTCGACTCTTGTTCAGGAGGTGTTTCTCCTCACCGCAGGGAAGACTCTCGTGGAACTGCCGCCGAAGTTCGCGACAGCTAGCCGCATAGTAGACAGTAACCCAGGTCAACCACAAACCGATGGACGCAAGCCACGGTTGGAACTCAGATGGGTTTCCGAAGGCCGTTGCACCCTCCCGGGAGTAGGAGTAGGCCAGCAAACCACTAATTGCGGCCGTAAAGATCGTGGTTGCTGTCCATTGGATCTGGTCGTAGTGTCGACTCCAGTCGCTTCTCCAATTCTCAGTCATCACCCACCTCCCCGCACAATGCGGCCCAACTATTGATTATATGGGCCAGTATAAGAACCCAAATCATGCAAAATTGTCGGTATAAGTGGATGCGAGCATCCGAATCACACGCATAAAAAAGCCCTTTATATTCATCGGCTAAGTTCTGTTTTTTGAGTCTTTCACATCGTAGTCTGTCTTTTATCAGTGAGTGTTATGCGGGTCTGTATAATATACAAGGACTAAATGCAAAGAGCAAAGTACGAAAACCTGGGTTCACTGGACCGCAAAAACAAGTAACAATGAAATATGAATTGTCGTAAACCGATTGTCAATTGAAAGTTTCGATTGCAGGAGGGATTTCCCCCTGCGAGGAAGGAGAATGGCAATGCGCCGATATATATTGGGGTTAATCTTTGTCCTTTATAGACTAAAAAGGCGGCGATATAAACCATATTCGATAAACAAGATGAGGTGCTTCCCATAATCTGGTCAGCGCTGTGGTTATTTTGTGCGGAGGACGGCGAGCCGCTTTGATATGCGGCTTTTCTCGAGTCGCACTTGCTCTAACCTCTTGCGAGTGCGCTCAACTATGTCGGCAGGGGCTCTGGATACAAACCCTTCGCTGGCGAGTTTTTTCTCCAGAGAGCCGAGTTCCTTTTTCAGCTTTAATATCTCTCGTTCGAGACGCGCTACCTCTTGCTGGCGCATATCTTCGGGTAACGTAACCGAAATCGTTAAATCACTCACGACGCCGGTTGACGCGAACGCACCCTGGGGCATCGCTTCACCCAGCGCGAGGCGTTTTGTCTTCAACATCGTATTTAAGAGGGTGGTGTTTTCCTTGAGTGTATTTAGCGCACCGCTTTCATCGCCCGTTATATACACATCGGTCGGGGCACCTGGAGGGACTTTCATCTCGCTCCTTATATTGCGCACTGTGTATATGACCTGGCGAATGAGGTCGAGGGCATTCTCTGCCTTTTCGTCTATGAATTTTGTATCAATGCCCTGCATCCAGGAGGCAATCATTATAGATTCGGCAGCAGTGGCTTCGAAAAACGCCTTTGCTACACTGCTCGGTACTGTTCCGTCCGATAATTTATCCGGGCTGTATCTCTGGCGGATTTTCTGCCATAATTCCTCGGTGATAAACGGTATCACCGGATGCAGGAAGCGCAAAACCCCTTCCAGAATCAGAATCAGTATGCGCTGAGTATTGGTACGCACCCGCCGTGCCGCATCATCAAAATTAGCCTTCCCTTTTGCATACAGATGCGGCTTTGAAAATTCCAGATACCAGTCGCAATACTGATGCCACACAAAGTGATAAAGTATGCTGACGACGCGGTCGAAGTCGTAATTATCGAGTGCGGAATCGGCATCACGGGCGGTTTTTATAAATGCGGAGAGTATCCAGCGGTCCTGCAGTGTGAAGGCATCAGCATCGAGTCCGGCGGCGAGTTCATCTGCGAAAAGGTCTTCAGTATTCGTCAGGACGAATCGCGCAGCATTCCACAATTTGTTCATAAAGTTGCGATAGCCGACAAACCGCTCCTCGGAGAGATAAAGATTGCGTCCTTTTATGGCATAAGCGCAAAGCGTCATCCGCAGGGCGTCTGTGCCGTATTTGTCAATGACATCGAGCGGGTCAATGACGTTGCCGAGCGATTTACTCATCTTCTTTTTCGTGTCTTCGTCGAAGACCATTGCGTGGATATAGACGTCGCCGAATGGCACCTTGCCCCTGAATTTAAGCCCCATCATTATCATCCTCGCCACCCAGAAGAAGAGTATCTCGTGTGCCGTAACAAGGACGGAGGTGGGATAAAAGACCTGAAGGTCTTTTGTCTTATCGGGCCAGCCGAGCGTAGAAAGGGGCCACAGCGCAGACGAAAACCAGGTATCGAGGACATCGGGGTCTTGCGTGAGGGAGTTCGAGCCGCACTTTGAGCAGGCATCAGGCACCTCATTGGGGGACACCTCGAGATTTCCACATTTGTCGCAATACCACGCCGGGATGCGATGCCCCCACCATAATTGCCGCGAGATGCACCAGTCGCGCACATTGTGCATCCAGTGAAAATAAGTGTTCTCCCACGATTTCGGGATAAAGCGTGTGCGCCCCTTCTCCACCGCCTCTATGGCAGGTCTCGCCAGCTCCTCCATTTTCACAAACCACTGGAGTGATACACAGGGCTCAATGGCAGTATGGCAGCGATAGCAATGCCCGACGCTATGGACGTAATCCTCGGTTTTTTCAATAAGCCCCTTTCGCTCAAGGTCGGCGACAATGCGTTTTCTACACTCGTAGCGGTCAAGCCCGTTGTAAGGTCCGCCGTTTTCATTTATACTGCCATCGGGATGCAATATATTTATCTCTAAAAGGTTGTGGCGCTTACCGATTGCATAGTCGTTGGGGTCGTGGGCGGGAGTAACCTTCACCATCCCCGTGCCGAATTCCTTATCCACAAAGTCATCGGCGATAATTTTCAGAGGGCGGTTGAGGATAGGGAGGATTGCCTCTTTGCCGACTAGGTTAGCATATCTTTCATCAGAGGGATTAACTGCCACTGCGGTATCACCAAGCATAGTTTCGGGGCGCGTTGTGGCGACAACGCAGAAGCGCTCAGGGTCATCCTTAATCGGGTATTTGAGATACCAGAGTTTTCCGCCTTTTTCCTTATACTCGACTTCATCATCTGCGAGGGCGGTGAGGCATCGCGGACACCAGTTGATGATGTAATTTCCTTTATAGATAAGACCATCGTCATAGAGACGCTTGAAGACGGTGCGGACTGCGCGCGATAGCCCCTTGTCCATAGTAAAGCGGGTGCGTGCCCAATCGCAGCTACAACCAAGGCGTTTGAGCTGCTCGATTATGACGCCGCCTTTTTCTTCACGCCATTCCCACACGCGGCGGATGAATTCCTCACGACCTATGTCCTGACGGCGCTTGCCCTCTTTCAAGAGCTCGCGCTCGACAACATTCTGCGTGGCGATGCCTGCGTGGTCTGTCCCCGGCAACCACAGCGTATTATATCCCTGCATCCTCTTGCGGCGAATGAGGACATCCTGGAGCGTATTATTCAGCCCGTGTCCCATATGCAGAACGCCAGTGATATTGGGCGGCGGGATTACTATCGTGTAGGGAGGGCGCCGGGAATTTTCATCCGCGTGAAAATATCCGTGCGATTCCCAGAAACTATACCAGCGGGATTCGATTGCAGACGGCTCATAGCGAGTGCCTATCCGGGTCATTCCTCGCTCCTTTGCCAATTTTGCACTCTGGCTCATACCCTCACTTTTAAGCGCTTGTATTACTTTATTTCTTTTTCGACCTTCGTCCTTTGCTATTTATACTTTCCTGATAAATGCCGAGTTTGCGATATTTTGCTGCGCGGTCTTCGAGTAACTTTTCTATTGGGATTGCCAAGAGGTGCTCCAGGTGCTTCTTAATTGCCTTGTGAACGTTATCATAAGCAGTCTGTGGGTCGCGATGTGCCCCACCGAGGGGCTCGGGCATAATCTCATCAATGACGTTGAGTTTCAAGAGGTCTGGTGCGGTGAGTTTAAGTGCCTCTGCCGAGCGGGCAGCCATTGCGCGGTCTCGCCACAAAATTGATGCGCATCCCTCCGGCGAGATGACGCAATACCAGGCGTTTTCCAGCATAAGTGTAACATCGCCGACGCCAATACCGAGTGCACCACCACTTGCCCCCTCGCCTATGATTATTATGAGAATCGGAACGGCAAGCGTGAACATATCACGGATATTGCGGGCGATTGCCTCCGCCTGACCGCGCTCCTCGGCACCTATACCCGGATATGCCCCGGGGGTGTCTATAAAGATAATAATGGGGAGGTTGAACTTCTCCGCAATGCGCATAATGCGCATCGCCTTGCGGTAGCCCTCCGGGTGCATCATACCGAAATTGCGTTCAAGGTTTTCCTTAGTATTTTTCCCTTTCTGCTGACCGATGATGCAGACGGGGCGATTCTCGAAGTGGGCAAAGCCCGTAACGACCGCTTTGTCATCGGCAAAGGCGCGGTCGCCGTGCAACTCCGTCCAATCGGTGAAAAGGGCACCTATGTAATCGAGGGAATGAGGACGAGCCATATGCCGCGCCATCTGGACGCGTTGCCAGGGCGTGAGATTTGAATAGATATGCCTCTTTGTCTCATCCAATTTTTTCCCAAGCAACTTTATCCGATTTGCCGCCTGAGGCTCACCTGTACGGGCGGACAATTCCTCAATTTGTTTTTCTATCTCCACGATAGGTTTTTCAAAATCGAAAGTAGCCAGAGCCATAGTTATTCCCCTTTCGAATTCACCAGACAGATTCACAAAAGGCGCCGGAGAGTAAAAAAATATCTGCGAATTGCCCTAATCTCCCACAAAACTGATTTTAGAGAAATTGCCCTCATTTACGTTGCGAAAAGTCTGGTGATATATTTTCTTCATAACGACAATCTTTTTTTACGTCGGGCTGGAAGATTATCTATAGCAAATCTGATTATGTGTGCTCTTGAGGTAGAAAGGTCAATACGTTATGAAACGGCAATCCCTGTGTCTCCCTAATAAGGTCGTCAGTCGGCGCTACTTTGAGTTGCTTCTTGGTCTCAAGGCTGAATTTCCCCACTCCGGGCTTGTTCAGCGTAATACGAAGTTTGCACCTACCTTTGTGTCTGTAGCAAAGTGCCTTCAATTGATTTAAGTTTTCCTCGCTTGCTGCAGATACAGGTAGCTCGAATTCTACAACACGCGTCAATTTCTTGCGGGCGTCTGCGGGAGTTGCAAGTTCTTGCACTATTACGTCCTTTTCGTTCTTTCGCGCCGAGCTCACCCTGCCACGCACATACACCGTCTTGTCAACGTCAAGGAGGTCTTTGTATTGTTCATAAGTGCGGTTAAAGAGAATTAATTTCACGCTTCCCTGGAAATCCTCCAGCCGGGCATATGCGTATGTATTGCCGTTTCGGTCAAGGCGCGGCGTGATACTCGTAATAAGCCCCACAAGCGAGACCCATTCGTTTTCCTTTTTTTGTTTCAGGGCGCGTGTGTTTGTATCAGAGAGTGAACGCAGGTCAACGGCGTGCCCGTTCAAGGGATGACCGGTGACGTAAAAGCCGATGAATTGTTTTTCATACTGGAGTTTTTCCCTCTCCGACCAGGGTGCGATGCGAGGCAGTGATATTGTCTGATAAGAAAAGCCCGTGCCCCCTTTCTTGCCGAGAATCTCAAAGAATGATGCCTGCCCTGAATCCCTTTCCCGCTGATACTGGCTCGCCATCTCTAAAGATTCTGGAAGGATTTGCATAAGCTGGGAACGATATGCCCCCAGTGAATCGAACGCCCCGCATTTAATTAATGCCTCCAGCATCCGGGCATTAAGTGCGCTGGCAGGCACACGCATTAAAAAGTCCTGGAAACTGGTGAAGCGTCCTTTTTTTTCGCGCTCAAACATAATCTGGTCAACGGCAGCCTCACCCACACTCTTTACCCCCGCCAGCCCGAAGCGGATTTTATCCTCAACCGCGGTGAATGTAGTGAATGATTCATTTACATCCGGGGGCAAAATCGGTATACCCATCTCTTTGCAGACCCCCAGGTAATAGACGAGTTTTTCATTGTTGCCAATTTCGCTGGAAAGGAGGGATGCGACATATTCAACCGGGTAATGCGCCTTCAGGTATGCGGTGCGGTATGTGATGAGGGCATAAGCGGCGCTATGACTCTTGTTGAAACCATAACCGGCGAAATAGACAATGAGGTCAATAACCTTTTCTGCAACGGCTCTATCAATACCGCGTTTTACGGCGCGCTCAATAAAGCCGACTTTTTGCCTCTCCATACTTGCTTTGTCTTTCTTTCCCATTGCGCGCCTCAGGATATCCGCCTCGCCAAGGGTATATCCCGCCATAACCTGCGCTATCTGCATCACCTGCTCCTGATAGAGGATAACGCCGTAGGTCTCCTTCAGGATAGGTTCGAGGAGTTTATGTGGATACACAATCTCCGTTTTCCCATGTTTGCGGGCGATGAAGTCCTCCACCATCCCGCTGCGCAAGGGACCGGGGCGATACAGGGCAAGAAGTGCGGTGATGTCGGCGAAGTTCTTCGGGACGAGACGTTTCACCAGGTCCCGCATCCCGCTCGATTCCAGCTGGAACACGCCGAATGTATCGCCAGATGCCAGCAGGTCAAAAGTCGCCCTGTCATCGAGTGGAATCTCTTTCCACCTGATATCTATCTCCTTTGTTTTCTTCACACGCTCTACGGTGTCTCTGATAATGGAGAGGTTCTTCAGCCCCAGGAAATCCATCTTCAACAAGCCGATCTGTTCCACCTGTTTCATTGTGTATTGCGTGGCGACATCATCGGTATTAGGTGGCTTGTAAATAGGGACAATATCGGAAAGGTCGCGGTCGGCGATGACGACGCCTGCGGCGTGTGTGGATGCGTGGCGCACTGTCCCCTCAATGGCTGCGGCGCTCTGGAGGAGTTTCTTTATCTGCGCATCTCCCTCGTAGAGTTTTTTAAGTTCCTCAACCCCTTCTATGGCATCTGGTAGAGTCGTAAAGTCAGGGATGAGTTTTGCAATGCGGTTGACAAGCCCCAGGGGTATTGCCATAGCGCGCCCGACATCGCGGACGGCATTCTTTGCCTTCATTGTGCCGAATGTGATAATTTGCGCAACGTTCGCCGCACCGTATTTCTCACGAACATACTTAATCACGCGTTCGCGATTGACATCGTCAAAGTCTATGTCAAAATCAGGCATAGAGATGCGTTCAACGTTCAAGAACCGCTCAAAGAGTAAGCCGTGTTCCAGGGGGTCTATATCCGTTATACCCAGGGCATAAGATACAATGCTTCCCGCTGCAGAGCCTCGCCCGGGTCCAACCTCGATACCATTCTCCTTTGCATACCGGACGAAGTCCCACGCTATTAAGAAATAGGGATCGAAGCCCATCTTGTGAACGACGCCCATCTCGAGTTCGACACGTTCTTTTATCTTTTTGGTCATCCTGTGATAACGAGGCTTCAGACCGGCGCTGACGAGCTGGCGCAGGTAAGCTTCCTGTGTTTTGCCATCAGGTGGCTGAAAGTGCGGGAGTAATTTCTGCCCGAAATGGATTTCTGCCTGACACTTTTCGGCAATCTCGAGGGTATTGGAGAGGGCATCGGGGACATCGCCGAACAGGGCAGCCATCTCTTCGGCACTCTTCACATAGAACTCGTCAGAGCCAAAGCGGAGGCGCTGCTGTTCGGTGAGTGTTTTCCCGGTTTGTATACACAAAAGGACATCGTGAATTGCGGCGTCCTCGTGATTAAGGTAGTGGCAATCATTTGTGGCGACGAGCTTTGTACCGGTCTTTTCGGCGAGGCGCAAAAGCCCGCGATTGGCTGTCTTTTGTTCGGCAAGACGCTGGTCTTGCAATTCAAGATACACATTCTCTTTGCCAAAAATCCCGATAAATTGGTCGAGGGCTGCGGCTGCCTTTTTATGTTTCCCCTCGATTATGAGACCCGGGACAAGCCCCTTTATGCAACTCGTGAGGCAGATAAGGTCGCCAGAGTATTTCTCCAGCACCTCCATATCAATACGCGGCTTGTAATAGAATCCCTCGAGGTAGCCGATGGAGGAGAGTTTGGCAAGATTGAGATAACCCTGATAGGTTTTAGCAAGGAGGATGAGATGTCTTGCGGATTTTTTTTCCTGGGACTTACGTTCAAAGCGGGAACCCGGAGCGACATAAAACTCACACCCCAGAATTGGGTTTATGCCTGCCGCCTTTGCACTTTTGTAAAAATGCACCGCGCCGAAGAGATTCCCGTGGTCGGTGAGCGCAACAGCGCTCATTCCCAGTTTATGCAGTTTCTCAAAGAGGGGGCCAAAACGGCAGGCGCCATCTAAGAGGCTGTATTCACTGTGCAGATGCAGATGTATGAATTCAGTCATCACTGGTTGCCTTGCAATCGGACGTCATCAGTCATTGCTGATTGCCTTGCAATCAGCCGTCATTAGTAAACCCCCTGCCCTTGCCCGTGAACAGGTGTCAGGTCATCGGGACTATCGAATTTCGTTTCCCCCGTGTCTTTTTGCCCTTTACAGATTTCTGTCCGCTATGGGCGGATGCTGGCAAAGTATACTTCACCTGGAAATCCTCTATATGGAGGTCTTCGCTTGCAGAGAGGGTGATAGAGACCCTATAGTGTTTACAGAGTCCCGCCAGGGCATCTTTAACCTCCTCCCGGATATATTTCTCGGTTCCCGGATGCACAAACACGGTAACTTCGAGAGGCTTTGGCTTTTTCTGGAGCAGTTCAAGTAGCGAATATTTGATTTCACGCCATATTTGACTCG
>CAZGKP010000164.1:0-413 GCA_964526215.1 uncultured Candidatus Sumerlaeota bacterium
TGGAAATGGAAACCATCGCTGAGGGCGATGGGGACAGTTGTTGATGGAAATGGAAACCATCGCTGTAAGGTTTCCCTTGAACTCGCAAACGATGTATCGTAATCCAGCGGGAAACTGTGAGGCGAAATAATGAACGAATCTTCAAAAGATGCATCTTCCGAATCAAACCTGCAGCCTGCCGAAATTCGGGATATAAAAAATCCTTCAATCTGGGTGCCATCCCTTTACTTCATCGAGGGGCTTCCCTATAATCTGGTTATGGAGATTCCCAAGTTTTTCTTCAAAAACCTGGGGATGTCTCTGGATAAAATCGGTATGACGACTCTGTATGGGCTTCCCTGGACCATAAAACCACTCTGGGCACCCTTTGTGGATAAATACTTCACCAAACGCCAATGGTTCCTTGCCGGACA
>CAZGKP010000164.1:423-5829 GCA_964526215.1 uncultured Candidatus Sumerlaeota bacterium
TTCTGGGGATATTGCTCACTCTGCTCGCTATCGGGACCATCTCTGCGAATGTAATTACCATCTCATCTGTATTGTTTCTGCTCGTTTGCACAATGTCGGCAACGCAGGACATCGCCATAGATGGCTTTTATCTGGACGTTCTGGATAAGAAGCAGCAGGCGGAATATGTCGGCATACAGATCGCCAGTTACAGGGTAGCGATGATCGTGGCTTCGGGTCCGATTATTATTGTGGCGGGGTGGCTGGGATGGAGCGCGGGCTTTGGGTTTGCAGCGCTACTCTTTTACGCGGGATTTATATTCCACGCACTCTATTTGCCCAAACACGCCGAACGCTCACAGATATTGCGGGAGGCGAGAAAAGAGGAGATTGGTTTTCTGAAGGCATTCATCACCTATCTGAACCGCCCGAGCATTTTCGCCGTCCTCGCATTTATTATCCTCTTCCGATTTGGCTATACGGTTATGCGTAGTATGATACCGCCTTTTTTTGTGGATTCCGGCTTCAGCACGGTTGAATCGGGGATTTCTTACGGGACGATAGGGATGGTGTGTTCGATTGTGGGGACAATCAGCGGCGGGATTTACATAAGCAGGCGCGGGCTTAAGAGAAGCATCTGGTATCTGGCTATATTCCAGGATTTAAGTCTTTTATTATTTGTGGTGCTTGCGGTGTGGCACAGTTCGCTTGTGACATTTACGGTTTTCAATGGAATTGTGCAGTTCGCAGCGGGTGGGGCGACGGCGGCGTACAATTTTTTCCTGATGAAGACCTGCCGTGAGGGATACAAGGCATCGCATTTTGCCATTGCCACGGGTCTTATGGGTTTAAGCAGCACACTGCCGGCTTCATTCAGTGGCTTTGTTGCACAGGCGACAGGATACGCCACATTTTTTGGAATCAGCTTTCTGGTATCACTGCCCGGACTGGCGATTCTCTTCTTTTATCCCTTCCACGACTAAATGCGGGGCAGTCTTCATAAGTCGCTACGGCGACTCTCCCAAAACAATAAAAGTCAGCCACCGATGAACGCCGATTTGCGCCGATTTTTTATCTGTGTCCATCCTCCCGCACAAGGCGCGTCTTCGACCTGCGGCGGACAGGTCTCCGCCCCCCCGCCGAAAGCCACCAATGTCGCTACTGGTTTTGGTTTGGTAACGCCTTCTGGTGGCTTTTTGGCTGAAGGCGGAGGAGTTCGGCAAGTGCCTTGAGGGCTGTCTTTGCGGCGCGGCGGTGCCAGTCATATTGTGTCTGTAATTGAAATTCCTCACGCGCCCGGTTAAGGAGTTTTTGCTTCTTTTTCGGGTTCGCCTCTCTTTGAGCAAGGGTGCGAAAAACGATGCCCAAGTTGTAATGAACTTCAGCGTAATGCGGTGAAATCTCCGTAATCTTGCCGTATGTTGCCAGCGCCTGTTCAGGCAGACCTTGTTCGAACCGGTAGTTCGCCAGCTTGTAGTAGGCAGAGACGAGTGCGCGCAGATTGAAGCCAGACGTTGTTATTTCCCCTTTTTCCATACGGCGAATGAGGTCTGCCCAGATGCGCGCCTTTTCTGCCGCCGAACCCGCTCTCCACACCCGATAACGCACCTCTTCATAGTGAACCCAGGCATCGGCGCTCTGCGACTTTGCACGCTCACGTAGTATTTGGTCTCCCCCATTGCCTGGTCGGAGAGACCGACAGCCGCTGCATAAAGACAGTAGGGGTCGCTCTCAAATGCATAGCGTGGTGTTGAGTCGAACTTCTCAATGATGCGTTTGCCGATTTCTTCCGCTTCTTTATTCAGTCCCATCTCTCCCAGCAATGTCAGGTAGTAAACGGCATATTCATAGTTATCAGGTCGCATCTCCATTGCCCGGTTAAACAGTTTGCGTGCCCGGGCATAATACTCCCGGCTCTTTTCTCTGGAGGTCTTCCTTTTCCGTTTTGCAGCCAGCCAATATGTGCATGCCAATTTGAAGACACTGGTGGGATCCGACATCGCCCTGTCTCCATAGGCAGCGCGCGCCTTATTCACAATATCATCTATGTTCGGCTCCTCAGGTAAATGGAATTCCAGGGACACCCCGAGCCGCGCCAAAATGTCACCCAGTAGTTCGGGATTAAGACGTCTCACCATTTCTGTCTCATTCTTCAGTTTTTCAGTCAGGCTATCTGTGCGGTATTCAAGCTGGAAATTAGCGTATGCGACAGCCTTAAGCCAGTGGGCACGAGCCTGGACTTGGGGGTCTTTGGTCATTGTCAGCACGCGGTCACATAATTCCTCTGTTTTTTGATAATTGTAAACAGCGGCGTAACCTACCGCATCACCAAGCAGGCGTTGAATTTCGGTCTGGGGTGATGCAGGCAATGCCGCCGTCGCCGTGAAGGAACCGTATATAGCAAGTATCAGCCCCACCACTGGGATGAACAAACTTAATACAAGGTATCCCTGTTTCCTGTATTTTCCTGGACAATCCTCACATTCTCGCATAGTTTCAACTTTCATAATCCTTCTTCTGTTCATAAAGAGTTACCTCTTTCTTTATTGAAACGGTGTAGTAACAACATCGAACAAAACTCCGCATAAAAGCAACTCCTTATTCTGATTAAGGTTGCTTTTTGTTTCAAGGCATCAAGCTTAAACAATAATCCCAAAGGCAGCGAATTATAGGCGTGATAAGTTTTATTGCATAGAAGTCATTACGGCGAAGCTTCGGCGGCAACGCTCTATCAGTTCTTTGTTAGGCGGGATGTTGCGGACGTAGATTTTGTAACCCTCGCGCGCGGAACGGGCACGCGGCGGGATGCGGTGATATACGAGCTGCCAGCGCCCGCTTTCCTCGAGCAGTTCATTCACCGGGGCATCGGCGGTGATGAGGATGAAATTGGCACGCCATCTGTCGAGGAGTTCATCCCACGTCCAATCATTATGTGAGACCTTGCGGTCGAGACCCGCCTCGATGATCCTCTGCTGCCGCATAAATTTCCCGCCGAATATGTCATAGCGGCTATCCGTAAAGACTTTGTGGTATTCGGGGCTGAGCCGCCATATCAGGTAGCCGGCGTCATTTATCTGATTGAACATCCTGCCGGTGAACTTATTTGCAATGATGAAATTCGCCTCTAAAACCGGATAACGATTTGCATAATAACCCATCCCGGCAAAGAAGTTGCGGTTGCGGTCGTAATAGGATTCTCCTTCGCGGTGATTGAAAATGGAATATGCTGCAATTAAAACGACAAATGCGCCAATCAGTGCGGGTGCAACCCGCCTCAGGCGGACCGGCAGATATTCTTCAACCAGTGTAGATATGAGACGTACACATACCGGCGCGGCAACTATCCCGACAAGTGGCAGATGCCTCACGTGCTGGAGTGCCTGATGCAGAAAAAATACAATGAGAAAACCTTCTGCCAGCGACAGGACTTTCTTCCTCGCAATTGCAAATGCTACCACCAGGAAGATAATTAAAACCTCGAAACTTATCGTGAAAAAAAAGTCCGGCGAGTGGAGTTCGGGAATCACCCGCACGAGATGAATGTCTTTCATCACGCGCCCCGGCAAGAGATAGAGCTGATACGTATATGGGTTCACGAGCGACGCAATGATACAAGAAAAAATTAGAGCGGCGTAAAGTGGGATGCGCGTTGAGCGAATTGATTGGTGCGCGAAAAATGCCTTCAGGATTTCGGCGAGTAAATATGCCCCGACGGCAATTATTCCCAGCAAAAACCCTCCGTGGAGATTGACCCACAGAATCATTGCGACCGGAAGTGCCCACAGCCAGCGTGTGCGTAAGCGATTCGCCGCATTTTCATGCAATAGAAAAATAAATCCCGCAAAAAACATATATGAAAGTATCGGCGGGCGCGGATAAATGGTGCGTCTCGCCAGAAGCAGCGCCCACATACTCACAAGAACCGCAATCGGAACGTTCTTTGTCTCGCGATAGGCAAGCCCGAACACCAAAAGATACGTGGCGAGGAGAACGAGCGCCTTGAAGAGAATGACCATCTGAATCCCGCTCTGTTCAGTGCCATCACCAAGTTGATAGACGACGTAAAAAATGAATTGCGCAAGCCATTCGTGGTTATGCCAGGGGAGAGATTCAGAGGTGTAAGCAAAGATGTCGTTTTCAGGGAGGCGAAGACCATTAAGGATAAACATTCTGCCAGATTTCAGGTGCCACCAGGCGTCATTAGTAGAGCGCAGTGGCGTTAGAGAGATGGAGAAGATAAAGGCAATGAAAAGGAAAATAAGAGTGAAGGTGATAGTGCGATTCATACCGAATTTCCCCCGGTTCTTTTCTCTAATAATCTACCGTTGCGGACAATCTCACCGATGGTTAGAATTATGTCATCGGAAAGTGATGTTTAGTCTATTGGATTATATCAATCACACCTCACCACGAGAGAATTAAAATAAACGAATGTCCCTCAGAACTACCGGAAATCTTAGCGGGTTTATTTAAAAAGTCGCCAATCTTCGACACGTGTGATATCTGAAAAGTTGGCGGTGATATTCTTGGGTGCATCCATAATTATGGTCTCTGGGTTGTTTGACCCGGAAAGGTCCCCGCTCCACTTATCAAACAGATACCCGGAATATGGAACGGCACGGATAGTTACTGCAGAAGCACCATCATACCAACCGGTAGCCGGCGTAATGCCATCACCGAGGGTGAACAGACCACCTCCGGGAGGATTCACTTCTGCATTCAGATAATACTGAACCTGCCAGTTCCACGTAATAGTAGAAGGTTCATCAAGGGCAAAGGTAACGGATGTGAGTGAATCGCCATAGGGAACGGAACCTTCCCCTACCCAGCCAACGCAAACATAACGAATTCCTGTCCCTCCGCTGATAATCGAATCATTTATGCAAGCAGTAATAACACTCCCCGAGGTGGAGAGGTTTTCACCGACCGGCGGCGCAGGGGTATCATAATCAGAAAAGACAGCCAGTGTATGCATCGCTTTGGTGATAATATACGTTTCTCCAAGGGTAAAATCCCCATTGCCCGAGCCGACACCGCCCAATGGATTCCCCGCATTATCCATAATCGAATCATCATCAATCAGGTCGAGCCGAATAGTGCCGTTGCCAGTTCCGGTATTTACGGTGAGCGTGTAAACACTCCCACTACCATTGATGTTCAGAATTGAGGTTCCCGAAATCCCCGCAACCATTAATACAAAATCGCTCAAATCCACTCCTGCCACACTTTCGCTGAATGTAACTGTGAAATGAACAAACGTTGCGCTTGTCGGGTTCGTATCTGCACACACGATTGAATTCACCATTGGTGGCACGCCGTCGAAGGTCCGGCTAAAGGCGGAGGCTGCAGTGTTCTCGTGTCCGACGGCATCAAGTGCTACACTGGCATCTATGTTTGCGGTTACAAGACCCTGTCCCGCCGGAACCA
>CAZGKP010000164.1:5839-9267 GCA_964526215.1 uncultured Candidatus Sumerlaeota bacterium
CGCTTCCGAGCCGCCAAAATTGATAACATTGCCGTTGGAACAGGTAATATCTGAAGCCTCAAATCCCGTTACCGGTTCACTGAAGGTCACCGTCACCGGAATGGGGGAAATATTCGTTGGTTCGGAAACAGTTGAATCCATTGACACTGTCGGTGCCGTCTTATCGAGCGTATATGTCTCTCCGTTGGTGAAATCTCCATTTCCTGAACCAACACCCCCTAACGGGTTACCGATGCCATCCTGAATGGAATCATTGTCCACCAGGTCAAGTTTGATTGTACCATCACCACTGCCCGAATCCAAACTCACAGTGTAAACTTGTCCACTACCGCTGACGTTGGAAATCAAAGCACCCGAGACACCGGTAACTGTTAATTGAAAATCGCTCATATCCACACCTGTGACACCTTCACTGAAAGAAACTATGAAAGATACAGATGTTGCACTTGTCGGATTTGTATCGGCGCATAGAATAGAGAGAACCGCGGGCGGTGTGCCGTCATAAGCGCGGCTGAGGATATTAGATGTCTGGTTGCCGTTGGCGGCAGCATCTTGTGCACCGCCTGCCGGAACTTGGGCCATAACTTGACCATCACCGGACGCTACGAGGTCAAATGAGTAATTCGCATCCGAACCGGAGAAATTTTGCACTGTGGAATTTGTGGTCAGTATATCTTCCACTGTGAAGCCCGTCACCGACTCGCTGAACTCCACCGTTACCGCAATCGGGGAAGAATTTGTCGGCTCCGGGGCACTGGAGCTCAATGTCACAGCCGGAGGTGTGCCGTCATAAGCGCGGCTGAGGATATTAGATGCCTGGTTGCCGTTGGCGGCAGCATCTTGTGCACTGTCTGCCGGCACCTGGGCCATAACTTGACCATCACCGGACGCTGCGAGGTCAAATGAGTAGCCCGCACCTGAACCGGAGAAATTTTGCACAGTGGAATTTGTGGTCGAGATATCTTCCGCTGTAAAGTCCGTCACCGACTCGCTAAACTGCGCTATTATCGCAATCGGTGAAGAATTGGTTGGATTTGGTGCACTGGAGCTCAATGTCACGGTCGGAGGGGTAATATCGTAAGTGCGATTGAAGATATTGGATGCCAGATTGCCATTTGTGGCGGCATCTTGTGCACTGTCTGCCGGCACCTGGGCCATAACCTGTCCATCACCAGACGCTACGAGGTCAAATGAGTAGCCCGCACCTGAACCGGAGAAATTTTGCACTGTGGAATTTGTGGTCGTAATATCTTCCGCCGTAAAGTTCGTTACCGACTCACTGAACTCCACCGTTGCCGCAATCGGTGAGGAATTGGTTGGATTTGGTGCGCCAGAGCTCAATGTTACGGTCGGGGGTGTCCCGTCATAGTTGCGGCTGAGGATATTGGAAACCTGGTTGCCGTTGGTGGCGGCATCTTGTGTGCTGTCTGCCGGAACCTGAGCCATAACCTGCCCATCGCAGGAAGGCACAAGGTCGAATGAATAGCTTGCGTCAGAGCCAGCGAAGTTCTGCACACTGGAATTTGTGGTCGTAATATCTTCCGCCGTAAAGTCCATCACCGACTCACTGAACTCGGCCGTCACTGGAATAGGAGACGTTTTGGTTGGGTTAGGGGCAGTAGAACTCACCGACACTTTTGGCGTTTGGGTATCAATAATAATGTCTTTATTCGCGCCAAGTGAGCCCGGATTCCCAGGTGGCGGAAGTGTCAGAATGGCATCAGTGCTATTTGTGGCGGCATCCCGGATGCTCCCGCCATTCAGTTTCAAAGTATCAGTAGCGGTGTAGTCCAGGTCGGGGGAATTGTCCCCCGGACCGATGGTGTAAGTAAATGTCAGGACGGACGTACCGCTGCCTCCCGTGTAGTCAATCGTCTGGTCCACGGCCCCGGTTTCCAGATCCAGCGAAGGTGTCCCGGTTACAACTACTGCCTGAGAAAATGCCACATCAACGCCGATTACCTCGCCTACAGTGAATGCGCCATTGGCGTGAGAGCTCGTCACGTTCTGCACTTCCGGAGGCGGCAACACATCAAAGGAATTACTGCCGCCCATATGCCCGTTTCCGTCGTCGGCATAGAGCTGTACCCCCGAGGCTTCTTCCTGAACCGCAACGTTACCGCTCCATACACCATCTACAAAATTTCCGGTAGTCGTCGGGACAATAGCGACCTCATTTCCCTTACAAATCCTAATATTGGGAACATAGGTTGTCATATTCGGCGGGGGAGTTGTCCCTGACCACGTCAGGGGGTCTCCATAGTAGCTATCGGTGCGGTAATAAAGGGAACGGTTCCCTCCCGGAGTAGAGCGTCGGACATACCCCGAGCTCGAGTAGGATGAATTGTTGAAGCTGAAATCTATCATCAGGTTGTCTGTGCCGTTATAATTAAAGAATGTAGAAAAGTCGAAAGTCACCCATCCTGTTGACGAAATGGTTTCATCATTCTGGTAAACAGTTGTCCACCCGAAACCTTCCCAGGAGGCGGAAAAATAGGCACTCAGCGAGGTGTGCTTTATCCGTATGGTCCAGTTATTCATCATTTGCCCCGGAACTGAACTGACGTCAAGGGCGAGAGACCTGATTAAACCGGAAGAACCAATCTCACTTGCCAGATAAATGACCTGCGTTCGCGCATCGTGATACCAGGTTGATAGGGGATATTCCCATGTTGACGTGCCGGTGCCAATATTTGTATATTCTCCCAGGAAACCGATGATGTCAACTGTGCCATCGAAGGCTCTGACAGTTGCCCCTTCGGAATCGAGGGCCGTAACCGTAACCCCAAAGGGAGAATTCACAATCTGAGGTGAGGGGATGGTATTCCAGGAGAAAGTGTGCACGGGACGAACTTTTAGTGTAACATCGCGTATCTGTGGGATACCTGTGTCAAGGTTTGTAAAAGTAACCGTGCCTGTGTGGGTGCCACCGGTCAGGCTATCGGCATTGGCATTGATAGAGACCCCTACGTTATCCGGGCTTCCTTGAGCAAGCGTTCCTCCTGTCTTGGAGAGGTCTATCCAGGCAACGTCTTTAACCGCTGTCCAGTTGAACGGGGGGGAGCCCATATTGGTGAGCGTATAGGTTGTTGAGACCGGACTGAATGGTCCGCCTTCCGGACCGCTTGAGGAAAAACTTTCGCCGGGAGAAATAAATAAGTAATCCGCCGTAAATTGGACGGTTGCATAATCGGTGCCACCTGCTGGAACAGTGACTGTTGGGTCACTGGAAGAAACGCTATTGAAGGAACCATTACCATCGAAATCGTAGTAAAAATCCGCACTGGTTATGGTCCCGTTTGAACTCGCGGAGCCGGATATGGTCATCTCCACGAAAAGATGAATGTCGCTTAAGTCTAAAATCAGGGGGATTCCGTCCGTCAAATCCACAGCCACGCGCTTGCTGTCATCAATACCCAGGGCAGTGC
>CAZGKP010000165.1:0-9258 GCA_964526215.1 uncultured Candidatus Sumerlaeota bacterium
TCTTTGGTTAGACTTTACTTGCGCAACAAATATGTTCTTTTCGCATGAAAAACTCGAGGTTTACAAACGGGCAATTGAATTCGTCGCGTGGCGCAGGAAAAAGCAAGATACGGAGATGGAGATGAAGAGTGAAGAAGATATGCACACAACTTATGACGCCGAAGGCGCGCCATCGGTGGGTTGTATATAATTGAATTATTACTTGCAAATCCTCTGCGTACAGGGTTTATGTTGTGCATAATTCTTGCTTATAAGCTCTGTAAAAAGAAATTTCTATATCGTGGAGTGCATTATGAAAAGAAGTCTGTTTATTGTGCTGGGTATCCTGGTAGGAATCCATTGGGGATTGGCGGTTGCGGATCAAACATCACCTTACGACATGAAGGTTTCTGCTGCTCTGAATAAGACAACCTGCCTTGTTGGTGAGCCGGTATATCTCACGTTTGCATTTGAAAATACTTCTGACGATGAGGTGGAGTTTCGCTCACGACTGAACCCGTATGCCGATATTCGTATGCGCCTGTTTATGCCGGATAAGATTCCCGAAGATTACGTGGGCGTATTCAAGTCCAGTCTTTACCCATACTACGATTACAAAATCCCCCCCCATCGGACAGAACGCGCCACATTCACAATCCTCTACATGGAAGACGCAAAGGATGGGCTTGTCTTCGATAAGCAAATGAAGCCCCGGCTCTTTGTTACCCTCGAGGCATTCGAGGCAAATAAACCCAGGAGATTCCGCTTCCCCTTAATGACCATTGACGTTAAAAAACCCAAGGGAAAAGATTTAAGCGCTCTCAAGGCTTTGAGAAAAAAATCTCTCATATATGACATACATAAAGGATATTGCTCCCCCACCAATCTCGGCACCTTTGAGGCTTTTCTGAAAAAATACCCCGATACTGCATACACACCCTATGTCCTTTATACCCTTGCGGGTGGAGTAATGAGAGGCAGCGAAACGCAAAAACCCGACTACAGGCGTGCCATCATCCTCTTCAAGGATTTTATCCATAAGTATCCGAACTCTCCCCTTACCGATGACGCCGTTTACAAAATCGGCGATTGTTATGACCACATAGGGGATACCAAAAAGGCAAATGAATGGTTTGTGAAACTTTACAACAAATATCCCAACAGTAATAGCCTCAATTATCAAGACCCGGTGTTAAGGAAATATATCTTCCCGAAGAACAAGCCCAATGCCCCCGCTGGGGCATGGATGTTATACCCCCGGTAGAATGCACCGGAAAAATATGTAGCACCTCGCAGGTAAAAATACAATCTTTAGTAACATTTCAGCTTTTTGAAAAACAGCCTCTGGCAAACTAATTCACCGCAGGTGGAAACATCCAATCCGCCCCAGGTGGAAACTTTGAATGAACAAACGGGCAAACGGACTAACCAATTATGGATACGGCAGATATGCCAGGAACGCTTAAATCCTTCTGGAAAAGCCGCTGGCTGACGGTTTCCCTCATTTTGCTGGACACGGTGAGTTTTTCTCTCCTGTGGGTGGTGGCGTTTTTCTTGCGCAGATGGGCTAATCCCCTGTTCTCAAAACCCATAAACGAGCCAATCAATTACATCAAGGCACTGCCGGGGATTCTTGTCGTCTGGCTCTTCGCAACGGCATACAATAAACATTACTCACACCGTGAAAAGATATCGAGCCTCAATCAGGTATCGAGGATTTTCAAGGCGAGTTTT
This sequence comes from uncultured Candidatus Sumerlaeota bacterium, assembly GCA_964526215.1. Lineage (GTDB taxonomy): Bacteria > Sumerlaeota > Sumerlaeia > MWCT01 > MWCT01 > CAZGKP01. The sequence continues at coordinate 1,714 of CAZGKP010000165.1, forward strand.
GCCGGCCTTTTAGGGACACTTGCCTTTGCACATTTTGTATACAAAGACCTTGAGCTCGGTCGCGCCGTTATCCTGTTTGCATCGCTGTTAAATTTCCTTCATCTTTACATTTCGCGCAGTTTCCTGAGGGGGCTGAAAAGGCATTGGATTGCCGCCGGTGTGGGTCTGACGCGGTGCATCATTGCGGGGGCTGGCGAGTGTGGGGCAAAGGTGATGGAACACATCGTCGGGCATCCCGAGATAGGTTTTGACCTCGTGGGGTTCGTTGATGACGACCCGGATAAGAAAACGGTCGGGAACGTCCCTGTCCTCGGCTCACTAAAAAAACTGCCGGAACTAATCATCGCTCGCAAGGTTGAGGAGGTCTTTCTCGCCATACCTTCTCTACCGCCGGATAAACAGATGAACCTCATAATTGAGTGCGAGAACACCCATGCGGACTTCAAGATTGTCTCGGATATATTCGGCGTCATCACCAGTCAGGTGAAGATAGACGAGATAGATGAAATTCCCGTCATAAAGTTAAAGGACGGGCATTTGTCACCCGTCGAAGCGCTCTCAAAGCGTATACTTGACCTTGTAGTGGCTTCGTTGCTTTTTATTCCGGCGGCACTGGCGTGGCCAATCATTGCCCTGCTCATACGCCTCGATTCTAAAGGTCCCGCAGTCTTCAAACAGATGCGTGTCGGCAAAGACGGAAAACTCTTTTTGATGCATAAGTTTCGCACAATGCACATAAATACACCTGCATACACAGAGGCGCCCGATTCACCAGATGACGCCCGCATAACGCGTGCGGGGCGCCTCCTTCGCAAATACAGCCTTGACGAAATCCCCCAGCTCCTGAATGTATTAAAGGGAGAGATGAGTATGGTTGGTCCGCGTCCCGAAATGCCTTTTATTGTTGAGAAATACGCCGAGTGGCAACGCAGACGCCTCAATGTGAAGCCGGGCATCACCGGTCTGTGGCAGATAGTCGGGCGTAAAAAACTCCCCCTTTATATGAACCTCGAGTATGATTTTTACTACATAAAAAATCAATCCCTGTTTCTGGACATTATCATTTTATGGAAGACCATCCCGGCAGTTTTATTCGGTAAAGGAGCCTTTTAGATATGAAAAAGGTAAAAATCGGGGTTGTGGGAACGGGACATCTGGGACAATATCACGCACGCATTCTGGCGAAAATCCCGCGTTGCGACCTCGTCGGGATCGCTGATATAAATAAAAAAACCGCCCGGCGCGTTGCAAAAGCCTGCCATACCCAGACATACTTTCACCACAAGCACCTCCTCGACGAGGTGGATGCAATCTCCATTGCAGTCCCCACTATTTCACACCACGCCATTGCAAAAGATTTCCTCGAACACGGCGTGCACACATTTATCGAAAAGCCAATCACCACAACTGTCGCCGATGCAGATGACCTCATCAAACTTGCCAGGGAGAAGAATCTCATCCTCCAGGTGGGGCACATCGAGCATTTTAACGCCGCCATCCTGAAACTCAAAGACATCGTGGAGCATCCTATGTTTGTGGAATCCCACCGCCTGGGTCCCTTCGCCCCACGCGTCAAGGACATCGGCGTTGTCCTCGACCTTATGATTCACGACATTGACATCATACTGCGTATCGTCAACAGCCCTGTTGAGTCGTTTGATGCAGTCGGCGTCCCCATTCTCACCGATAAAGAAGACATTGCAAATGTCCGCATCCGTTTTAAGAATGGGTGCACCGCAAATGTAACGGTCAGTCGTGTAACACCAAAACCTATGCGCAAAATCCGTATCTTTCAGCGCGACACCTACATCTCCATTGACTACCGTAATCAGTCAATGGAGGTATATAAGAAGGTGGCGGTGCCAAATCCCAAGCCGGGCGAGATGCCTGCCAAAATAGTTCGGAGTAAAATCCGCCTCAGGGGCAAAAACCAGCTCGAGTTGGAACTCAATCATTTCCTCGACTGCGTGCAAAATGGGGAAACTCCCGTTGTAACAGGCGAGCAGGCAAGAGATGCCCTCGATGCCATCAACCGCATATCTAACCAGATTAAGGAAAAACTGAAGACGTGGGCGCCAAAGATATCTTCATCATAGCCGGCGAGAACTCCGGCGACCTGCACGGCTCTAACCTCGTCCGCGAACTCTTGAAACTCGACCCAGAACTCAAGATTGGCGGAATTGGGGGAGAACAACTCAAGCAGGCGGGTGTGAGTCTCCTTGCCAATATCGTTGACCGTCTTGCCATTATCGGTCTGACGGGCGTTATTAAAAACGCGGAGCGGATTCTGCGCCTCTATTTCAAAGTCTTGCGCTACCTCGACGAGGTGCGTCCTGCGGCGGTCATACTCATTGACTACCCGGGTTTCAATTTCAAGATTATGAAGGCTGCAAAAAAACGAGGCATACCCGTTATCTATTACATTATGCCGCAGGTCTGGGCATGGCACCGAAGCCGCATCTATACGCTTCGCAACCTGACAGACAGGATGCTGGTGGTTTTCCCCTTTGAGCTCAAGCTGTGTGAGTCTGTCGGGATGAAACAGGTGCGTTATGTTGGGCACCCGCTTCTTGACGTGATGAATCTCACTATGACAAAACGCGAGGTCTTCGAGAGGTTCGGCTTCGACCCGCAGAAAAAACTAATCGGCATACTGCCGGGGAGTCGCAAACCGGAGATTGACCGCCTCCTGCCGATTATGGTAAAGGCAGCCGAGCGCATAAAAAAATTGATGCCTGACGTCCAGTTTGCCCTCCCCAGGGCATCCACAATCAAGCCCGAACTCATCCAGTATTACCTGAGCACCGCCGACGTGGATATAAAGGTGGTGGATGCCTTTCGTTACAATGTGCGCAGCGCAATGGATTTCGCCATGGTGAAATCGGGCACATCCACCCTTGAGACCGCCATCTTAACCTGTCCGATGGTCATTATCTACCGCGTGTCATATCTGGCGTGGTTCATCGGAAAGAGCGTGGTAAAGTTGCCTTACATAGGACTTGTAAACATAATCGCCGGTGAGATGGTTGTGCCCGAGCTATTACAGAATGAAGCCACGCCCTTAAACATCGCCGGAAAAGCTATTGAGATATTGAGTGACAAAGGTCGACTGGAGAATGTGCGTTATGCCCTCGGCAAAGTTAAGGAGAAATTAGGGGGACCGGGTGCATCCCGCCGAGCCGCCCGCGAAGTCCTGGAAACGATAAACACATAATCATCATCTCGCTAGCGGCGGCATCATTATTACTGCTTGACTCTTCATGGTCTTCCCGGTCAAACTCACTTTATCCTGAATTAAGGAGATAACCCAATGACGCTTTCGGAAATCAAGCCAGCTGTAACGCTTACTGATGCATTGATCAACCTGGATGTTGGACCATTGCCCGGCAAGAATCATCCTTTTTACATCCCTTACCCCCCACACCCCGCTCAAGCGCCTGAAACTGGACCTGCTCGCAGATCTCAGGCGAGAACAAAAACGCTATCACTTCTTCTTCTCGGGACACCGGGGCGCAGGGAAATCCACACAGTTGAACCAGCTCGCAATTGATAAGGAACTCAAAGAACAATTTTTCATTGTCCATTATCGCATTGGGGATGTGGGAGACCCAATAACCTGACTTACATAGAGATCCTGTTCACACTCGGAACGCAACTCTTTACGCAATTTCTGAAAAGGTGGCACAAATTACCTCAAAAACTCAAACAGGAACTGGAGGATTGGGGGCGGACAATTGAAATTACGCGTGAAAAGAAAGAAGAAATATCAGCGGAGGTAGAAGCCGGGGCAAAAATTCCCAAACTCCCTCTCCTTCCTCTCTTTGGTGGTATCATGACGCGCCTCAAAACCGGCAGTGTTGCACGAGAGACATTGAGAAAAATCCTGGAACCAAAGCTCAATGAACTTATTGAAAAAATAAATGCTATTGCCGCGGCAATCAGGGAAAAAAGAAAACCACCATTAGTCATAATAGACGACCTGGATAAACTCCGCTTTGACCCCGCAAAGGAACTATTCCAAGATAATTTTACAACGCTGGCTCAAGTCCGTTGCCATGTGGTCTTTTGCATTCCAATTGTGGTCTATTTTTCAAAGGAATTTGTCGAGATTGGCTCGCAGCGGACTCCTATGCCAAATGTAAAAGTCTTTACTAAAGAAAATCGCGATGATACCCAGGATGAGGAGGCTAAAAAAGGACGTGAATACTTAGTTGAGCTGCTCAAGAGACGCATTGATAGCCGCCTCCTACCTCCCGAGTGTGCTGAACGACTTGCCCGGCATAGCGGCGGGAATTTATCTCAGATCTTTGACCTGGCTCGCCTTGCCGTCCATAACGCCCTGGACGAAGACAAAAGCGTGATTGAATTACAACACGTGTATCGGGCAGAAGCCGAATTGCGCAACCAGTTCCGTCGCCAGCTCTCCTCAAAAGACCGCGCCATCCTTGCGTGCGTTGCCCAAACGCGCCAGCTGGATGACACTTCGGAGCAAGCACCTCTCCTCCACATCAAAGCCCTCTTTGAATACAGCAATGTGGAAAACTGGATTGACGTGAACCCCGTTTTGCTTCCTATTGTGGACGAATACCGCCAAAGGGCGGAGGGAAAGTAACCCGTGAGTACGGCCCAAGAAATAAAACCCGATGATGAACTGGCATCACTACCACCACTGCCTCGCCTGCTTGCAACACTGGAGCGTTACCTCCAGTTAAAGACGCATTTCATCATCGGTGCAGTAGTAACGCGGGAATCTCTCGAAAAAACCCGATACGAAGTCGCATCGAGGCTGGTCAAAGCCAGTTACGCCCCGGTTCCGGTATCTGTGGGGGACCTCAATGACGGCAATCTCCCCGCATTTCTCCTTAAGACACATTCCGAACACGTCGTTTTCCTCGCGTATGATTTCAAGAAAGGTATGCCCTCTGTCCTCAATCGGTTAAATCTGAAACGCGAAGCCATCGTTGAAGGAGGTATTCACCTCGTTCTGTTTCTTCTCCCTGAGGAAGAAACTCTTCTTGCCAGAAACGCCCCAGACTTTTTCCGTTTCTGCCAGCGCACTATTGACCTCCGGGAAACCCACGTAAATAGGATTTCACTCAAAACCCCCTCAATAGTGGAAACCAAAGAGGCTTATTCACCTTTCGTCTTTTCTCCAGATTCACGGCTTGCAGCTTTTATGCGAGGGCACGGAGAGTTTGTAATCCGGGAAGTCGCATCCTGGGATGTCCTGGGTCGTTATCGTGGAATTTCCACGCCAGCTCGTTCTGTGTGTTTCTCAAATGACGCTCATCAACTTCTACTTTCCGACGTTAACGGCAAAGTTCTACTTCTCGAAGGGGGGAGGGATAAAATCGAAAACCCGATTACGCTTCCAGACTTATACTGCACCCTTGTAGGCTGGTCGCCTGATGGTAATTCTGTGGTTCTGGTTGACCGAAAAGGCTGGTTTTGCTTTATAGATACGACAAATTGGAAGGAAATAAATCGCCTTGATGAGCAAAAAGACCGCTTGCGCTCTTTATCCTTTCATCCGGCGGGGAAATATTTAGCTATGGCTTCCAAAGATTGGAGTATAAGTCTTTACGCGCTGAATCCACCCAAATTGTCCCAGCGACTTCGGCGACACTCCGATGTTGTATATGATGTCGCTTTCTCACCAGATGGTAATCTTTTAGCCTCTGGCTCTGCCGACCAAACGGTGCGACTATGGAACCCTGAATCAGGGGAACAGATTCTTAAGCTCACCAGCCATAAAGCACCCGTCACAGCTCTGGCATTCTCTCCTGATAATTATTTCTTGCTCTCAGGAGACCTTACCGGAAGGGTCATTATGTGGGACCTTCGGAAGGGAAAAGATGCGCTCTCTTTTCCAGCCCACAAAAAAGCGGTTGGGAAATTGGCATTTTCTCCCGACCAGAAGCAAATCTATACATTTGGTGAAGACGGCAAATTTTGCATCTGGGAAGTGGCATAGTGGGTATCCCAAGACTCTCCAAACATCGCCTTATCTGTGAGACGATTAAGACCGATATCCTCGATGGGACGTATCCGGTGGGGGCAAAGATACCGCCGGAGACTGAACTCACCCGCCGCTTCCACGCCTCTCGTATGACCGTTAATAGGGCTATTAAGGAACTTGAGCTGGCAGGGTATGTCAAACGCAAAAGGGGCTCCGGCACCTATGTCCTCTCGCGTCAGGTGGCTGAACCACGCCTTCTTGCCATTATGATTCCGTGCCTCCCTGATGCGGGCATTTACCATCGCCTCATCCGCTCCATTGAGGAGACCGCCTTCTCTCTTGGTTACTCGATTGTCCTGTGTAATGCCGATTTCTCATACAATAAGGCGCGCTCATACGTGAAAGAACTCGTGAGTCATCGAGTCTCCGGCATCCTATTCTCCCCAATCTATACACAGGATTCCACCAAAAAATGTATGCGCGAAAACCGTAAACTCGCCCGCCTCTTTATCGAAAATCGGATACCGTTTCTATGCATTGACAGCATTCTCGAGGATTTTGAACCACAGAGCTATGTCATCCCCGATAACGAGGCGGCTGCCGAAGAACTTATGACACTGGCACTCCTGCGCGGACACAAAAAATGCCTCCTCTTATACACCATCCTGAACTCCTCTGCACGGCTCAGGATAAAGGGGGCAAGGCTCGCAATGAGAAAAAAAGGACTCTCCCACTCCCGCTTAAGGATTGAGCACCTATCTTATTTCCTCACACTTCCCACCAGACGCCTGAAAAGAATGATAAAGAACGGCACATCACTTATTTATGCAATGGATGACCTGATTGCGCTCCAGGTAATGAACCGCCTGAATGACGTCGGTATCCGCGTCCCTGAAGATGCCTCACTCATCAGCCACGATGACCTCGAATTTGCAGAGGGACTTGGACTCACCACAGTTCATCAAGACCTCGAAAAAGAGGGGGAGGAGGCTGTCCTTGCGATGCATCGGTTACTTAAGGGCGAACTCACCAGCATCCGGCAGCTCCTACCCTCCAGGGTAATATTGCGAAAGAGTCTCGCACCCGCGCCCCTAAATCTTCCACCGACTGCTACTCCCACGCCTGAGCCTAAAGGGGAACCTTGATTATTGGAACAAAAGGAGTGATAATATTGAGCTCTTAAGCGATGATAGTCGCCTTGAGGGTGTGCGTTGTGCACTTACAAGGGTAAAGGAGAAGTTGGGGGGACCGGGAGCATCCCGCTGCGCCGCCCACGAAGTCCTGCAATTGAATGTGAAAAACCGGCACCTAAAATTAATACTCGTTTCATGTTTATTGAGCACGCAAACTTTTCATAATGTTTAAACGATCTTTAAGCCTAACGTCGTGGCTAAGCGGCGGCGCGGAAGCGGCGTACACTTGAGCCATCGGTTAGCTGATGTTGTGGATGGCATAAGGATGTAATCTTACACCATATCAATATCCTCCCGCAAGGCGATCTATTCGCTGAGCTTGACAGCTGTGCCGTAAGCTAAAAGTTCAGCGGCACTTCCCACAACACTCGTAGTCATATAGCGAATATTGAT
>CAZGKP010000166.1:0-9243 GCA_964526215.1 uncultured Candidatus Sumerlaeota bacterium
CGGTGTGGACAACGACGCAACAGGATACCGCTCCACAATTGGTGGTGGCTACACGAATAAAGCCAGTGAAAGTTATTCTACGATTGCCGGAGGGTATTTCAATGAGGCAGGTGGAGGGAATGCATTTGTCGGTGGCGGTGGAGGCAATCATGCTAACGGTCCCAGTTCAACTATAGGAGGAGGTAGTAGTAATTCAGCCAGTTCCTCGTGCTCTACCGTCCCCGGTGGTGCAAATAACACTGCCAGTGCTGACTACAGTTTCGCCGCTGGACGGTCTGCCAAGGCAAAACATGCTGGCTCGTTTGTCTGGTCAGATTCTTCAATTGACGTCCTTGAATCAACTGATGATGATCAGTTTCTTATTGAAGCCGATGGTGGTGTTGGAATTGGGACTGCTATGCCATCTACTCAACTTCACGTTAAAGAAAGTGTTTCAGGTTCGTCAAATTTGGCTAATCATGTTGTTGCTATTACGAACACATCTACCGGGGTAAGTGGAGATGTCCTCGCTTTAAGGATTAACCGACCTACAAATCCAACGTTTAATAATAATTTTATCTCGTTTTTTCAGCTGGGTAATGCAATTGGTGCGATTGAAGGAAACGGTAGTGGCGGTATCCAGCTGATCAGTGGGAGTGGAGATTTCGCCGAATACTTACCAAAGGCAAATATGGACGAATCATTTGTGCCGGGTAATATTGTTGGTATGTTTAGGGAGGGAGTAAGTAAGGAGACCGATGGAGCACGGCGAGTGTTGGTTGTGTCCACAGGCCCGATAGTTTTGGGTAATCAACCCGATGAAGAGGAAAAGGACAGTTTCGTTCCAGTTGCCCTCCTTGGGCAGGCGCCTGTGAAGGTGCGCGGAGTCGTGAAAGCAGGCGATTATGTCGTGCCATCGGGGCTTGGAGACGGTGTGGGCGTGGCGGTATCTTTGGATAGCCTGACGCTGAAACAATGCCCACTCGTCGTCGGGCGTGCTTTGGAATCCTCACTTGAAGATAACGTCAAGCAAATCACTGTTATGATTGGCCTGCCGCAGGGCGAGCTCTGGTCATCTTTGCTTCAGACAAGAGACGCCCGTATTAAATCCCTCGAACAGGAACTCAAAAACCTTAAAGCCATTGTAATGGAAATCGCAGCCACTCAAAAAGGCGCTGACAACCATTGACAATTTATATCATCAATATGAGATAATAAAAAGTAACGGAATCATGAATCTTTTTGACGAATTTTTCTCGATTATGGCAGAATTTCAAAAGAATAATATCAGCTATGCCGTTGTTGGTGGAGAATGACAAGAATTGAAAAATTGATTAAGGACATCAGCAACCTTCATGATTTTTATAATAAGATTCAGCGAATCAAGAAGGATAATAAGCGAAGGACGAATAACAACCATAACCCTTCACCACGGAGCGCACGGGGAGCACGGAGGAAAATATAGATTTTTTGTAACAGTTTCTCCCGAAACCATGTAAATGTTATTTTTTAACCACTGGTTTATTTTCGGAGTAGTTTAGCTGTTTGAAAAAAGTGCTCTTCAGAAAATGTTTCACGGCGAATCCGGGGTCAGACACTGCCGGGTATCTTCACCCCGGGGTGACGGTGTAATATATTATGTAACTTCAATCTTTTCCGTGTTCTCCGTGCGCTCTGTGGTGAATTATTGAAGGATCGGGGAATAACAAAAGTCAAAAGGTAAAGAAGCGCCGGTTGTCAACCGGTGAAAATATTCTTATTAATGGAGGTGCGAAAAAATGAGAAAGGAACGTAGACGAACAGGTAAGGCAATTGGGGCATTATTGGTTTTCGGAGTATTCGTGTTTCTTGTGGCGTCAGTTATCGCCGCGGGACCGGGGACGATTACTTATCAGGGCAGGGTCAAGACAAAAACCGGCGCCCCGCCCGCTGACGGCAATTACAAGATGCACTTCTCGCTATGGACCGGTGCAACCGGCGGGTCATACAAGTGGTTTGAAGTCCACGAGAAAGCCAACGCCGTGCCGGTCGCCAAGGGCGTATTTTCCGTGCAACTGGGCAGCCAGACGCCCATCCCAGACAATATTTTCAAGAATTACGCCCAGCTGTGGCTGATGGTGCAGATTGACCTGGACGGCGACGGCAATTTCGCCGGCGAGTCATACTCCCCCCGCGCACCGGTTTCCGCCGCGCCTTATGCCATTCAATCCGACAACGCCTTTACGCTCGTGGAAGCGGGCGGAAGCAACACCCTGAGCATCTCCGGCGGGACTATGGAGGGGAGCGCGAGCTCATCAAATGCGATTTTGGACGTTACCAACACCGGCACGGGCCGCGGCATCAACGCCAGCGTGGCGGGCGTCAACAGCTATGCGATTTACGGCGAGGCGACCAACACGGGATCTGGCGCAAACTTCGGCGGAAATTTTCACGCCGCAAGCAATATGGGACGCGGTGTGTTGGGGCAAGCCACTGGTTTTTATGGCATCGGTGTTGCCGGCGATGCCAATAACACAAATACTAATGCGGAAGGCATCGGCGTTTACGGGAGTTCTACAAGTGATAAAGGCAAGGGCGTCTCCGGCTGGGTTTCGGGCAAGGCAGGCATAGGAGTTAAGGGTGAGGCATCGGCCACCGGAGAAAGTGTCCATAACTATGGAGGTTACTTTATAGCCGGCGGTTGGAATGGCGAGGGGGTTTACGGCGAGTCGGGAGGCCTTTATGGCTACGGCGTCCACGGAAAGTGCGACGGCAAGAGTGGACGCGGCGGCTATTTCACAGCAGCGGGCAACGCTGGACGTGCCGTTTACGGCTATGCCAACAACACCGGCGACGTTACCAACTACGGCGGGTACTTCAGCAGCACGGCGACTTTCGGCAGGGGCTGCTACGGCAAATCCACCGGCGATGAAGGCTACGGCGTCTATGGAGAAGCCACATCGACTTCTGATTATCCTAAGATCCCCGTCGGTGTTTATGGAAAGGCAAGTGCCGACTACGGACGCGGCGTGGAGGGATATGCCACTGGCATTCATGGTGTTGGTGTTCGAGGAGAATCCACCGGCAATAACGGTCATGGTGTGGTGGGCTGGAGCCGGGGGTATGGCGCGGCGATTGCAGGCGTTTCAACCGGCGATCAAGGGGAAGGAGTTTGGGGCCAAGGCAGCGGAGATAACAGCACCGGCGTTATGGGCACCGGTAAAAAATACGACTTTTACGCTAATGGGGACGGGATTAACTACGCATCCTTCACCGGTGGGCATGATGTGCAGCTCGCCGATGATTTTCCCACCAATCTTCAGCGCGGCATGATTGTTGCCGTAACGGGCAAAACGCAAACGCGCCTGGATAAGAATGGTAAAGTCCCCATATCCGACACACTCCCGACTGTCAAACTGGCCAACAAAGCAAACGACAAGGCTGTGTTCGGAATTTTCATGATGGAATCGCCGCTGCCGGACGTTCACTGGCACAAGGCGAAGGACGGCGAACGTTTCGGCACGGTCAATGCCCTAGGCGAAGGGCGCGTGTGGGTCTGCGATGCTGGTGGTGAGCTCGAGGCGGGCGATTATATCACCACATCGGACGTCCCCGGATACGGTCAACTCCAAAGCGACGACGTCCTGCATTCCTATACCCTCGGCAAGGCGATAGAAACCGTTGATTGGGACGCTGTTACCGAAACTGTCGAGCACAATGGCAAAACCTACAAGGTCTATCTCATCGCGGTGGTTTACACGAGCGGATAATCGAAGGTGTAATGCAAACGTTGGGAGTTGATGGGGATGAGGGGTCAGACTTGGGCGGAATCTCAAATAAAACTTGACAGACGCAGCATATTCTGGCGCAAAAAATATCTATGGCTCGACCGAAACGTATTGATTGCCTTTTTCGCTCTATCACGTCCTTTCCCGAACCAACTCGGGAGACCCGGCAACGTTACGCAGAGGTGATAGGAACAGACATCTTATTTGAGATTCCGCTTAAGTCTGACCCCCTTTTTTCCAAAATCACGCATATACCGTTTGAAGACGGACTCGAGACTTCCTCTCAAGATGTATAGTCGCCCCTTCACGGTCGAACTTTCGCCCGGGCGAAGTTGACCGAAATATGGGAATAGATGAACACACGCTCGCTCATCCCCGGTATTACAGGAAGCCCAGAGCGCTTTCTCAAAGCAATAAGCAATAACATACTGTCCGTCCTTGCTCGTAACCGCAATCAGGGGGATGTCGAATGTCTTTTTTGAATTTTTCCACCATGCCCACTGAACGGGAGTCTCCCCTTTTTTCATAAAAGCCAGGTGGGCTTCTCGGTCGCCATATTCATTTTCACTCATAGGGAATGGTCGCCCATTCGACCATAGAAACACTCGCCTGTAAAGGTCTGTGTAATATGGCTCACTTTTCTTCTTCTGAGGGAAAAATGATTTCGCTCTGGTTGTAGGTAGACAGGGGTGCAGAAGCACGCGTTTTAATAGTTTTGTTGAGTTGTTTTTAATCGTATAGGATAGCAACAAACTGTCCTTATCAATCCTTGCCGAGAATCGCAGAAGAATTCCCTGGGGATAACTCCACTCGTACCATAAATGCTTTCCTTTTCTCTTCCAGGCTTTTGTTCCCGTTGAGGCATCATCTGCAAGATTAATTCGGAACAGACCAAAATCCCTGTTGCCGTCGAGGATGCCTTCACACGTCCTGAAATTGAAGACGTCATCGAAGACGTCATCGGGCAGCAGGGGACTTTTAATATCTATACCCCCACAATTAGAATCGGGAACAATCCTGACGGTTAGCTCCGACAGATTAGATGTTGAATTTTGAGCCTGAGACAGTGAGACAGACAGGAGCATTAACCCAATAACAGTTATTGTCCAGATGTGTTCATGAAACATTTGCATATGGAACTCACCGATGGCGCGTCTTCGGCTTTCACTGGAGCTAATGTGCACTGGTGGAATGTAGCGGAACCAGCATTAACTTGAGCGATTTGTTAGGCGAGATGTGCGCGCCTGTAACCATTTCTTAAACGATGCCTGACTCTCCCCAGAAGGTTTGCCGGTCAATAACCCTTCAACGCTAATATCCTCGTCGATCTCTTCCCAATGGATACCATGGCCTTGACCGATTAATCTCCAGTTGTTTCGTTCCTCTGGAGTAGAATACACCAGCCTCGGAAACCACGCCAAAGGAACCGATATGGTTCGCCCATCACTTAGCTCAACGCTCAAGGTATCTTTAGTTACCTCTACGTCCTGGGCATTTGGTATTTGTATCTCAACTGCGGAAATACTCATTCCACGCCTCCACTAATTGAGAATGGTTTTCTTTGATGATTTTCTGTATTCGCCCAATTTCTGCTCGGTTAAATCCCCCACTCCTTTTTAGCCGGATCGGGTCAAGCCAGAACTTGGCAATCTTGTCCTCGCGCTCAACATGGATATGCTGCGGTTCCTCACAATCACCTGCGTAAAAGAAAAACCGATACGGTCCAATCCTGAGTACTGTCGGCATCTATTCTGGCTCTCTCACGGTTCTTTTTCAGCTAACAGTGCATTATATGGAAAAATCTGATGACTTTTTCCGTATAGTAAAATATCAAGAGCTTTACTGCCGTTCATCACTGATAAATGTGATTTGTATGAAGTTCTCAAACAAAATGCAAGTCCAAAATAACGAAGGAAAACGAGTGGGGTGCATCTTCCGAAATCGGGAGAAGTCTTCATGAAGCTATCGCTTCTCCCAAAAGGGTGAAAAAGGTTTTTTAATTCGCCACGGCGAACAGTATTGCGCGGACTTCACGGATAAAAGACATCTGTGTCAATCCGCGTCATCCTGTCAAAAATAAATTGTCAGGATAGGTCTGAGAGAAAAGACTTCCTTTTCGTCACAGGGCTGTTATAAGTAGGCGGCATTTGTTACAATTCCCATTCTGACTCAGCTCAGGGGCTCAGCCTTTATAGCGATCGATTTTCTCAATTGTTTCTCGCAGATCCTTGTTCTCCTTTATACTCTTTCAATGATGATTAATATCACCCGGTGGGATTGTCCGTCATTGGTGGTGAAGTGATATTTCATATGGTGAAACCCGTCCCGGAAAGATTAAGTGAGTCTGATATTTCCCGGGAGAAATATGCCTCGATAAAAACAGTATCTTCCGTGAGGAAAACCGTTCCCTTCATTGGCTTGACGTAATAAATCATCGGATTGGTAACGAGGCAGCCGGAGTTATTATAGCCGGGGATGACGCGGGGATTTTCAGGGTCAGTTATCCAGTTATGCCCATCAATGAAGAACTTGTATTCATAATCGCCGGGGGCATAATAGCGAACCAGGACCGGTATCTCCTGCGCATAAAGGCAAAGACTGAAGGCGAAAACGCTAAGAATAACACTGCCGGATTTAACCCGATTCATAAATATCTCTCCAGTTGAGGGACTAAAACGGCACAGGGACGTGCCATCGAAAGGATCGGGATCAGTCGGGAGACTCGATGAACTTCAGGGCGTCTTCATGCATTCCACCCGCAACCGGATGCTCGCGCTCCTCGGTGGCGATGCAGTCCCACACGGGGCAGATGTGCTTGCATAACAGGCATCCCACACACCGCTCTTCGTCCACCTCGGCTTTCCGCTCTATGGAATCGAACTTCATCGCCTGATTTGCGCCGTCGTGGCAGACGATATAACAAAGCCCGCATCCGATGCACTTATCTTTGTCAACTTTGGCAATGACGTGCATTGTCTGGTGATGCTCGGATGGGTCAACGAGGTTCTTGAGACCTATACCGATTATGTCGCGTACCGAACCAAAGCCCCTGTCGGCGAGGTAGTCCTGAAGCCCCTCTGTCAGGTCTTCGATTATGCGATAACCATAACGCATAATGGCAGTTGTTGCCTGAAGGGTGGTTGCTCCCATAATCAAGAACATTGCGGCATCACTCCAGGTCTCGATGCCACCCAGTCCGGATAGCGGGATGGTGAGCCGTTCATCCTGCGCCATCTCGGCAATGAAGCGTAGGGCAATCGGTTTCACTGCCGCACCCGAATACCCGCATATTGAGCCTTTGCCCTGTATGCTGGGTTTCGGGGCAAATATGTCGAGGTCAACCTCGGTGATGGCGCGAAGCGTATTGATGGCGGAAATGGCGTCTGCGCCTCCTTCCTGCGCAGCAAGCGCTACGGGAAGTATATCGGTGATGTTAGGCGTCATCTTCGCCATAATGGGAATTGAGACGTTATCTTTGACGATACGTGTGTAATCCCGTATCAGGTCGTAACTTTGCCCGACCTTATGCCCTGCGCCCTCAACCGCCATTTGCGGGCAGGAGAAGTTGAGTTCCAGCATATCCGCGCCAGCCCTTTCCGCCCCGGTGGCGAGCTCCACCCATCCCTCTTTTGAATAACCCATTATGGATGCGATGAGGATTCTATCGGCGTAATGTTTTTTGAGCCAGGCGATGTCTTTCAGGTTTTGCTCGAAGGGGCGCTCGGAAATCATCTCGATATTTTGCAGACCGATGACGCGCTTCTCACCGTAATGGAGGGCGTTCAGGCGGGGTGTGGGGTCAATGATGGGGTAATCCCTTTCGAGGTTGAGGGTTTTATAGACTGCGCCGCCCCAGCCTGCATCAAAGGCGCGCGAGACCATCTCGGCGGTGTTGCCGACAGGGGATGCCGAGAGGCAAAATGGGTTTTTGAATTTCAACCCGCAGAACTCAACACCGAGAGAAGGACGGGCACGCCTCGTAATAATCGCCGGTGCCGACAGCGGGATAGCCTTTGCGATAGCATCCGCCGCCTTCTTGCCGTCAGCGACTGATTCAGCAACGGTCTTGGCTGCCCCCGTGATGTCGCCGCCGGCAAATACCTTCGGCTCGGAGGTCTGCATAGTCTCTGGATTCACGCACACAAATTTGCCATCTTTCTCCAGCCCGGCGATGAGCGTTTTGAGTTCGTCGGAGATGCCTGTGCCGATTGCCTCAATCACAATGTCCGCGGGAAGCGAGAATTCGGAGCCGGGGATACTCTGTGCATTTTCGGGTATGAACTTTCCGGGGACAATCCAGCGAATTTCCTCGCCGCGCACACCACGCACTTTGCCATCTTCCGTTATGATTTCCGTAATGCGGCAGTTAGGTTTGAAGCGTATGCCGCCCTTAAATGCCAGTTCGAGTTCATCCTCATCGGCGGGCAGTTCCTCCATCGCCTCGAGCGAGACGGTGTAGACACGCGCCGCACCTGCGAGTTTTGCGGTTATAGCGCAATCCATCGCCACCGAACCGCCTCCGACTACAATAACATTTTTGCCATCCAAGAGTGCGCTAATGTCATTTTGCGTTTCTGGATTCTTTGTCCGGGCAAGGAAATCATCCCACTGAAAAACACCTTTCGCATCCTCGCCCTTAATGCGGAGATTGTATGGGCGGTCGAGCCCGGTTGCTAAAAAAACCGCATCGTAATTATCCTGTAAGAGTTTATCGAGGGCATCGGCGCCGCTGATTGCGTTACCGAAGCGAAACTCAACGCCAAGGTCGCGCACCAATTGAACCTCATAATCTAATGTCTTGCGCGGGAGGCGATACTCGGGGATTCCGTATTGAGGGATGCCACCGGGTTCAGGTGCTTTATCAAACACCGTAACGGCGTATCCCTTGAGTGCGAGGTTTGCGGCGGCAGAGAGACCGGCGGGTCCGGCGCCGATGACGGCAATCTTTTTATCGCCCGGCTGGGGTGCCTCAAGGACGTGTATTCCCTGCTCTTGCTCGTAATCCATAAGGAATGCCTGGATTTCGCCGATGCGGATAGGGACATCAATGCCGGAGCGCGAGCAACCCTTTTCGCACAGACGGCAGGTCGGGCAGACCAGTGCGCAGGCTGCGCCGAGGATATTATTTTGCCTGATGGTGCGGACTGCCCCCTTAATATTACCCAGTCTCAATTGACGGATGAACTTTGCAGGGTCGGTTCCGGCGGGGCAATCCGTGTTACAGGGGGCATCGAAGCAGAGGAGGCAGCGGTTCGCCTCCGCGATAGCCCGTTGCAAATCAAAACCCTTCTTTTCCGCCAGATTCTCCATAACAAACCCCTCCCTTTCAGCGTATGCAGGAAACACATAATCAGCAACCAGCGTGCCAGTCAAATAGAGGCATCATTTACCCCACTCCCGCGCAGGATGTCAACAGATTAACATTTCCGGCAGGGGGGTATTTTCCTACCTTCAATACTACTCTCACCGGGGAAAGCCGGAACCAACAAAGGCATTG
>CAZGKP010000167.1:0-9211 GCA_964526215.1 uncultured Candidatus Sumerlaeota bacterium
GGAGCGCCTGCGCCATTTCGCCTCCCGCGACGCTATGGATATAGAGGGGCTGGGAGACGTCCTTGTAAATCAGCTGGTGGATAAAGAACTCGTGCGGGATTTTGCCGACCTTTACAAACTCACGGTTGAACAGGTCGCTGCGCTTGAACGAATGGCGGAGAAATCGGCAACTAATCTCATCGAAGGGATAGAAAAGAGCAAAACCCGTCCGCTTGCCTCATTTATATTTGCACTGGGGATACGTTATGTAGGTCTCCAATCGGCGAAGCTCCTCGCAAGGCATTTCGGCTCTTTCGATGCCCAGAAAAATGCATCTCTCGAAGAGATAGAGTCACTCGAGGGCATCGGGGGCGTGATGGCGGAAAGCATTTACAGCTTCTTCCGAAACAAGGCAAATATCGAGATGCTCGAGAGACTCTTCGCAGCGGGAGTGGCACCTCCGGAGGAAGAAGTTGCTCCAGCCAAGGAAGCGGCACCCGGAGTTTCATTCTTCGCAGGAAAGGCATTTGTTCTCACAGGCACGCTTTCTTCAATGGACAGGAGCAGTGCAAAGACCCGGATAGAACGGCGCGGCGGCAAAGCCACCGGCAGTGTCTCAAAGAAAACCGACTATGTGATAGCAGGCGAGAATCCCGGTTCAAAATACACAAAAGCCAAATCCCTCGGCATCCCCATCCTCGACGAGAAAGCCTTCCTCGAAAAACTGAACGAGGACTGATTCGGCTAAAAGAGTCTGCCTCCTGCAAGCTCAACTGGCTGATGGTTTGTGTATATGAACTTCATATACCCGTGTTAGCTTCCACCACGTAAACCTGATGCCCCGATGTCAGGTTTTTTTTCGAAGCGGTAGTTTTGCATCTTGACGCGCACCTCTCCACTCCCTATAAGCACCATCGTCTATCTTATGGAAGATTTACCCATTGGCGAAAAGACCTAAAATAATCCTGTTCGTCTTCGGGACTCGCCCCGAGGCGATAAAATTTGCGCCCCTAATCCTTGAGACGCACAAATATCCCGATGACATAATCCCACGCATCGCCGTGAGTGCACAACATCGCTTGATGCTGGATGCTGTCCTTGATTGGTTCGCCATCAAGCCGGATTACGACCTTAATATAATGACGGCTGGTCAGACGCTGTTTCAGGTAACCGCCCGCCTCATTGAGAAGATGCAAACAATCCTTGAAAATGAACACCCCGACATCCTCCTTGTGCAGGGCGATACAACAACTACATTTATTGCCGCCCTCGCCGCTTATTACGGGCATATCCGGGTCGGACACCTTGAGGCAGGGCTTCGCACAGGAAATAAATATGCACCCTTCCCCGAAGAGATGAACCGCAAAATGACATCCGCTCTGGCTGATTTTCATTATGCCCCGACAGAGCATTCAAAACAAAACCTGCTCCGGGAAGGCTATCCCGAAGACAGCATCTTTGTAACCGGCAATACCGTGATTGATGCCCTGTTCTATGCAGTTGAAAAGGTGAGGGGGACACCCTGTCCATTGCCGGAGCTCGCCGCCGCCGATAAATCATACAAACGCTGGATTCTAATCACCGGACACCGCAGGGAGAACTTCGGCGAAAAATTCGCAAATCTGTGCGAGGGCTATCGCAGCCTCGCTGAAGAATTTCCCGATACTGCATTCGTTTACCCCGTTCATCTCAACCCGAATGTCCAGAAGCCGGTCTACGAAATCCTGAGCGAAGTTGAGAATTTCTTTTTGCTGGCGCCGGTGGTTTATCCCGCATTTGTGTGGTTGATGAATAGGGCGTATCTCATAATCACAGATTCAGGAGGTGTGCAGGAGGAGGCGCCATCGCTGGGCAAGCCCGTTCTGGTAACGCGGGAGATAACAGAACGCCCGGAGGCGGTTAAAGCCGGCACGGTAAAACTGGTCGGCACACATAAAGCCGATTTGATCAAAGAGGTGGAGCGTCTCATTGCCGACCCAACATATTATAGGGAATTCTCCCGGGAGATAAATCCTTATGGAGACGGAAAGGCATCGCAGAGAATCGTCGCACATCTATTGAGCCTCCCAGCGGCGGAGAAGTGAAGTTTGACTTGACTTCCACCGTCTACTCCGTGGCAGATAAATTTTCGGGGCAGTTCGCCACGGCGAATTTCCGACCTCCCGAAAGGATGAAAAATATCAATGCCGAATTTCTATATACTAAAACGGACAAACGGTGAATTGTGAATAAAACACCGAACTTTGAACATCGAACATCCAACATCGAACTTTCAACGGACAACGGACAATGGACAATTGACAATTGACTGCCACTAATTTTCAGAGAAAGCTTGGATTGGGAATCCAGATGCATCTCAGTGTTAAAATTGCGCGCCCGGATGGTTCAGGACACTTCGGTCCCTTCGGGGGACGCTATGTCCCAGAGACCCTGATGCGCGCACTTATCGAACTGGAAACGGAATACAAGAGGCTAAAGGATGACACCGCTTTCAAGAGCGAGTTGAATACGCTCCTTGCCGATTACGCCGGACGTCCCACACCCCTTTATTTTGCACGCCACCTCTCTGAAGCCCTGGGCGGGCGCGCTAAAATCTATCTGAAGCGCGAAGACCTCGCCCATACCGGCGCCCATAAGATAAATAACACACTCGGTCAGGCGCTACTGGCAAAACACCTTCGTAAACCCCGCATCATAGCCGAGACAGGCGCGGGACAACACGGCGTCGCCACTGCTACCGTCGCCGCCCTCTTCGGACAGAAGTGCGATGTCTATATGGGTGTTGAAGACATTGAGCGACAGAAACTAAATGTTTTCCGTATGCAACTTCTGGGCACGCGCGTCATCCCGGTAGAAGCTGGCACCTGCACGCTGAAAGACGCCACAAATGAGGCGATGCGCGACTGGATGGCTAATGTGGACAACACTCATTACATAATCGGTTCGGTTGTGGGTCCACACCCGTTCCCGATGATTGTTCGCGACTTCCAGTGCGTCATTGGCAAAGAGACACGACGTCAGATTCAAAAAAAAGAGGGGCGACTCCCCGACCATCTGGTTGCCTGTGTTGGTGGGGGTAGCAATGCAATCGGATTATTTCACCCGTTTTACGGAGATCTCTCGATAAAATTTCACGGAGTCGAGGCGGCGGGTTTCGGGCTTTCGACTCGCAAGCACGCCGCATCAATCATCCTGGGTGAGGTTGGCGTCTTTCACGGCAGCAAGAGCTACGTCCTCCAGACAAAAGACGGGCAGATAACGCCCGCACACTCTGTTGCTGCGGGGCTTGATTATCCGGGCGTCGGACCGGAGCACAGCTTTTATCACGTCTCCGGTCGTGCAGAATACGTAAGCGTTACAGATAAGGAGGCGCTTGAGGGGTGCGCACTCCTCTCAAGGACAGAAGGCATCATCTGTGCACTTGAGACCGCACACGCAATAGCGTATCTCAAGAAACTCGTCCCGAAGGTAAAGAAAGGGGCAATTATCGTAGTGTGTCTTTCGGGGCGCGGTGATAAAGACGTCTTCACGTTGCAAAAGCACCTCGGCAAAAAGCATTAAAACTGCATGAAATCATTGAGCCTGCGATGTTTTAGAGAGGTGATGTATATGCCCTACTCTAGCAAGTTCTATCAAGTAGAAGTTCGAGAAAGTATCGCCAGAGAATTCACAAATTCAAGAGGTGAAGTAGATGATATGATGGCTGGACTTCATGAAATCCGGGTTAGAATGGCAGAAAAGGAATATAATTTGAAAGAATTGGAGATAAAAGTAAAAAGGAACAAAGAAGACTTCCGACTGATACAGAATAAGTAATGCTTACGCCTACTTCCTTTATTGAGTCGGCTGGATCGCCTTAGGTAACTTCACTTTTACCGGAGAAATTATAGAATTAAAGCCGTGGCTCGGCGACAGTGAATTTGCAACAAAAGAAACCTCTCGTCTCTATTGTCATCCTCACATATAACAGTGCGGAGTTTGTCGAGACCTGCCTTGAGAGCCTCGCCAATCAGACCTACCCGAATTATGAAATCATCGTTGTAGATAATGCATCGAGGGACCAT
Source organism: uncultured Candidatus Sumerlaeota bacterium (assembly GCA_964526215.1). Classification (GTDB taxonomy): domain Bacteria; phylum Sumerlaeota; class Sumerlaeia; order MWCT01; family MWCT01; genus CAZGKP01. The sequence goes on from CAZGKP010000167.1 coordinate 4,044, forward strand.
ACACTTGCGCGGCTTGCGGCTTTAAGTTTTTCGCCAGAACCTAAAATCATCACTAATAAGGAGAACTTAGGGTGCGCAGGTGGGAATAATGTCGGGTGGCGCGCATCTTCGGGCGAGGTCATTGTTTTCCTCAACCCCGACACCGTTGTTACGAAGAGATGGCTCGAGACACTCGTTAATGCGCTTATGTCCAATGCGAAAGCGGCAATCGCCGGTTGCAAGATTTATTATCCCAACTCGCACCGCATCCAGCACGCAGGCGGCATACTTTATCCCAACGGGATGAGCGACCATCGGGGAAACGGCGCAGAGGATGTAGGACAGTTTGATGAGCAGTGTGAGATGGATTATGTTACAGGTGCGGCGCTGGCGGTGAGACGCAGTTTCCTGGAACAAGTTGGCGGACTCGATGAGGATTACGTCCCCGCTTATTACGAGGAAACCGACCTGTGTTACAAGGCGCACAAGCACGGGCTGAAAGTGATATATGTTCCAGAGGCGCTTCTTTATCATTACGAATCGCCTGCATTAAAAAAACTCAGCAGGCGATTTTACGAGATGTATTACAGGAACCGCATCCGATTTGTAATCAAGAATTATTCATTATGGGAGGTGTTGACGAAATTCTTACCTTATGAAGTCGGGTGGATGTTATTTGAGCCGCGAGCAAAGGGATTACGTTTAAGGCAATTCCGCGCCTACTGGCAGGGGTTCAAATTCCTCCTCACCCACAGACGGTGAAAGAAATTCGGGTGAAGGGCTTTCGCACAAGGAGATGGTGGGGACAAAAAAAGCGTGCTGGAAAAACAAATAGTCCAGCACGCTTGACGACCTCTCCTTATGCAAAACCTCAGCAAGCTGCGATACTGCCCCGCTCTTTTGCCAAGCAGTCAACGTAATCAGTGATAAGGGGGTAACATATCATTTCGTTCCCGAGCGAGATGGTCAACGTGGTTCTGTGTGCGCCAGATGTTCCCAATGCTAACAGTTCCGTTTGTCGGGTCATAATTGATATAGACATACTGGGGGTCACCATAGCCCATTGTATTCCACGCATCCTTATCCGGTCCAACACCATAGGTTAACCAATCACCTTCCCAGTGCTTCAGGGCATTCCATCTTGAGCTTGTTGGTGACGCCGCCAGATGCTCTCTCATATTAAAATAGACATATCGGAAACCAGCAATTGGAAACCCTGGATGGTATTCCAAAAATGGGTCATGAGGGAGCTTGGTCATATAAGCCTCTGGAGTTGTCAAGTAGCTGGGCATACGGGAGTGGAAATCGGCATCATATGTAGCCCAGACGTGTCCGCTCCCAACGTCCGCCATCGGGGGATAGGCATTATGGTCCGTCGCGTAAGATTCAAGTGCCGTCACGCAGGAGCGCATATCTGCCCAACCGTGGCTGACCTTTGAGCGGACTTGTGCCTCGAGGAAGTTTGGAACCGCAATCGCCGCAAGTATCGCTATGATTGCCACCACTATCAAGAGCTCAATTAACGTAAATCCTCTCTTTTTCATTTCTCTCACCTCCTTTTACAAGAGATTAGATATTATATATATTTCATATCTCGAGACTGAATGCGTTTGCAACAAAAATTTGAAAAAAATTACCCTGATTGGCAAATACGTTACTTGACACCTTCATAGATTCTTTTCTCATAATTTCAAATAAAAGGAGATTTAACTTGCAGCGCAGATTTTTTTTCATAGCAATCGCTCTCCTGGGTGCTTTTTCAATAAGCACCCGATTGTCAGCCGGAGTCCTTATCCGATTCGATGAATCGCTTAAAGGTGCAGGCACATCTGCACGTGTAACGCTCTTAAAAGAAGGAGCACAACGCATCCGCTCATTTACGAATATTGGCTGGGAGTCGTGGGCTCCCCCGTCCGGCACCTCCGATGCCGCATTTGCCGCTTCACTTAAAATGCGCCCCGGCATTAAAAATATCTCACTTCCTACCCGCATCACACTCTTCGATACGTTCCCGGATGACCCCGAATTTCTCACCTGGCAGTGGGCGTTGTATTATGCCGACCATCCCGAATTCGACATTGACGCTCCTCGCGCCTGGGACATCACAACCGGCACCGCCGAAATCATTGTCGCCGTCATTGATAGCGGCATCGATTCGACGCATCCCGACCTCACCCCAAACCTGTGGCACAACCCCGCCGAAATCCCCGATAACGGAATTGATGACGATAAAAATGGCTTCATAGATGATGCAATCGGCTGGGACTTTATTAATGATGACAATCTCCCCGATGACGCCCTGGGACACGGCACACACGTATCGGGCATCATTGGCGCAAGAGGGAATAACGGCATCGGCGTAAGCGGCGTGTGCTGGCGCATAAACATTATGCCGCTCAAGGTATTTCAGGAACGCGAAACTACAGATGAAGTCATCGTCGCTGCCTTTGATTATGTCCTGGGGCAGGAGGTCAATGTCATAAACGCCAGCTGGGGTGGCACCATCCCCTCTCCCCCCATTAAAGACGCAATCCGTGAATGCAATCGGCGAGGCATCCTCTTCGTAGCCGCCGCCGGAAACGACCTCGTAAATACAGTCGAGCACCCCATTTATCCCGCCTGTCACAATTTGCCGAACATCATCTCGGTTGCCGCATCCACCCTTTCTGGAACGAAGGCACACTATTCCAACTTCGGTCCGCTGGTATCGGTTTGCGCACCCGGCTCGAGTATTTACAGCACACTACCCGCCCCGCAACTTTATGGCAACAATAGCGGGACATCTATGGCTGCGCCACACGTTACGGGCACAGCGGCGCTCTTGCTTTCGGCGGACCCATATCTATCCCCCGAGGAAATCCGCAACCGCGTTATTGGCAGCGCCCAACCCGTTGAGATACTCGAAACCGTATCGCTATCCGGCGGGTTATTAAATGCGGGAAATCTCTTTTCTGATGACGGCTCTCCACCGGCGCCCATAACCGACCTGTGTGTAACGGCAATCGGGCTCACGACCGCCACATTGCAATTTTCACTTCCGGCTGATGATGAGCCTGATGATAAGGTGAAGACAATCGAAGTGCGCCGTGCAGCTTTTTACATCACGCCGCAAAACTGGTGGGATGCTCACCCCATCGGCGCCTTGATAGAAACCGGCAAGCCGGGAGAGACTCGAATCGTTCAGGTTTCCGCCCTATCACCGGGGATGCCTTATTTCTTTGCGGCGCGCTCGCTGGATGAGGGCGGAAATCCCTCGCCTCTCTCCAATATTGCATCGGCACGCACACTCCCCGCACACACGATTTATTATGAGGACTTTGAGGATGGCGCACCCGATTGGAACATCTCGACATCCGATTGGGACATCCCAACGTCGCCGGATGCCGCGCTGAGCGGGAAGCGACTCCTCGCCCATCACGAAAAACCTCATTCTCCTCTGGACAATGATGCCGCTATCTCACCCTGGATTGACCTCGCATCCGACAGCGAACCATACCTCGCCTGGTCTCAGGAGTATGAATTTTTCGGATTTCAGCGATTCACAAATCAGGGACACATTGAAGTGCAGGCGGAGGGGGAAAGCCAGTGGGAGGAGGTGGGCAGGCTTACTATGTTTCACGCCCCCTGGCATACACAGACGATATATCTCGGCAAATGGCGGGGCAGGCGCATCCGCTTTCGCTTCAACTATTACCACTTTTTCAATACCGAAGAGCACCCGGAGATACTCGGCTGGCGCATAGATGACGTAAAAATCCTCGATGCGGGCAAGCCCTCCCCCCAGCCAGCCCTCTTTTTTCTTTATTAGTCCCTCACAACTGAAATTACCCTCAAAGTGGATAAAAGATTGTAATACTCGGTGTCGTAGAATTGTTTATAAGGAAACCATGAATCCGGGAAAAAGCAAAGTGGTAATTATGGCTTCCGGGCTTCCTTATGGATTTGGTTCCGCTTGTCCCGGGGCTGGAGATGAAAAAAAATTAAGATTCCCTCTTGACTTTGATTGGGAACAGTTTTAGAACCAATCTTGTTTTTGATTGTGTATAAATATGGAACAGTTCAAAAAAAATTTATTGGCGGATGGCATAAGCCCTTCACACCATAGAATAAAGGTTCTGGAATACCTTGCTACGCATCTGACACATCCAACTGTGGATACGATGCATCACGACCTCATAAAAGACATCCCCACTATCTCAAAGGCGACTATTTACAACACCCTGAATCTCTTTGTAGAAAAAGGACTGGCAATTGCCCTGACTATAACAGGTGGTGAAATCAGATACGATTACCGAACTTCTCCACCACATGCACATTTCCGCTGCATAAAGTGCGACAGAGTGTTCGATGTGGATGTTAAATGCCCCTGTTTTGGCCTGACAAAAATAGGGGCTCACCGGATACAAGAGGTACAACTGTTCTTTAAGGGGATTTGCAAAGATTGTTCGAGAAAGATGAGGGGGAAAAATGAATCTTAAGACCTTGTGGAAGATTAGTTATGGGCTATATATCGTGAGCTCAAAGAAAGGCGATAAATTAAACGGACAGATTGCCAATACGGTGTTTCAGGTTACTGCCGAGCCGCCAACCATAGCCGTAAGCATAAATACTCAAAACCTGACTCACGAATTTATCGGGGATTCCGAGGTTTTTAGCGTCTCCATACTATCCGTAGAAACACCTTTGAGATTCATCGGTCAGTTTGGCTTCAAATCCGGCAGGGATATTGATAAATTCAAGGATGTGGAGTATAAGATTGGGGTGACCGGCGCCCCGATAGTTCTCGACAACAGCATTGGTTACCTCGAGGTGGAAGTTATAGACAAGCTGGATGTTGGTACCCACACAATTTTTGTCGGCAAAGTGATAGATGCCGAGATTCTGAATGACAAAGAGCCTATGACGTATGCCTATTATCACGAAGTCAAGCGAGGGCGTGCGCCCAAAACCGCCCCAACGTATATCAAAGAGGGTTAGGTTGAGTCCGTTTGTCCGTTGAGCCCGTTAGCCCGTTCAAAGTTTCCGCCTGCGGCGGATTGGACGCTCAAACTCACAAATTGTGTTAAATCTTAAAATATTCGGGATGTCGGGGAAATGGCACAGAAAGAAGCACTGAAGATGTTTTGCTATCAATGTTCCCAGACAGCAATGGGCACGGGTTGCACGGTCAGGGGCGTATGCGGGAAGGA
>CAZGKP010000168.1:0-3461 GCA_964526215.1 uncultured Candidatus Sumerlaeota bacterium
TACAGGAACTTTTACAAGTCAATCCTTCTCCCGAATTCGGGAGATGCACCCCTCCCCCACAAAACAAATAATTTCCCGACCATTTGATCAAAGATTAGGACTCCCTCCCTTTTTTAAGAAGCTCAACCCGCGCAGATAAACTCCGTTGGAGACCAAGGCGGGAATGGGACCCATTTGCCGACCTGCTCGACTTGCAGAACAACATCAACAAACTCTTCAGCCTCTCGTGCGGGCACAGAAGGGCAACCGAAATGCCTGCCTGGAGCCCCTCTGTGGACATCTACCAGAGAGGATGAAAATTTCATCCTTAAGGCTGACCTCCCCGGTATGGCTAAGGGGGACATTGACATCACCGTCCGGGATAACATCGTTACCCTGAAAGGCAACAAGAAAGAAGAGAAAGAGGTCAAGGAAGGCAACTGCTATCAAATTAAGCGACAGTTCGGCTCATTCCAGCGTTCCTTCGAGTTACCATCTGCCATTGACCGCAACAACGTAAAGGCGAAATTCAAGGATGGTGTCCTCAATGTAACTCTTCCTCTCGCCGAAGAGGCAAAGCCAAAGCAAATCAAAGTAAACATCGAAATAACGCGCGAAACGCGCGAGAGGAAATTTCTCATTCCCTGCGGGGCGCAACACGCGTCCCTCTTTTTTTTATGCGCTACTTTGAAAATTAACTATGGAGATGCTATATTGTGACCCAAATCCAGACATGCCGCAGGCGCGCCCCTGGCGGGATGCATCGGTAAAAAGTAAATTAGACAGTGTTCATATCGTAGATACGCGGACAAGAATGTCCTGCTCATTCCACCTCGCGCATAAAAAAACAGGCGGTGCCCAAAAGCACCACCCACATTCTGATTTCGCAAACCTGAAAAAGATTTACTTCGCCTTGTTAATAATCCTGATGCCTTTTGCCTTAAGTTCTTTCTCTTTTCCCAGAATGCCTTTTGCGGCAGCCTTGTCTATGACGTAAATCATATTTCCTCTTGCTCCGGCAAATTTCTGACCGTATGATATGGGGACATCGGCAGTAACGGGTCCGAGCAGAGATTCGGCAATCGGGCCGGTCTTGCGTTTACCGTTTGCAAGCAGGAGAACGGTTTTCGCCTGATACACAAGCGCAGCACCCATAGAGATGGCGTAATGCGGACTATCGTTGACGCTGGCAAAGTGCCTGTCTTTTACGGCGTTCTCAACGGTGTTCTTGTCAAGTTTCACCAAGAGCATTTTCAGATTGAGCGGTATGCCGGATTCGTGAAATGCAACGTGCCCACGTCCGCCCACGCCGATTATTTGCAGGTCAATACCGCCAGCCTTCTTAATCGTCTTCTGGTATGCATCCAGTATCTCTTTCTTAATCCATTTCAGATAAGGGTTCATTGCAGATGGCTTTATGACAATGGCTTTACCTCTGTCCGTCCCTTTCATCTCATAATCAGATTTTGATTTTTTGAGTGCCTTTATGAGCTCGGGTTGCTCGATGAGTGTGCCGAAGGGGACGTATGTCCTGGCAAATTTTCCCGTTAGCTTGCCGAAGAGCCGTTGAATCATAAAAAAGGAATAGGATTCGGGGTGAAGGGCGCGCATTTGTGCATTCTCACCGGGCAGACCGACATATTCATCCAGGTTGAAGGAAAGGACATTCTGGGGCTTCCATTTTTTCTGGTTGTCGGCAAGATACTGATACAGACCTATTGGGGAGTTCCCAGTCGCCAGCCCGAGGACACAATATTTCTTATGAGGAGATGGCTTAAATTTCCTCAACTCCGTAAGAACAATTTTCCCTGCTTCGAGACTCATTTGCTCGTAGTCTTTCGTGATGATTACCTTGAAGGGCATAACATCTTCCTCCCTTTTTATGGCATTTTTAACTCGCAAAATTTGGCAAATTCATGGCAAAGAGTGCGCTTACAGATTGCCCAATTTCGCGATTAATTCCTCTATCCCTTTTTTCTCCTTCTCGGTCTCCTGCCAGGTTTGCTTGACGAAGGCATTATCCTTTGCAGACTCGTGTGCATCGGCATAATCGGGGATAATCCGCACCCCTCGCCTATCGTCCTTTGCCTTGGAATTCTCAACATCTGTGGCGATCTTTTCAGCCATATCGGCGAGTTTCTTGAGCAATGCGACAACATCTCTCTCTTCAAATTCATCCAGCAGGATTTTTCGTTCGTGTTCCCAGCGTGCGTTATGGCTCTGTGTTTCAAGGACATTTGCAACCTCATCTGTTTTTCCCGTATTTATCAGCTCCGCCACACGCTTCTTTAATCCATTCAAGGCATAATACTGAATGTAAAAGGTGTAAGCGACGATGCCGTTTTTGCGGGAGCGTTCACTCATATAATTTTTGCCGATGCCCTTTATGTCTTTTTCGATGTAATAATCCTTCGGCTCGGAGATGGCGGCAAGGCGTGAGCGCGCCTCTATCATCAAATCCACGATGTCGGGTCTGAAGACCTCGAATACAAATCTTGTGCGCCTTGCCTTGTTGCGTTTCTTATATTTGCCTTCGTTGCGCCGGATGCTGAAGATATTGTCCGAAAGGACCCATCCGGGCATAATCTCGTTGTATGCGGGTGAGATTCCGGGGATACGTGCTGCGGGAGTGTTTATGAGAGAAAATGGCATCTCGACCTTTTGCCCCAGGGCATTCACCGCTGTGGCGATGATTGAATATGGAGCGCGGGAGAAATCGGTCGGCATCTTGATATTCACGCCAAGCCCGAAGAATGTCCCCTCCCCGCACCATATCTCCTGGTCGGGCGCCTTGCCGGTGTGATTCGAGCCGATGTTGGCGCCATAGCCGATGTTCCCCTTGCCCTCGGGCCAGTATGCCGCAATCAGCAGCGCCTGATGGTGAAAACCCACAAATGGACCGCAAAGAGAGGCGGTGCATTCACCCTCGGCAATTCCTGTGTTTGGTCCGATTATGGATTCGGTAACCTTGCCGTGCCGCTCTGCATAACTATGTTCGGTGAGGACAGATTTATCCACGATTGCCATAGATTCTGCCTCACAACCCCATTGCAGGATTGACTTTCGGACAAATGCGCCATCTGTGATGCGCGCCGGTTCTTCGGGATTTGAAAGCATCGTTACCTCGCTAACGAGGGTTGCGCCGTCAATCACCGCGCCTTCGCCCACAAACGTCTTCACGATTTTGGGGGTATTGCGCACAACCGCCTTTTCACACATAATGCCCTTCGGCGATTTCACTTTTGAAACGTATCGGGAAATGAAGTCTTTATATCCTTGCTGGAGCGCTTTATCGGCGCGATTGCCAGCCACTGCCTCTGCAACAGGTATGGTGAGTTCGGCATAACTCAATACCTCGCGCCCACCCGTCTCTATGGCGATTGCAATCTCCTCACCATTGCCGAAAGCTGTCTCGCCACCGATGATACTGGCGCAATTGAACACAACCGCTCCGTTCATTACCACATAATCGCTGATTGAGC
>CAZGKP010000168.1:3471-9167 GCA_964526215.1 uncultured Candidatus Sumerlaeota bacterium
TCAGAGCCAATCTCACAATCACGAAGGGTGCTGTTGTAAATCCCCGCCGGATAGGAAATGCCATCATCTGCTTCAATTTGAGTCTTCTGAAACGCCCCAAGGATACATTTCCCGAAGAGATTCGACCGGAAGATGCGGGCAGGATTGAAATCGGGCACAACCAGAACGTCCGCCCAATTGGGGAAAAAATTCCCGTTGGCTTTAAGCACCTCTATCTCCCCGGCTTTGAGCGGGCGGACATTATCTCCGAAGATAACACTCTTCCCTTTAGGGCTTTTTACCTTACTCACCGCGGATATAATCTCCGAGGACTCAATCACACCACCGATAAGAGCGTTAATGTTCATTACTTCCCCTCCGAGAGTTAGAATTGAGGTATTTGACTCGGATGCTTGCATCCACTGCATAATCTGTGTCATCTGCCCACCGAGGATGCGCCATCGGTGGGCTTACGCTTTTTTCGCGGCGAGGGGGCTGAGACTTCCGGGTTGGAATAAAAATCGTGGAGAGCCAGTATAAGCGCTCCACGTATTCCTCCCTCGCTACCGAAAGTTGCCCGTGCTATCTCCACGTGTTCTTCTATATATTCAAGCGTGTGCACACGCAGGTTGCGCTTGATACAATCCAGAAGCGCATCGCACCTCTCAACCATCGTCCCGGCGAAAAGGATAACCTCCGGGCCAAGAACGTTCAGGACATTAGCCACACCTGTGGCGAGATAATATCCCGCCTTCTCAATTAACCCGTGAGCCAGACGGTCTCCATCGGCTGCCGCCTGACATATCGCCCTTGACGTTATCTCACCGTCTTGCCCCGTGAACTCAAGTATGCGTGTATTCACGCCATTTTTGATTGCCTCCTTTGCCTGTGCAACGAGCGCAAAATCAGACGCTATGCTCTCCAGACATCCCTTACATCCACAATAACATAGCGGACCATCCTCAATCACGGCGATGTGCCCGAACTCGCCCACGCTCCATTTTGTCCCTCGCCGCACCTTTCCATTCAGCACAATACCCATACCAAGACCCGGTCCAAGGTGGAAGAAAAGCGCATCCTTTGCATTCTTATGGTCGCCGAATAGATGCTCGGCAAGGGTAGTGGCGGTGATGCGGTTCTCAACCACTACGGGGATGCCAAATTCCTTCTCGATAAGACTCTTCAAAGGGACATCTCTCCAGTCACCCAGTCGCGGGAAACCGATAGAGACTCCCGAAGTCTCATCCACCAGCCCCGATATGCCTATCCCGATGCGGTATATTGGGTTTCTGTCTCGACGGTGGGCATATCCAATCTGTGAACGCAAAGACGTAATTATGCGCTGTAATATCTTCTTTCGATTCCAATCTCTGGCAAAAGGACTTCTCTTTAGATTAAACAGGGAACCCTTCATATCCGATGCGGCAGAAACGATACCCCTGGACGAAAGCTCCAGCCCGATGACCCATCCCCAGGATGGAGCAATCTCCAGGAGTCGTGCCTTACGCCCGCCGGTGGAATCTGCAACCCCACCCTCGATAACTTTCCCCGACCTGATTAAGTCCCCTACTAAAATAGAGATAGCAGAAATCTTAAGGTCGAGAACACGTGCGAGTTTGCCACGCGAAATCTTCCCATGTTTCCAAACCGTATACAGAGCCGCCGACTGGCGGGATTTTCTCAGCCCTTTTCCCATCTTAGTTATAATTATGAAAAAAGTTGGAAATTTTGAGCGGAATTTATTATTACTTTTTACTAAAAACTACCTAAACATACGCAATGTGAGGAGAGCTGCGTCAATAGAAAAATAAATTCTTTAAGAAAAAAGTCGTCGGGAGAACTCCTTTTCTCCTTGACGAATACTAATTATGAATGACTTACTGTGCCACTCAACGTGCGATACTTTCCTCTTCGTTGTTCCTTATAGAACGCCGATGGGATGTATCCCTGGTTCTGGCAACCGTTTGGCGAAATTTTACATTGTTGATATTACAAATGATACAGCAAGTTTGGAAATAATTTATCGCAATGGTCGTTAGTGGCACGAGTATTGCTACCATAGCGATACTGACCAGTCAGTACTGTAACGGAGCCTGGTTATGGTTCGTAAGGATAAACGCGTAAAGATTATGAAGGCGGCAGAGAAACTCTTCACCAACCGCTGGTATCACGAGGTTACCCTGGATAAAGTGGCAAAGGTCGCAAAGGTTAGCAAAGGTGCGATCTACCTGCACTTCAAGAACAAGGACGATTTGTTCTTCCAGGCGGAAATGTTCAGAATCAACGAGTTGATAAATCTCCTTCGAAGAAAGATTCCCACGGATACGCCATTCGAGGAGAAACTGCTTGCCATATGTAGGCTCATCCATAGTTTCTTCAAAGATAGGAAACCCATGATGCGTATGCATTACCACCATGAAGAGAGGATGCATTCTTTTCGTGGCGACAAACGAAAGCGTTGGGATGAGCAACGCCAGAAGCTCGATGGCGTGATTACCGAGGTATTATCCGATGGTGTTGCACAGGGGCTTGTACGGTCTGACGTGGATGCTGAAGTGCTCGCCAGATTCCTGATGGTCTTAATGCGGACGAGATATTGGGACTTTATTTCAGTCCCTGAAAAAACGCCTTCGCTTTCTGTTGTGCTGGAGATTTTCCTTTATGGAGTTGGCAATCCCCAGCGGAAGTTAGGGGGAGAAGAACGAAAGAATAAAAGAGGTAAAGAATGAAAAGGATGTGTTTGAACTTAGAGCGAATGGTTCTTTTGGGTACCGGAGTTGTGTTCTTGCTCCTGTTGTTAACTTCTTGCGCTTACGTTCCTCGTTGGACGCCCGAGGCGGTTTCGCCACCTGCGTCGTTACAAATCGCTCTGGCTGAAGCGAAACAAGTTCTGGCAGAAGGACGAGCCGCGCTCACCGCTGAACAGGGCACCACGGTGACCCTGACGAGGGATGGGGCAATCTTGACTGCCCTTGCACGGAATCGCTCCCTTGCCGTGGAACAGTTTGCGCCAGGCATCTCCGCCACGTATGTCCCGGAGGCCCGCGCCGCCTTTGACCCTAACCTTCTCGCTACGGCTTCCTACGGCAGGGATACACAGCCAGTGACTTCCTCCGGGAATAAAGAGCCAAATTCTGTTGTCTCACGAGAGTTTCAATCAAGTGCCAGAGTTACCGAGTTTCTGCCGACGGGAACGGAAGTTTTCCTTTCTGGTGGCATTTTGCGAAGTCGGTCTTCTTCATCTGATTGGAAATACACAGGCTCCTGGTCGGTCGGGGTCAATCAGTCTTTGCTGCGGGGCGCGGGACTTGATGTCAATCTGGTCACGTTGCGCCAGGCAAAGAACGCAGCCGCCATCAGCCAGCATATACTTCGGGGGTTTGTCATCAACCTGGCGCGGCAGGTCGACAATGCCTACTGGGAACTGGTGCTGGCTTATGAGACTTTAAAGATTCGCCAATTCGCCGTCCAATTGGCTGAAGAACAACTGGCAATGAACCGAGACTATATTTCAGTTGGCAAGTTGTCTCCAGACGCCGAAGTGTCAGCCAAGGCTGAATTGGCTTCGCGTCAGGCGGATTTGGTCGATGCGGAAGCGGACGTCAAGACCCGTACCATTGAATTAATCCGTCTCCTGAATCCGGAACATGAGTTTCAGTGGGCGCTTACCTTTCAACCGGTGGACCCTCCGGCGATTGAGCAAGTTGATGTAAATCCGGGCATCAGCGCCAGACTTGCAGACCTTTACCGACCTGAGTTAGCCCAAGTCCGACTCGACCTGGCAAACCGCGATCTGGAGGTAATCCAAACACGCAACGGCTTACTTCCAAAACTCGATGCCTTTGCCTCTTACGGCAGGCTCAGCAGCGGCGCTTCCTATGGTGGTGCAACCCGATATCTGGACGATAGCAACTTCGACAATTATGAGGTCGGCCTTTCCCTTGAGATGGCGCCTTTCAACAGAGCGGAACGAGCAAGGTATCAGCGGGCGCAATTCGAACAGAAACAGTCCGAAGCTACCATCAAAAATCTTGAACAAATTCTTGAAGCTGATGTTCGGAGTGCCGTCATCGAAGTGCAAAGACAATGGGAAAGAATTCCAGCCACACAGGAAGAGGTCAGAAGCAGGCAAAAACAACTGAGTGTCGAGCAGGACCGGTTTCGGGTTGGGAAGTCCACAACATTGGACGTGTTGCAGGTGCATCGAGACCTGATTCAGGCACAGGTGGACGAAGTGACCGCCAGAATACGCTACATTCAATCGCTTACCGCGCTTTACCACACTGAAGGGACTTTGCTGGATCGGCGCGGTATAGGTACAAAAACTGAATAGGAGAGAGAGATGAAAAAGATCGTCGTATTGGTCGTTGTTTGTGCTGCAATCGCCGTTGGCTATTTTGTCTGGAATCACAACCAAAATGACAAAGCGGCGGCTGTTGCAGAAGACTCAACGGTGAAAGTGGAGCGTGGTCCTATTAAGCTCAGCACCGAATGCACAGGCCGCGTGGTTTCCAGTTTAGACGTGGAAATCATGTGCAAAGCCAGCGGTGAAATTACCACCCTTCCTTATGACGTCAGCGACCCTGTCGAGAAGGGAGCTCTGCTGGCTGAGCTGGATCCTGAGGACGAAGAGCGCAGCGTCAGGAAGACCAAGGTGCAGCTTGCTTCTTCCCAGGCTAAACTCGTTCAGGCACGTGAGAACCTGAAGACAGCGGAGCAGAAATTGGGGAATGATGAGAAGCAGGCAGAAGCCAATCTGCGCTCCGCTCAGGCGCAACATGAGGATGCCCGGGCAAAAGCTGAACGTATGAGACGGTTGCTCGAAAGTAAGCGGGTGAGCCAAGAAGAATATGAAACGGCGCAGACCGCAGCCACGCTTGCCGCCGTCGAGTTGGAGAATGCACAAATCCGTCTGAAAGAAATTGAGATTGAAAAGGAGGCTCTGGAAGTCAAGCGCCAAGACGTTATTCTGGCAGAAGCACAAGTAGAAAGTGATCAGATTGCCTTAGAAATGGATGAGCAACGTCTCGAAGATACAAAAGTCTACGCACCTATTAGTGGCGTGGTCGCGCAGCGAAACGTGCAAATCGGTCAAATCATATCCTCTCCTATGAGCAACGTGGGCGGTGGCACGACCCTGATGACTCTTTCCGATCTTTCCCGTGTTTTCGTTCTTGCCTCGGTGGATGAAAGCGATATTGGACGGGTCGAAGTGGGACAACATGTCTCCATTACGGCCGATGCCTTTCCCGATAGTTCTTTCCAGGGAGAAGTGGTGCGTATCGCCACAAAGGGCGAGAATGTTTCCAACGTCGTAACCTTTGAAGTAAAGATCGAATTACATGGAAAGGGAAAGGAAAAGCTAAAACCAGAGATGACCGCCAACGTGGAAATCATTGCCGCCGAGAATCCGGACGCTCTTCTCCTTCCCGCCAAGGCGGTCAAGCGTCGTGGGGATCAGCACTTTGTCCGCCTGCGGGCAAATGGTATAGAAAAGGAAGAAATGCGAGAGATAAAAGTGGGAATTAATGATGGCGTTCGTGTGGAAATTCTGGAGGGGCTGGAAGAAGGTGAGACTGTGCTCGTTTCCGACAAAGGACTCCAGAGCCGCTGGGCAAAGAATAAGGATAACAGTCCCAGGCCCCCAGGGGGGCCACTTATGATGATGCGCATGACAAGAGGTAGAAAATGATTATCGAGGTCGAATCAATCACGAA
>CAZGKP010000169.1:0-9156 GCA_964526215.1 uncultured Candidatus Sumerlaeota bacterium
CTATTGGTATCCGGGGGTGAAGCGCGTGGTGGAGGTCTGTAGAGAGGTTCACAAAGATGTCCCGATAGTCCTTGGCGGGACGTATGCGACGCTCTGCCCGGAACATTCTAAAGACATCTGCAAGCCTGATGTGGTATTTGTCGGCGAGGGTGAAAATGACATTGTGAAATTGGTGAGCGAAATTCGGGAGCATGTTAGCAGAAAACACTTTCCAGAAGGCAACTCTAACGTCTTTCGAGATGGGCGTTTTTACGAAGGGGCGATTTCTTCCACACTCGATGCCCTCCCCTACCCTGCTTATGAATTGCTCTACGATAAAAAAGCACTGCCACTGGAGACTTCGCGAGGCTGTCCTTATAGTTGCACCTATTGTGCCACACGGATTTTGTTTAAGCGTTATCGTAGAAAAAGCATTGAACGCGTGGTGAATGAAATCGAGAGGGCGGTGAAGACGTTCGGCACAGAAGATTTTGCATTTTACGATGATGCGCTCCTCTTCCGCCCGAAAGAGCACTTTCTGCCGATAGCTGACGAAATAATAAAGAGACAAATAAAGGTAAGATTTCACGCACCAAACAGTCTCTTTGCAAACGAGATTGCGCCCGAAGTCGCCGAAAAGATGCGGGCTATGGGTTTTCGCACCGTCCGTTTGAGTCTTGAGACAACCGACATCGCAAAATTAAAAACAATGAACCGCAGGGTCTTTCCCGAAGACATAAAGAGCGCAATTCAAAATTTACACCGCGCGGGATTTCCAATGCGCGAAATTGGTGTGTATATAATGGTTGGGTTCCCCGGACAGGGTCTCGAGGAAATTCACTCTGCGATAGATTTCGTGATTGATTGCGGCGCCATCCCTCGCCTTGCCCAATATTCACCCATCCCCGGCACAACAGAATGGCAAAACGCCCTGAAGGCGGCAAAACACGACATTGCAAATGAGCCGCTCTTTCACAACAATTCTGTATTCCCCCTCATTACCGGCACAATTGACATTCACGCCCTTGAGTCTATCAAAATCTACATCCGGGGAAAATTGCACTTTTAACAAGAGCATAATCTCACCACACTTCTTTAATTGTTCACTTCGGGTGGCTGGAAAGAAATTGTTGACAGGCACAGCACTTCATCAATAAAAGTCGTTCCCGATTTTATCTGAAAGAGAAAGGTTATAGTATGGCTACTGAACAAAATCTGTCTCCCGAAGACGGCAAACTCCTCGAACAGGCTCGAAGCGGTGTTATGTCCCATCTCGATGCGGAATTGAAGAAGGGCAAAATCGAACGGGGCTATTATGAGTTCGCCGTTGAAAATGTGCTGCCGAATCTCATAAGCTGGCTTGCCGATTCTTACATTGACAAGTATTCGCCCAGCTTGAAAGATGGCATTCGCGATGCCATTCGCGCCGAAAAATGGCAGGACATTACGATTGCCTTCGTCTCGGAGATAAAATTCGGCACAGGCGGCATCCGGGGTAAGATGGCTTTCGATAAAGAATCTATACTCAAACTTAAAAGAGACGGCATCGGTGCACGTATCTTGAAAGGTCCAAATACGTTTAACGACAAAGTGGTTTTGCTGAAATCAATCGGCGTGGCGCGCTATATGCAGGAAAAGGGCTTGAAGGCTATCGTCATCGGTTACGATAGCCGCATCAGGGGTCAGGACTTCGCCCACCTTATTGCAAAATTATTTCTCGGTTACGGCATCAGGGTATATTTCTTCGATGAGGCGTGCCCCTACCCGGAGGTAACATTTGCAATCCCGAACGTCCGTGCCGATGCCGGTATCCTCATCAGCGCATCGCATAACGATTATCGCTATAACGGTTATAAACTCTCCTGCGGGAATGGCTCACAGTTCGACCCCGAGGAGCGCGACGAGATTTATGAGAAATATATCAAACCTGCAACATCTGCGCAGATTGAGTTGTGCGAGTTTAAGGATGCCGTTCCCGACCAGCTATGGTTTCTGGGTGGCGCAAAACCACTGCCGACTTTTGATTACGTCGGGCGCGAAGACCGCCTCATAAATATGCACGAACGCCACGTTAGGCACACGATGGGCTTTCTATTGCGCCCGGACGTAATAAGGAAACAGGACGACCCCTTGTGCATCGGTTTCTGCGCATTTAACGGTGCCGGACGCAAAGCCGTCCCTTCAATCTTAAAAGGCGTCGGTTTCGGCGAACCGATGAAAATTGAGTCAATGGATGAATTAAACGGACTCTTCCCGGCGTTTTGCTCCGACCCGGGCAAGGAGCAACAGCCCGACCCGGGCGACCCGCGTGCCGCCGAAATCGCCGTCAATGCATTCAAAAAGGAATACCCCGGCGAGTTTGAAAAACTCGACATCCTGATTGGCACAGACCCCGATGCAGACCGCTGCGGCATCATTGTCAAGGTGCCAGAAAATCAGCGGGAACTTTACGGCGGCAAGGATTATGCCCTCCTGCCCGCAGACGACGCCTGGTGCCTGGTGCTGTGGTATCGCCTCAATTACGAGGTCGAAAAATACGGCAAGGTGCAGGATGCAGATAAGAAATTTATCGTTCAATCACACACAACGTCCGATGCAACC
This sequence comes from uncultured Candidatus Sumerlaeota bacterium, assembly GCA_964526215.1. GTDB lineage: Bacteria > Sumerlaeota > Sumerlaeia > MWCT01 > MWCT01 > CAZGKP01. The sequence continues at coordinate 2,581 of CAZGKP010000169.1, forward strand.
ATCAAGCTTGCGCGAAAATACGGACTTGGCGTTGTGCGCACCTGGGTGGGATTTGCGATGCTCGCCGCTGCCGTGCAAACGGTCTGGGAAAAAGAGAAGATTCCGAAACTCGTTCAGGGCAAGGTCAACCCGGGTGATGAGTACTGCGACCCGGTGATTATGGAGACAATGGCAATCGGACCGGAGCGCTCGATCAATGTCGCCGCTATGGAGCAATCGAACGGCTTTTCGCTTCTTGGTGGACCGCCAAAAGACAAATTCTCTTTAGGCGAGGGCGGACACGTCCGCGATAAAGACGGCACATTCGCCGCACTACTGCTTGCCGAAATCGCCGCTTACGCAAAGGAAAAAGGCACATCCCTCATCGAGATTCTGGATAAGGAAATCTACCTCGACCCCGATGTCGGCCTTATCTTCAACTATTACGAACCCGCCCCTATGGACGGCGAATATGAAGGGCTTGAGGGCTACACGAAAAAGAAGAGCATCCTCACAAAGGCGCTCGAGCTCCACGAAAAGGCTAAAGCGGGCGAACTCGAAATCTGCGGATTCAAAGCCACATCTACCTATGTGTATCAAACCGGCAAATACGATGCCATCAACTGGGAAGGTTTCCCCGATGAAGGCATCCGGTTTTATTTTGACAACGACCAATATACATATCTAACCATCCGCCCCTCCGGCACATCGAACGCCTTACGTTTCCACTTTCAGATAAAAGCGAGCACAGTGAACGAAGACAACCTGATAGCGAAGAAAAAAGAAATTCGCACCAAGGCGTGCGAGGTAGTAAAGACCATACGCACCCTCCTCGGCGCCACCGCATAAATAAAAGGTGCGGGGGCACATAGCATAGGCGCAGATATGCTCAATAGCCCGAACTCCTTCCGCCCGAGGTTTACCCGCCTCTGGAGGGCGGACTGTTGAATTCAAAACGATTCTGTCCATAATCCCAGCGGATATGAGCATCATTCTCGCCATCCTCAAAGTATATGTCCGTCTTCCCCCCGCCGCCTGCGTGAGACATCTTGACACTGTCCTTAAACTCCGGCATATCATCGAACTTCCACAGACCAGTTATAGTCTCCGCCCCAGAGCAACTTATATGGTTTAAAGATGACAATTTTCTTGACAGCACCGATGCTCACTTAATACAAGAGTCGAAAATACTGGAGAAACCTTACAAAGAAGTAATCTCCATCAGCATATCGCGATGCTACATAGGCATTTACAAATTGGGACGTTTGGGGGAGTTTAATCAATTTCATAAATACTAAAGATCGATCCAATACTCATAAGTGCTCATACATGTTAGTAATATATTGTTATAGAGGTTGGAGGCAATAATGCAAATTGGTTCAACAGGAAAACAACTCATAATTAGGAGCATTATTACTATTCTCGTAGCAAACGGTTTGTTGATTGCCTCAATTGTTATACAGCCTTACTTTTCAAAAACTTTTGTACAGATAAATCTATGGGAAATCGTTAGAAATCTTTTGACACTCAACATAGCTCTTATTGTTGCGCTTGGTTTTCCCTTGCGTCCTGTCCGTTATGAGTTGGAGCCAATCCCGTACGTTGGTGCAGTAAATACTAAAGCGACCGCAACTTTGCGGACTATTTGTTTAAATTTTGGGAGAACAATTACGCTCCAGTATTCCATTGGAACTCCTAATATTGAGAAAGTTACTGACATTACCAGTGGTACGTGCATCATAGACGAAGATCCTTTTCTCAGAATTCCATCCTCTTATACAACGAATGGCTATCTTATGCTGAAACCCGATGAGAGACGAGAGATTGAAATTCCCCTATTTATCGAATCCGTGCCTCGAACCAAATGCTACGTAGAAGGAAATATTCCAGTTCAGATCCGTTGTCGGCCTTCCTTTGCAACGAAAAGTAAACCTCTATCCCTTACTATACCATTCCGCTTGAACATTGAGGAGGTACAACAATGATGCACAAAAGAAGAAAAATTGGGCCTTATAAACATAGTATAAACAGCACCACCCTACCTGCCAATCTGATTTACCAACGGCTACGCTTGGACTTGGTTTTCCCCAACCGGGACATCTGCTTAAAATATCCAGAATTATACGAACCACAACGGCTGCCCCCAAAGTGTCCAAGAGCAGAAGACGCTCAGTCTGAGCTAAATTGGTATAGAGAGTATACAGACAACCTTTTCTATAATCGTCACACTTCTCGGTCCATCAAGGTGACAAAAAAGTTCAAGAAACGTTACTCTCAAGTGATTTTTGACCCTGCTCAGGTTTCCCTCTTTTACGCGATTTGGAAACAACTCCAATCAGCGCAAGACCCGGAGAATGCTGAGGAGGTGGATCCAGAGAAGCGCTTCTTTATTATCCAGGGACGAATAGGGTCTGGCAAAACCATCATGCTGCGGCATTTTGAAAAGTTCGTCTTTCCCACGGCCCTCAAGATTGACTTTCCAGATTATGTCCCTTGTATGCTTTTCGTAGATTTTCAAGTTGGTTTCTCCCCATCGGAATCTATTAGTATAAAAAAAATATATAAGCAACTTAAAAAATCTCTTATTCAGAAATTTCCTGACTTAGGGACAAAGAAGGCTAGGTCTTTGATTAGTGAAGCAGAAATTGCTGAACGCCAAGTAGATATTGAACTTGCCGAAGACTCAGATTTAGCACGACGAGAAATAATACGAGAAACCGCAGACAATAAAGTGTTTGTTTATCGCGCCCTTAGATATTTAACTAAGAAAAGAAACTGCGTAGTTATACTTGTCTTTGACAATGCTGACACTCATCCGGCAAAAAACCAACTACGCGTTTTTTATCATCTCAATGAGATTCTCGCTGATGTTAGTTCTGTTTTCGGTATTGTGGCATTACGCAAGTATACGCTGAATGATCTTGGTCAACTCGAAGGCATGAGAGCATATTATGATCTCAAGACAATGCATATGACAACACCTATCATTCCAGGCATACTCAGACGACGTTTTAATCTTGCTTCCGATTGGCTCGACATAAATCCCCCAGACTCGCTACCTCTACCAGAATTAGCTGAAGGTTTCGAGATAGTGATGAAAAGTTACAGGGAGTTCCTTAACAAATGGCGAAAATGTCTCCTTGATGAGAGAACCGTGATATGGATGGACGACCTCGCAAACAGTAATGTACGTGACATTATGCTAATAGTGAGGGCTCTTGTAAGTTCCCACTATATAAATGTGCCGCGTATTGTTTCTGATTTCTACACAAATGTGAAACTCTATAAGGTTGAGAGGTGGGGGCCACCGTGGACGAAGAAAGTAAGCTCCGAAGAATTTCTGCGTTTGTTAATGCTCGGCACCATCAACGAGCATTCTGTAGACATATACAAAGACACCCCTGAATCTCTTGTCCAGAACATCTTTGATTTTAACGGAGAAGTCCCGCCGGGGCCAACATCCCTTTCTGGAAGGTTTCCAATTCTACTCAAGTATCGTGCTATGAATTACTTCGGAACCGCAAAAAGGCGCAAAAAATCCGTTTTCTTGGACTACTTCTCCATTTACGGTTATACGCAAGATGAGCTTACTGAATTGCTTCAATGGTTTATAAACTATTATTTTGTAGAATCAAAGGAAGGGACTGACGTTTCGCGAGTCAAGTGGATATTTGCTACTCCAAAACTTCGATTTTACCTTCACCGCTTATCAAAATTTCTCATCTACCTTGAAAATATCAGAAATGACAACTATCTAACTTATCATAACCCTTTACACAAATATGAAACTTCTTTGCGTGACGACATCTGGGAGTTACTTTATTTCTATTTGGAGATAATGAAATATGAATGCCAGGAGTATGCTTTTATGAAAAAACACAAGCAGAAATCCAAGTATTCAAGTTTGGTTGGACGCCAACCAGTTTGTTGGAGACTATTGAAAAGTTGCCGAAACCGAATGATACAATTAAGGAGTTACATTAGTAAATGGCATCGAGCGGAAATTGAAAGAGTAATTAATGGATTCAACGAGGTCCGGTATGAGATACTTAAGAAATGTCACAACGACGAGCTACTCCCTCAAATGACTAAAGAAGTCAGAGATAGATGTAGACGGCTTAAGGTTGGACAATTTCTTTATGGAGAAAACAATTATTGACAGCAGTAACATTCCCTTTAGGATAATTCAGTAAACGGTGTGAAAACCGACAATAAATCGAAAGGAGGAAAATGATTATGCCATTCCGTTACCGTGTAAGGAAAAAAGCGGTGGGGGAGGCTCCCTATACCACCCGCCCTGACCTGGGCACCTCCCTTAAAGAAGATGAGGTAGTTGCATACCTCGAAAAATCATTTTCCCAATAGTCTTTTGCCATTTTTGAGGGATTGAGGTCAGACGCCCTAAATAGTTGGATTTGGGGAAATTCCCCCAATCCTACGAAAGTTATTTTGAACAATTTAGGGCTTCTGACCACCAGCGCACAGTGCGCACCCTCCTCGGCGCCACCGCATAAATAAAAGGCGAGCAATCAAGGTCTTCTTAATCCTTAACGGCAACGCCCCGCTCTGCGGGAAACGGCAGCAGCACTCCCACTGGCTCGAATCCTCATCGAAACAGACAGTCCTTACCTGACGCCCCATCGCCGAAAACAACCGTCGTTTATTTAATATGCAAAAATTCATAACCCCGGAACTTGACGATGAATCTCACTGAAACTCGACAAGTCATGGGCGCTTTCGATAATGTCAAGTTATACCATAAATGTCATAGAACGACCCCACTATGACCTTTTTTATTGACCTGTGAGAGGCGATGAAGTTATGTGCTTATTATCACGCAAGACAACAGGAAGGAATAGAAACCCGGGGACCCATCCAGTCTGTTCTCAGCCTTAGACGGATTAAAAATTATCTTTAAATATTTCAAAAATCCACCTTAAAAACCCCTTTTTGCTGTCCCCCTAATGGGGAGAACTTCAATGAAAGACAAAGAATATCTTGAGGGCAATATCCTTTTATGTTGCATCTTCCTCATTTTGTCATTGCTCTATGTCATAAGCGCGAATGCCGACAAGCCAAATGCCCCTAACGGTGTCGGTTCTGTGCAAGAATACGCGAATCGTATTGGCGAGCCCGGACTCCTGCTTGAAAGCGACAACATCCAGATGTGGGTTCCTCAAACATATGAAGAGCATTCCCAGGTCATTTTCCAGTATCTGAATAATGGATATGATAGCCTTTCAGATATTTTTGGGGGGCACGAACTGTCGGTTCGGTTTTCAATCGAACACTACCCTCCGGGAAGCCCGTACTTCTGGGGAGGTACCGATGGGCGAGGCACAATTCGGTATGACTACTCAAACCTGGAAGATAACACGCCCGAGTGGAATGAGTACGGCGTGCCTCATGTTATAGGATACTATGAAGAGATGGCACACTGCTTCATCCATGACTGCGGAGCAGCTGGTTTCTACGAGGCTATGGGCATGATAATTGGTGACGAGGTCACTCTGCGGAAAGCCTGGAATCCACATTCCCAAAGCTGTTCGGACGCCAACTATCAAACATACTCAGACACAACACAGTATTACCTGGAACACAACCAGGGACCACCGGGTGTTGCTGAAAATATCTGGCCCACGCGGGTACTGGCTCACGTATTTAAGACAGAAGTGATTAATCAATTTGGATGGCAATCCATTTCCGATGCCTTTAGAGAAATGGCAAATGACGGTTACCCGTTGCGAGATTTTGACCCATCCCATCTGTATGGTGCCACTCTTAAATATCTGGATGAGTTCACAACCAGTGCGCTGCACCAGGTTTTCGCAGACTATGGACTGCCACTGCTGACGTGGACTGGCGAGACCGGGTATGAGGAGGATGGTTCGGAACCCATTGATGGAACGACGTCATACCGCTTTCGGGTAAAATGTATTGACAGGGAGGGAGTGCCACCATCGGACGTAAGGCTTTTCCTGTATGATTACATCGGGCTTGTGGGTCAGAGTCCTTATGAGCTCTCACAAGTAAGCGGAGATTCAACGAATGGCTGGATTTACGAAGTTACAGCCCAAATCTCAGACCCGAAACGATGCCGTTATGCCTTCGGGGCTAAAGACGGCGCGCACCAGGTTTTTCAGGCGGTCGGCACACCAACGTTTCCTCATTTTATCACCGACACCCCCGGATCTCCCCCCGTTATCGTATGGATGATTGGTTACTCGAATAACAGCAATAATGAGTTTGACACAGAACCTCATGATGATGAAGAGGTAATACATTACAATGTCGGGGACCAGTTTTGGACATTCCCTGGTGGTCTTGGAACAGACATAGGTGATCAGCGCTCTGTTATTAACATCCATTTTAGCGGCGGATGCACGCAAGGAGGGACACTAACTGTCCGATGGACAGCCGGGGGATCGGCGGCAACTGAGCGGTTTAGTGTCACCGCAGACGGACAGTATGTTGGAGAGAGTAGCAACCGCGTGGGTTCAGTTCCGTACGTATGGGAGACTGAGTATTTCAACATCCCGGGCGCCGCATCGGGAGACCATGTGATTATACTCACTCACCAGGCAGGTGATGGTCTCA
>CAZGKP010000170.1:0-9087 GCA_964526215.1 uncultured Candidatus Sumerlaeota bacterium
CTTTATACCCGTGCTACCCCGAAAATTGCTCCGCGAATGCACGCGAATGTCCACGAATAAATATTCGCGTTAATTAGCGTAATTAGCGGACTATTTTCATCCTTTCAGGTGAAGCGAATGCCTCACGCCAAGGCGCATCTACGACATGAAGACTGTTACACATACATATGTGGCTGCGACCCGTTTCCTTACCGTTTCTTCTTGTGATTACGTGTGCTTATGGGGGGAATGACAGCGCGCATCGAGCATTTCTTTCAGGTGCTCGTTTGAGACGGGGTGAAATCCGAAAACGGCGTCCCATACATCCGCCCTCTCCATACAGAAATACATAAATACATCCGGCGCGGCTTCTCGCAACCATCTTACCATCATCGAATACATCTCGATGCGCAACGGCTTAAAATATCGCATCTTGCCGTCCTCGCCCATAATAAACTCCTCATACAGTATGCGGCTTTCGGGAAAACGCGCCTCAATTATGGGCTTCAGGTGAGGCGGGAATCGGAACGAACCCAGACTGACCCAGAATGCACGGGATAAATCAACCGCATCAGCAAGTTGCTCCACAACCTCGCGATATGCGTCCTCCCATCCCTCAAAACGCAGTAGCGGGTCGAAGTGAAACGCGACCGGATGCCCGCTCTCTTGCGCCTTTTTAGCTGCATAAAGACGCTCATTCAGAGATGCTGCTCCCTTTTCTTCTCTATCAATCAACACATCGGGATTCAAAGACCAGGCGAATATTATGCGCCCGCGCGGCTCTGCACCCAGAACCGTCTCAATATCTGCCGTCTTCGTCTTCAGTTCAATAAAGACATCCGGGAACTCCCGGAGAAGCGGCAGCAGTTTCTCGGTCGTATGCGTTATGTTCTCAAGCGCCAGACTATCGGTGAATTCGCCCGTTCCGAGCCGCAACACCTGACCACGATTTTTACTGAACACATCCCGTAACTCCTTCAACATATCGTCAATATTCACGTAGTAAACGATATAAGGGTTATTGAGATATACCTGGAGTATGCAGTAAGAGCAATCGAGCGGACACCCGGCGGCGTGATGCAGAACCTTGTAAAGGCAGCAAAGATGCCTCTGTGTGCCGGGACAGGGCTTGAAAAACCCGCCCCGATTTTTCATTAAAAGTAGTGTTTGCTTGCCTTCGGTGATTGCCGCAGGGGTTAAAGGTGTGCGGGTGAGATGTTCACGAACGGAAGGTATTATGTCAATTTGGGCATCGGGGAGGTGTGAAATTATCTCGCGGGTATATGGTAAATGCTCACACCCTCGCTCTATTAACACGCGCTGGAGGGGAAATGGGCGTGGGGCGTTAGGTGTTAGGGGTTGTGCGTTGGGCATTGGTTATATGAATGAAGAATAGTGAATTGAGAATAGTGAATAGTGAATTAAGGATTGAGATTTTGCAGGGGATTGCACCTTATTCTAAATTCACAGTTCACTATTCATCATTCTTAATCGGTTATTTACTGGCAGGTTCAGAGCAATACTTTGCACCCCAGCAATCCCCAACACTCCCTTTCGGTGTTGGCACGTAACTCTTGATCTGTGGAAAAACCAATAACCACTTGTCATACAGCAACGGCTGTTTTCCTCTCGTTCTGGATAATAATTTTAGGGTCTGGGTTCTTTGGAGGGATGGGTAATCCTTGCTTTTTCAACAAATTAATATGTTCTACCATCCCCCATTTTGCCTTATACAAGCAATCCTCTACCGAATGTCCTATACCGGTAAAACCTTCCAGGTCGGGAGAATAGAACCCAAAATAATCAGGCTCCCCGGTGGCTTCAATTACCAGTGAGTATTGTAATTCAATCATTATATATCCCTCCTCAAACCCTCTTAATTCCGGCAGCCTTTAATATGGAATGACAGGTGCCTGTTGGAACTTCCTTTACTCCATAATAATCAATACGAATCAATTTGTTCCACCCAGATTTGCCATAATATCTTATTGAGCCTTATCTGTTTAACAATTGTGAATCCATTTTTTTCAAGCAGTCTTACCAATTCATTGAATTTCATAAGAGCCCCTAACAAAAAGAGGGTTCAAACAAAACGGACGCCCTAAACCTGTGAACTTCAGGGAATAGATGATTCATTTCGTTAGGGGCTTTAAGTTTGATATTGGGGAATACACGTTCATTGAAGCCCCTATTTTCCCCTTCGCCTTTTTATATCCTCTTTTGTCAAGCCTGCCTGGTGCAATATAGACAAAAGTGTACCTCTGGGTAAATCCTTCCTATGATAAAGGCACCGTTACACGCCGTTGGTTTGCCGGGTTGTAATAAACTCTATGGCTACCTCTCGAGTGGTCAAATTCAAAGCCGTTCTTCAAGAGAATCTTTATCACTTTATCAACCGTTAATACTGGAAGTCTCGGCATATTCTAAATGTAAAACTCCTTCAAAAGTCCGGCTATCATCGCTTATCATCTCACCGTGTTTTATCTGGCTTTCAAGGTAAGCAACAATTGCCTCCTCTGCCATTGAATATGCCTCATTTATATCTTTCCCATAGGTAACGCAACCGGGCAAAGAAGGCACAGTAACAGTGTATCCGCCCTCCGGTTCCTCCCTCAAGACAATGCGATAAGTTAACCGTTTCATTTTGACCTCTGCGATGTATTTTTTTCCGATGCAGCAAAGGCATTCAGCTCCAGAGAATGAGATATGAGGTCAGCACTTATAAAATTGCAATCTATGCTTAAAACCTCAAAAGGCAATTTCCCCAATGGAGCCTGTTATATCCCACCTATTTGTTAGGCTTTATCAAGGTTTCCTGAAGTGGGTCAAGGATTTTGTCTCCCTAACTCGGATGCTTGCATCCACTCTATTCAGCTCAAAATAGTAACTGATGCCGCCGCACAGTAGTGCGCAGTCAGTCGCACAGTAGTGCGCAGTCAGTTTTTGTCATTCAAGCCTGAATATTCGCTTATTCGCCAGCAGGTTCAGTGCAATACTTTGCACCCCAGCAATCCCCAACAATCCCTTTCGGTGTTGGCAACTAACGGTTCGTTCTAAATTTTGCAATTATTATAGAGGTTGACCCCCCTTCCCTGCAGAATCTCATCGGATGAACGTTAATGTGTTCTGCTGATAAGGTGAAAAAAATTGCAAGCATTGATATATTCTAATTGACATTGCTGGTTTAAATGTTTCTAATATATTTTTATTTCAATCAGAAAAGGAGAAAATATCTATAAGTCCTTTACCTTACGCAATTGTGCGTAATCGCTTGCAGGGGAACTGGACGACTCGTGCGAAACTGGGAACCGAACTCACCGGCGAGGAAATTATCAATCGCCTTGTAGAAGCCTCCGCCCTGACCCGTGGCGACATTGAGAGCGTCTTTCAAAATCTGCTTTCTATCCTTGCCGAAGCCGACCAAAACGGCAGACCCGCCGATGTTATTGGCATCTTTCGTGTGAAACCCAAAACCGGCGGGGCTCTTGACGACCCCGATGAATCAGTGGAGATTGACGACATTGACCCCAGGATTGGGGCATACTGCGGTGCAGAACTTCAGGGTATGTTCCAGTCGGGGCTGTCGCTGGAAAGCCGTGGCATTGCCCGTGAGCGTGTGCCAGAGATAAGCCTCGTCAGAAACGACGCCACCCGCAACCTCAACGTTTATACACCTGGCGATGTCCTGACCATTCAGGGCGAAGACCTGAAAGTCCACCCCACGCAAGCAGACGAAGGCGTCTTTCTTGTTGACACCGGCGGCACAGAAGTAAAAATGACCCGTTATATCAGGAACACCAATTCCACCATTCAAGTTCTTATTCCCGGCACATTAAGCGGAGCGCAGACGCTCATAATCCGCACCCGCTACACAACCACCGGCACCTTGCGCTCCACAACATGGTCAACACTCCTAACGCAGGGGTAAAATCAAAAATCTGAACTCCTTCGTGAGTGGTAATATAATGATGTCAGAAATAATGATTGGACAAGGAGAGGACGGAAGAATAACTGTCCGGCGAATATTTGAGAAGGCATGTAAAATCGAAGGAATAACAAAAGCTGTTGGTGTTCACAGCCTACGCCATTCATTTGCTATCCATCTGTTAGAGAGTGGCATAGATCTCAGGTATATCCAAGAGCTATTAGGACATAAAAGTTCAAAGACTACGGAGATTTACACGCACGTTAGTACAAAGGATTTCAGGAAGATACAAAGTTCATTGGATCAAACTTTGGAGAAAGCAAGGTGATGTGATATGGGTAGCATCCATAGGAGGTATATCGGACACTGTCCGATATAAAAAAGTTAGGCGAAATGACAAATTTAACGGAGGTACAAGTTGAACATCCTAGTTTTTAATTGTGGAAGTTCATCGTTGACCTATAAGGTTTTTAGAATAAAGAGCCCTGAAAATATTGAGGTGATTTTGTCTGGAAAGGCACATAGGGTAGGTGTAAAAGGAAGTGAACCTTCCTTTATAGAACACCATTTCGATAAAAGACAAGAGAAGAAGGAAATACCAATTGCAAATCATTCCGAGGCCGCTCTTTTAGTTTTGGATAAAGTAAAACAATTAAATATAAAAATAGATTATATTGGGCACCGTTGGGTGCACAGTGTTGGACGTTTTAAAACTTCATTTGTGAACGAAAAAATGTTAGAAATATTAAAATCATTGGCTCCTTTGCTTCCTATTCATCATCCTGCTACGCTAAGCGTGATTTATAAATGTAGGAAAATATTCCCCAAAACACCTCAGTATGTAACAGCCGATTGTGCATTTCACTCATCTATACCTTACTATGCCTATACTTATGCACTACCCAAGAACATTATAAATAAATTTGGCTTCAGAAAATATGGTTTTCATGGACTTTCTTACCAATATGTTGTAGAAGAAGCAAGTTGTTTTTTAAAAATCCCTCTAAAAAGGTTAAACATAGTTGCATGTCATCTTGGAACTGGCGGTTCAAGTGTTGCTGCTGTTAGGGATGGTCAGTCCATAGATACATCTATGGGATATACTGCACTTCCAGGATTGATGATGAGTACTCGTTCTGGAGATATAGATCCTATGTTAACAATATATCTAATGACTTTGTACGGTTATCGCCCAGATAATTTAATAAATATTCTTAATAAAAAAAGTGGACTTCTAGGTATCTCTGGGTTTTCAAGCGATATCCGAGATATTATTCATGCTATTTCTAAAAATAAACAAGCTGAACTTGCTTTCAATATGTATATTCATGCCCTAAAAAAATATATAGGTAGTTATATAGTTGTCTTAGAAGGTATAGATGTGCTGATATTTACAGACGATATTGGTATTCATAACTGGTTGGTAAGAGAAAAAGCTTGCGAGAATATGGAATGGTGTGGGATTATATTGGATAAGGAATTAAACCGGCAAGCAGTCGGTGATAAAACTTCGTTACTGAGCGCTAAGAATTCAACAGTCCGTGTTCTTGCTATTCCTACCGAGGAGGAACTTGCTATCTGTTCAGAGGGGATAAAGCTAATAGGAGGGCAAAGATGATATTGTTTTTTAAGCCCGAGCTAGCTTTTCTACGATGGTGTATAGTGAAAAATGGAGCTCTTTTAGAAAACAAGTGTAAATATAGGCCAGGTTGGTATAATGAGATTATTGAAAATATAGACGATATCAAAGAAATAGAAGCCATTGGATATTTTTTATACCATGGTGGGGAAAAAATTAAAAAGCCAGTGAGTATTCTTACACCCGAATCTCTTGTGAAGGTGGAAGAATGTATCTCTTTTCTTCCCGAATATAACGATTTGACTTTTAAAGTTGCAAGATATTGGCTTAAAAATTTCCCCAATGTTCATCATCTTCTCTTTTGTGATACTGCCTTTTTTACAAATTTACCAGAACAAACAAGCACTTATGGGGTGTCATACGAACTTTGTAGAAAAGGTATAAGAAAATATGGGGGTTATGGATTATGTCATCAATGGGTATGGGAGCAAGCACAATTATTTTCTAATGGAACCATTCAAAAAGTGTTAAGTATTTATCTTGGTAATCATACAAACATCGCAGCAATAAGAAATGGAAAACCTTTAGAAACAACTATCGGTTTTACTCCTGTAGAAGGGATACTTTCTTCTAATAGTTGTGGAGGTATAGATCCAAGCATTATTTTTGAACTCCACTCTAAAGGGATGTCGTTTGATGAAATCAACCAACTACTATCTGAGAAAAGCGGTTTTAGTGGCCTTTTAGGTAAGAAATGTAGCTTTCTGGATATTGTGCAAAGCAAAGATGAACCAGAAAAATTTCCTATAAGAGAGATTTTTCGTTATAATATTATAAGATATATTGGAGCTTTTATTTCTATACTTGGTGGAATCGACGCCGTTATTTTTGTTAGTGAGTATTTGGAAGAATCTATGGATTTTGTCTTAGAAATTTGCCATAAACTTGAATTTTTGGGATTGAAATGTAAAATTGCTTCAGATGAAAACAAAGAATTCCAGAATTTAACAAAGAATGGCTCAGGCGTGAAAGTTTTTTATTTGAAATATGATAGCTGGGAAGTTATGGCTGAAAAAGCCAAAAATTTACTAAAAGGAGGTAAGGTAAGATGCAAAAAGAAAAAAGATTCCTTGTGGATGTAGGGATAAGGGACTTGCCCTTCCCTATCAGAGTAATATCAAAAGTCAATCCGGCTGGTCAGCCTACAGTTGCAGTCATTTCTATCAACGCACGCATTATGCATGAATTCGAGGCACGATGGATAGATACGTTCATTCAGATTGTTCACAGTCATCGAGACAGGATAGGACCCAACACACTAAGGGTCAACATTATGGACTATCTTAAGGAACTACATGCCACAATGGTGAAGATCGACTTTGATTATCCCTTCTTCATTGAAAAAGTGACTCCAGTATCCAAAGAAAGATGCTTGGTTAGCTACCAATGCTCTTATTCGGCAAAAGTTCCTTCGGTTCAAGAAACTCCGAGGGTTATTTTAAAAATGAAAATCCCTGTTATTACTACATATCCAACGTCTAAACCAGAAGAGTCAAAAGGCCTTTTTGGACAATTGAGCATTATGGATATTGAGATAGAATCGGAGGGAGATTTTTATCCCGAAGATCTAGTAGAGATTGTGGACAGACATTCATTATCACCTATTTATTCATTTTTGACTGAAAAAGACCAATCTTTTATTATTCAGAAGGTCCACTCGGAAAAGAAGACCAGTGTAGTTACGATTGATGAAATAAAAGACGAACTGGCTCATAATCGTAATATTGAGTGGTATCATATTTGCTGTTCCAATTTTGGAATGCTTCATTCCTACAGCACAGTTATTGCAACTGAAAAAAGTACATGGGTTCCGTTTAGTGGTTATGAAGAATATGAAATATAAGCGCTGGCAGGATTTTAATTTGCCCTATCGCATCGCCTAACAGCGGGTATGCGGTTCGCTATCGCTCACCCAAATGCTCGGCTACGCCTCGCACTTCGCATACCCGCAAACCGTTATACGCAACCTTTTGTTTGAGAAAAACAGCGGTGTAAGTTGTGTGGTGGGTTTGTAAATGTTAGAGAGCGAGCAGATTGCAATCTTTTCTGCCTTTTGAAAGCTTTAAAAAAGCATAAGGTTACTATAAGGGAAAAACAAGGCTTGTTTGTGGGGGAAAGTAAGCTTGTTTTGGTGTGAAATAGGGCTGGTTTTGTACCTGAAATTAGCCCTGTTTTAGTGAGAAATAAGCCCTGTTTATTGGAAAAACAGGGTTGGTTTTTGGGCGAAATATAGCCCCGTGTTGAGGTATGAAAATAAGCTTATTTCTGATAGTTGGACATAATACTGTGTAAAGATTTGAAACATAAGCTTATGTTCGGGGCTTTGGGGCTCAGCCTCTATAATAAATGCAAAATTTATATTCTCTTTTTCATTTCCTTTTCTCATATTCCCGCAGAATATCGGGGGGACTCTTTTTCGAGTATCCCCCGGACCGCAACGCGCAAGGTTGGGAGGTCATCGGTGGCTATCTTCCACACAACTGACCATTGCTCCCCCCCACCACGATTAGCAACTTTTTGCAGAACTGCGCTAATGTTCAGCTGATTTCAGCGGTGCGAAATGAATTAAATATAGCCTCACGCGGAGGACGCGGAGAACACGAGCACATTTTATTGTCCCGGCATTTTCTCTGCGTTCTCTGCGCCTCTGCGTGAGACATTTATGTGGACCAAGTCGTCGTCAAGGAAATCGCCCGGTAGGACAGAGCGGTTCACTATTCATCATTCCTAAGGTATTTTGAGTTCAGTGCGGCGAGTAGGCGTCAACTTCGGATTCGGGTTTTTCCAGGGCATCTGTGGTGGAAGGGCACGTTCAGTGAACGGTCCTTTCTTAAGCGCTTCTGCAAATTTGTTGGGTTTGTGGTTGGGGAAGAATGATTTGTATGCGAAAAATCCGATTCCTTTGCAGCCCACCTCGCGGCTTATGTCAATTTGCCGGATTAGGTGCTTTGGGGTCTTGAGTCTATGAACGCCGATTCCGGGATAGACCATATGCCCGTATGAGTGCTTCACATAATCTTCGGCGCAGACGCGGAACTCCTCATCATCTGTTGTGTATTGCATAGGGATGGCGACATCGAGCGTGCCTTCCTCCATCCAATCGAATGAGCGCTGGTAGTAGCGGGAGCGTGCCTTTTCATATTTGCGCACTGTCGCCGCAGAGACGACAAGGTTAGGGCGGATGGCGGTGCATTCGTAATAGATGCGGCGCTCGATTGCCGTAACCTGGTCGCTGCGCCATTTTACCCACTGCGCAGGCAGCTCATCTGGAGTGTGTCCATACTTCCTTTTGAATCGCTCAAGGCTTACCTTATCGTAGGAGAAATCCCCGATTTCGCTCGGGTAGCGGATGTAGTCAAAATGAATGCCATCAACGTCATAATTTGTAACGACCTCTTTGAACACGCTCACGAGGTAATCCTGAACAGCGGGGATGCCTGGCGAGATGAAGCTATACCAATCGCCCCACTTCGAGCCTTTTTCCTTATCGGGGGGGAGCATCTTTTTACCTCCTTTCCAGACCATAAACCAATCGGGATGCGTC
>CAZGKP010000171.1:0-9083 GCA_964526215.1 uncultured Candidatus Sumerlaeota bacterium
CCACACTACTTTATTTTATGGGGAGGTGCGTTGGTGCCATCTTCGGGACGCTCTCCATCATTATGATATACTTAATCGGGCGAAGATTCTTCTCGCGCCCCGCCGCCCTCGCAGCCGCATTCCTGATTGCGGTGAACTCCATCCACGCACTGAACTCGCACTTTTACAAAAGCGATGTCGCAACTTCATTTTTCGTCCTGCTCTCGCTATACCTTATGCTGGATTATGTGGAGTCATACAAGACCTCGCGCCTCATCTGGGCGGCAGTTGTTGGTGGGGTGGCGTTCTCAATGAATTACTATGGTGGATTTTTATTAATGCCGCTTCTGGCGGCTATGTTTTTTGCAGCGAAGCGGCACGGGAAATCCCTCTGGCAGCCCTTCACAAACCTATATTTATATGCTGCTCCATTTTTACTCGTTGCAGTTTTTTTACTCCTGTCGCCATACGTCTTTATAGACTTTCACAAATTTTTGGGGCATTTCCACCGGATGCTTTACAATGACCGAATTGACCTGTATAATACACTCGTGGGGCGCGGGTTTAAGGCACATCACTTTCAGCAGCCACTCATCTACAGCCTTGAATTTTGTCTGCGCTACTCAATGGGGCTATTGCCTGCGTTGTTGACACTCGCTGGTATTATTTATTTTTTAGTTAAGCCACACTATAAAAACTTTATTATTTTGATATACGTCTTCACACACTTTTTCCTCGTTGCGACAGGCAAGGCAGTCTTCACGCGATATTACATTCCCTTGATACCGCCATTTTGTCTGATTGTGGCACTATTCCTTACAGATATTATCGGGAAATTATTCCGAAATCACCGGACTCTCGGCGGAGTCATAATCGCAGTAATTACGCTTATTTCCGGCGCAGAGGGCCTTATGAATAGCATTTCGCAAAGTTGCCTCCTCACTAAAAAGGATACGCGCGTCCTGATGGGTGAATGGATGCGGAAAAATCTACCCCTCGGCACAAAAATCGCCGTTCGCTCTGATTACTGGTATGGCAAGCCGAATCTCTCCATTTTTTTGCCGGGTGCACGCTATGTTACTCTCCCGTCCCGCCTCGATAAATTGCCTTCTGGCGTTCGATATATTCTGACCGATACCCACGACCTCTTTCTCTATTCACCCGATCCTGATAAATCCCTGCTTAATCAGATTAATAAGCGCACCGAGAAGGTGATTGAATCCCACGGAATAAAAAAGGGCTGCGAGAAACACGCCATTTATGACCAACTGGATGCGTTTTATCTACCGATTGCAAAATTTAATGGTGTTATGCGTCCCGGACCCAATCTCGCCCTCTATAAGTTGAAAACCATGCCACATCCTTCTCGTAAGAGTTCCGGCGGCGATAAATCGTATATCCCGGGTCTTACGGGGAGATATTATACAACGACCAACCTCACCGGCAAATCCAGAAGGCGCATAGCCCCACACATAGACTTTGACTGGGGTGGGCGAAGCCCCTTGCATGGGATTCCGCCTGATAAGTTCTCCGTCCTGTGGGAGGGCGAGCTCTTCGCACCTCAAGACACACTTTACACATTTTATCTGGCAAGTGATGACGGTTCCCGCCTGCGGATTGATGACGACATCATAATAGACAATTGGAAGATTCACGCCCCAACCGAGGTGCAGGCATCGCGCTTCTTAAAAAGCGGCTGGCATCCGATTAAGATAACTTATTATGAGAAGAATTTCGGCGCATCCATCAGGTTGAGCTGGACATACGCCGGGCTTCCAAAGAGAATCATACCTCGTGAAAATTTCCGCTGTCGCACCCAGGCTCTGAAAAATGTTCTCCCTTAAAGGCAATCATCTCCTTATTCTGGCTTTCGTATACATAAGCCTTACGTGTATTGCATCTCCGGACAAGAGCGTCCCGTGGTGGAATAAAGAATGGAAATGTCGCCGCCAGCTCGCCGTTGAAGACGACTATTACAAATCGAGCCGCACCGATGTCGCATTTGTGAAGTTCTATGACTATGGTCGTCTCACCCCTGATGCCCACGATATACGCATCCTTGATTCAAAAGGTAGACGGGTCCCTTCTAATGTGATGTTTTATCACCCGGACATATACTGCATCGTTGAGTTCAGGCGCTCGTCGAGTGAGCACTATTACTGGCTCTACTATGGGAATCCTGATGCCCGCCGCATCTCGTTCAGTTGGAAACCTCGGGCGGGTGTCTTTCTCACCACATATCGCAAGCAAGGAAGCGGCGCCCACAACTGGAGACAGATGCGCCGGATTTTCAAACGCAGCTATCCGCATCCCTATGGTGCGGGTTATCGCGACAAAATCTTTGATGGATTTAATCCGTTCGGATTGTCCGAAAATTTTGTCAGCAGATATGTAGCATATTTTAGTGTGCCGCGAGACGGTTCATATCGTTTTTGCACCGCATCGGATGATGCCTCATTTTTGCTGGTGAACGACGAATTAGTTGCGCAGTGGCCCGGCTGGCACGGTGCCTGGGGCGGTGTCTATGGTCAGCATAGCGGGAAAATCACCCTCCACGCGGGCATTCATAAATTGTCATACTACCACCTTCAAGGCGGGGACAAAACCGTCTGCGTGGCTGGTTGGCAGCCTCCCGGAGAACGGCACGTCGCACTTATCACAAAAGATTTCTTTGTGCCGGTGATGCGCACCACCTGTGTTCGTTATGAAATCCTCGAACAGCCCATCGCCCCCGATTTTCAGGTTGAACAACTCGATACGCTCCAGAAAGACGGGCAAAATTATGTCCTTTTCCGCTTCACCGACACTACACCAACTGCGAGCGACAGTCTCGTAAGGCGCCGGTGGGATTTCGGCGACGGCATTAGCACTTATGAACAAAATCCCGCTCATCTCTATTTGAGCGAAGGCAAACACACCGTCAAATTGCACTATATCCTGAAAGACGACGGCGGCGCAAAGAACGAATCCCGGGGTATTCTCGCAGGTCAGACGGCAGCGTCAAGGAGGCAGCCCGGTGTGTCCTCGCAGGTCAAACCGCAGCACCGCCGCATCATCACCGCCACACAGCCCCTTTGCGTATATGCTAATCCCTTCCTCACAAAGACCGACCCTTTTATCCTTCAGGGACGCTTTGTGAAATGGATTCAGAGCTATCCCCTTTCCTCCCTCTCCAATCCCGACCTTTGCGCTGCTGTGAAACTCCTTATTAGCGACAGCAGATATGCAACTGCACTCAAGGCACTCAATGAACGCATCAAGCGCATTCGGGCAATCTCCACACCCGAAGAGGTAGAGTCCGTTTTGCTTCTTGCCCAAATCTATGCAGAGAACTTGAATGAACCACAAAAGGCAAAAGATATCCTCACCGGATGGCTCTCTAAAAGTGGAGGGGGCAAGCAATTATCTTCGGTCAGAGCCTCTTTATTTCTCTATCTCGGTAGGCTTCAGCTCGAAAAATTAGAGTGCCCGAAGGATGCACTTGAGACACTTATGCGATTGCCCGACTCTGAATCTGATCTCAATTCAGACCAGAAACACGACCTTTATATTGCCATTGGAGATACCTATCTCGCACTCGATTCCCCCGCCAAGGCGAGACCCTATTACGAAAAGGCGGAGGTTATCTCCTCTGCGGATGATAAGCAGCCGGCATCCTTTTATAAAAGTTCTTATGCCCTCACCGTAGAATCGTATATCCGTTCCCGTAAATATAAAGATGCGGAGAAAACCATAAAGGAATGGGAATCCAGGTATCCCACCGAGAAGATTGAGGGACATCCGGCGCTTTTACACGCAAAGCTCCTGCGCGCAAAGAGGGACTATGCCGCATCAAACAGGCTTCTAACGCGGCTGGTGAAATTTCATCCATCTTCCAACCTCACCCGTGAGGCGCTGTATCTCAAAGGAACAAATTACATCGCACTGAAGAAGTATGCCGAGGCAGCTCACATCTTCAGACAGATACTGAATCAATACGAAGACCCGCTTGCCCGAAGCGAATTAGAGGCTAAATTAAAATATTGTCAGATGCATCTATCCAACGCGAAGGATAAAAAATAATCCCGCCCCTGAGGTGCCCCAATCAGATGGTGCAGGGCATCAAAATTCTACTTGCTTCTTTCGGGAGAAATCCCCATTTTCTTAACAGTCTTCGAGGTTCACAACGGTGAATTCACCACGGCGAATCTTCGATCTCCTAATAGGATTAAAAAATATCGTTCCCAACTTTCTCAATCAACTGACAACGGACAACTGACAACGGACTGCGGTTATTTTCGGAGCAGATTATTAAAGGAGGCCTAATATGGCGTTGCTCTTTGGTAGGGAATGGACAAAGTCGAAGTTACTCAGGCGAATCGGGAGGCTTTCGCAGGTGGGCGGCATCAGGCTCTACGAATTAAGCGATGGCTCGGCACGAGGTATGCGCGTCGCCGAGGTTAGAACCGGCAGCGGTCTTGCCTTCAACGTCCTCTTAGACCGGGCAATGGACATCGGCACTGCTGAATTTGCCGGTTATCCCCTTTGCTGGCAATCGTGCACCGGATTTGCACACCCGGCATTCTTCGTTCCACGCGAAAGCGAATGGCTGCGCACCTTCGGAGGCGGTCTTTTGACTACCTGCGGTCTGCAAAACGTCGGCGCCCCAAATATTGATTCCGGCAAAACACTCAACCTCCACGGGGGTATCACTGCCACACCCGCTGAAAACGTGAATGTTGCGCAAAAGTGGAGCGGAGACAACCTTGAATTCTCAATTGAGGGAACTATGCACGAGACGGCTGTCTTCGGTCCAAATCTTGCCTTACACCGCCTTATCTGGACACGTCTGGGTGAAAAGAAAATCTTCATAGAAGACCGTATTACAAACGAGGGATTTGAACACTCCCCCTTAATGATTCTTTATCACATCAATATAGGTTGGCCTCTCCTTGATGACGACACAATTCTGATGATGCCGTCGAGAAAAGTTATCCCACGTGATGCCGAGGCGGAAAAAGGGAAAGAAAACTATGGCGCTTTCCACGCCCCGAAGAGGGGTTATCGCGAAAAGGTCTATTTCCACGATATGATAGCCAATGCTCTGGGAAACATTATTATTGCCGTCATCAATCCCAAGCTCAACAAAGGAGGCATCGGGTTATATATCAAATATCCTCAGGCGAAGTTGCCACGCCTGACCGAGTGGAAGATGATGGGGGAAGGAACTTATGTTTTAGGGATAGAGCCGGGGAATTGTGGCGTTCTGGGGCGGGCATCGGAGCGAGAGGCAGAGACATTACATTTCATTGCCCCCGGCGAGACGCACACGTTTCATCTTGAGATAGGCGTAATATCCACCTCCGAAGAATTCACCCAGATAGGCGAACAAATAAAAAACGCCTTAGAAGAACACTGACGTCCTTCTCTGAAGATCGCCCTTGATATTTCTGTCCAGCTTATGGGGAGTATCTTAAATCACGAACATTTCATGTAAATATTTTTGGAAATGACAAGAGAAAGGTGAAAAAAAGAAAAGATTTTGAAGGAAGGGGAAAATGAAGATAGAAGAAATTTTAAAGAAACCAAATGGGGCAAATTTTCATCTTGCCGATTTGCATATTCACACCCCTGCTGACAAAAGTAAAAATTACGATATGATTGGTGAGCAAAAGCATCTTGAAAGTGAAGATTGGTGTAGGCAACATACCAGAAAAATAATCGAGGAGGCTTACAACAAGAAAATTGGGGTTCTTGGGATTACCGACCATAACTCGGCAAACTGGATTGATTATTTTAATGAAGAAGTTAAGAAAGTCAATCCTCCTGAAGGGCAAAGCAGGATAGTGATTTTCCTTGGATTTGAGGTAAACACAATTACGGGAAGCGGGGTTCATATTATTTGTTTATTTAATCCCGGTACATCTAAAGGAAAACTGGATGAATATCTGTCAGCTCTCTTTGAAGCTGGGGAGAGATTTGATTCAAGGGGTCAGCCAAAACTTGCTAAAAAAAGTTGTAGGGACGTAATTAGCTTTATTCAAGAGAATAGCGGTATTTGTATCGGGGCGCATGCATTATCCAGTAATGGTATCCTTTCTGGCTTTGCTGAGCAACCAAGAATGGAGGCATTTATTAATCCTAAATTATTAGCCATTGAGATTCCCGGGGCACGTTCTGAATTAACAGGCTTTGGCAAAAATGCTATTACCGGACTTGACCCAAATTACAAAAGAGAAAGACTGGTTGCAACTATAAATTCTTCCGATGCCGACTCTTTGGATAAGGTTGGCTCACGAGCCACCTATATAAAAATGAGTTCTGTTACAGTAGAGGGCTTGCGTGAGGCTTTCCTTGATTGGGAATCGCGCATTCGCTTAAGAGGGGAACTCGGAAAAGAAAAATATGCAATGATTATGGGGGCAAGATGGGAAGGCGGAGGATGTTTCCTCGATGACGAATCAATCCATTTTAACCCGAATTTAAACACTATAATTGGTGGGAAAGGGACCGGTAAATCAACAATAATTGAAACACTCCGGTATGTTTTCGACCAACCCCCCAAATCACCAAACGCTGAAAAGGCACATCGGGATATTATAAAAGAAGTTTTTAAAAGTGGGTCAACTTTACAGGTGGTAGTATATTCTGCACAGTTTGATAGGTATTATCTTATTGAAAGAAGCTACCCGGGCCAACAAGTAGTAAAAAGTATTGATGAAGAATTGCTTAAGCGCAAAAATATCGTCAGAGAGAAGGAAATTGTTGATTTGCCTGTCCTGCGTTTATTTACCCCTGAGATTTACGGACAAAAAGAGATTTATGATATTTCTGACGACCCCTCTTTCCAGTTAAAGTTGATTGATAGGTTTCTGGATGAGAAATTTGCACAACTGAAAAGAGAAGAAGAAAAGTTACTAAAACAGCTAAAGATTAACAAAAGGAATCTTATTGATACCCTGGAATCCTTGGATAAAATTGAAGAGAATAATAAAGAATTGCTTGAAATTAGAGAAAGAAAACAAAAGTATATTGATTATGGCATTCAGGAAAGATTGAAGACTCAAAGACATTATGAGAAAGAGAAGCTATTGTTAGAAAGAGCTATTAAGAAAATTGATGACGTGAGAAATAATCTTACCGAGTTTTTTGATGCTTTAGATATGGATGTTACCTTTTTATCAGATAAGGCTATTGAAAATTTACCAAATGAGAGTTTACTTAGGAGAGGGAGAAAAGAGTTAGCAGCATTTTTTAACTTTTTGGGAAGCAAAAGAACAGAAATAAATAATGCAGTAGTGGAGGTTAATAACAAAATCACTGGAATAAAAACAGAATGGGAACCCCCGTATAATAAACAGCAAAAAGAGTATCAAAAGATTATAGATAATCTACGAAAGGAAGGTGTACCTTTAGACCCAGAAGAATTTATGGAACTTGAACGAAGGGAAAACCTGCTTGAATCTATTGTGACTGACGGGGATAAATACATCAAAGGAAAAGAAGAATTGGAAGCGAGTAGGAGACAATTGCTCCACCAATTAAAGAAAGCTCGTTTGGGGCAATTTAAGAAGCGAAAAGACGTTGAAAAGATGATAAATGAGAATTTAAAAGGAACTTTGAAGATAGATGTAAAAGATGCAGCCATTCGCAATGGTTTTGTGAATAGACTCCTGGGTTATAGTTCCCGTGAAAATAGAATTATGAGGGAGCCAATTAGAAGAATGGTTGAGAATGATAGCTTTAATGTAAGGCTTTTTATTGACACCCTGAGGAAAGGGGAACAGGCACTTATTGATGATTTAGGTCTCACTCCGGGCACTGCTGCAAGTCTATATCGGGCAATTCCGAGGGAGGACTATTATGATATTGAGACTTTAGATTTTGCCCCGGAAACCCTGATTAGATTGTATATAGGTCCTTCTAAAGTGCCGCTCTCTGAACGAAATGATGATCTATTTAAGAAAACCGAGCATCTCTCCAAGGGACAGAAATGTACGGCTATACTTACCCTTGTGCTTTTAGAATCGAACCGTCCGCTTATTATAGACCAGCCGGAAGATGATCTCGATAATCGTTTTGTAGTTGATGATGTAGTGAAAAAACTTCGGGCTGAAAAAGAAAAGAGGCAATTTATAATTGCCACACACAATGCAAATATTACTATTTCAGCCGATTCAGAATTGATTTTAGCCTTGGAGGCCGATGAAAAGCACGGTTGGGAACGGGCGTCGGGTTCTATTGATGACGAAGCGGTTAAGGAGGCGGTAGCGAGGATTATTGAAGGGGGTAAAGAAATTTTCCTTCTCAGAAAGGAAAAATATGGATTTTAAGGGGCAGCAATGAATAAGATTGAATTATTAGAGATAGTCAAAAAAGGCGAGGACTCCTATACAGAGTTTAAAGAAGAAGGAGCTCATCCCGATAAGCTGGCAGCCGGGATAGTTGCTTTTGCCAATACAGAAGGGGGGAATTTAATAATCGGTGTCTCCGATAATGGGGAAATTATTGGTGTTTCAGATATGGACAAGGAGATGCAAAGGATAGACAATATATGTGTCAATAATTGTGAACCAACTATAGATTCCACCATCGAGAAGATAATTATAGATGACAAAAAAGTTCTTATCGTCAGAATACCCAAGGGACCTCAAAGACCCTATAGAACTAACAAGGGGATTTACTATATAAGAACCAGCAGTGGTAAAAGACAACCAAGTAGAGAACAACTTATGCGACTATTTGAAGCATCCAAAACTATATACTATGATGAGCTGCCGATTCCTGATACATCTATTGAGGATATTGACTTTGATTGTCTTGATGATTTTTTGAAAGAATCTTTTGAAGGTGGTGTTGAAGGTCTTGGAATAAGGGTTGATAATCTCTTGAAAAATATGAAGATATTGAGACTTTATGAAGGGGAGTTGGTGACTACTACCGGGGGGTTGCTTTTCTTTGGGAAACATCCAGTATATCACTTACCTTATTGTAAAGTGACAGTTGTGCGTTTCCCAGGGGATGATATTGGCGAGATATTTGAGAAAAAGGATATAGAAGGTAAACTTGTTGAACAGATTGATAGAACGGAGATTGTGTTGAAAGATTATTTAAAAACTGAGACA
>CAZGKP010000172.1:0-9022 GCA_964526215.1 uncultured Candidatus Sumerlaeota bacterium
TATAGGTATGCCGCTGGCGATTTACATCAAGCCATCCGGAAAATCAGTCGGATTTGCCGTATCTTTTGGTTTGCTTTTCCTCTATTATGTCCTTATGAAGTGGGGTGCTTCACTGGGAGAGGTTGGACACCCGCTGGCGACGCTGGCGATTTTCTCCCCCAACATACTGTTGGGCGTAATCGGGTCTGTCCTGATTTATCTACAAACTAATAAGTGAGGATGACAATGCCAATCACCCGCCTATACCGAAACCATCCTCGATGGTGTAATCCCATCTTTGTCTGTGTTTTTACAATATGTGCGGCGCTGTGTTTTATTTATCTCCACCCCGCATCCGCACAGGAACTTGATAAAGATGCCATCGGTGCTTATTCCCCAAAGGATACCGGTCAGCCCGTCCTTTCATCTTCAAGCGAAACAGAGACTTCCCTCGCTGAGATACCCGGTGAGGGGAAAACCCCCTCTCTCGCAAAAGGAAAAGAAGCGCCTCCCCCCTTCCGCATCACCTCGGAGAAATTCCTCGATTACGATGAGGAGAGTAATTTTATCTATGGTCGCGCCCGCACGAAAATCTGGTATAAGGATGTGTATCTGGAGGCTGACCGCGTCATTTATGACATACGCCTCAACGAGGTGCGGGCTGACGGCAATGTCATCCTGAAGGTAAAAGAGGATAAATATACCGCAGATTCCCTCTGGTATAGCCTCGAAACGGGCGAGGGATATGCCTACGGCGCAAAGGGTCGCAGGGAGAATATCTTCATCTCCTGCGATCCAAAAGAAAAAGACGAGCCAACTTTCCGTCTTCTGGGTCAGACGAAAAAACACCGTCCCCGCGAGGCACTCTTTCGCAAATCTTCCTACACTACCTGCGATTTTCCCGTGCCCCATTATCGCGTGAGCTGCAAGGAAATAATCCTCTATCCCGATGACCGCCTCTTCTGTCGGGACGCAACCTTCTATGTCTGGGAGTTCCCCGTATTTTACTTGCCGGTTTACACACGCTCGCTAAAGGAAAAGTTCCCCTGGTCTGTGGAACTGGGATATGCAAGCAAACTCGGTGCGTATCTCCGAATTGGTTATGATTATCATCACGCCGAATACGAGCCATCCATTATCAAGGAGGGCAAGTGGGTAAAAAAGAGCGGTGGACACCTCACTGCGCACCTCGACTTCTTTAGCAAACGCGGCATCGGCTATGGCGCTACATATAAATATTCCTTCAATTTCGCAAAACACAAAGGGCGCATTGACCTCTACGGAATCTCTGACCGCAAATTCGAGATAGAGGAGGGGTCAGAGTATACCCGCTGGATAGCCCGTATACTCCATCGCTCGGAACTGGCTGATAATCTCTATCTCCAGCTCGACATTGACGAAATGAGCGACCCCGATATCTATTACGACCTCCTCGACCGCTTTAACACAATTAGCAGGGAACGCCTCCCGGAACGCAACATCCGCGCCGCACTTACATATCGCCAGGATGCCTATATCGGTCGCCTACTGTTTGAAATCAGGAACCGCATAGGCAGAGACCGCATAACAAATTTCGCAGACCCTTACGACAACGATGCCGATTTCGACATTGACCCCACGCGTTCAAGGGAAGTGGATGACTATGAGGGATTCCCACACAGTCGCTACGGACGCGTCTCGGAGCGCCTCCCCCAGTTCACATTCTCCACCAACTACCTCAAATTGGGCACAACTCCCTTTTACACATACACCGATGTCAATGTCATAAACAATCTCGATAAAGGACTGAACACGCTCGATGTGGGCGATGATGCCTGGGTGCGGGGAATAGATTTTTACCAGGCTCTCCTTTACCGCTGGCGCATAAGCCCCATCTACACACTCACCGCACGCCTCGGCGCAGGTGCTTCATACTTCTACCGCGAAAATTACGATTATGGCTACGACTTCCCGCCCGGCACAGTCTTCCCCACTGAACTTGACGGACTGACCTTCCTCGATGAGGACACCTTTATCGTCGGCAGGCGTCAATATGATAAGAATGGGAATTTGCTCACCACCCCCGAAGAGCTCGCCGATTGGCGCACCCGAAGCCTTGGCGATGTGAAGAAATATTACCTCTACACCGACCTGATGCTTCGCTTTTACGCCCGCTTCACCGATTTCCTCCACGGCTATGTCCAGTATGATTATCGCGAGGGGACAAACGATTCGCTCGGTGAATTTTACGAATCTATCGGCGATACGCTTGCGCGCCACGACCTCTATAACTTCCGCCTCCCCCAACACTGGATTCGCGCAGGGCTTAACTACTTCCTGAAATATCCTGACATAACCGCTTATGTGAACAGCGGATATAACCTTCAGAGCGAAAAAGACATCTATGCCAATGAAGAACGCTACTTTGCCGGCATCGGGATGGCTTATACCAATAACGCCAAGACATTCAGATTCAATACCGGCTTGCGTTACTCGGGACGCCAGGAGTATGACCCCTCCGACCCACAGGAATGCACACAGGACTATATCTACGGGATGATGAACGCACAATATATGCCCTTGAGCAAGATGTGGTGGACACGTCTTTCTGTCTCGGGACACAAAGCCCTCAATAACGAAGATCATACTGAATATAGCTTTGACGAGCACGATACAGAATTCAACGTAACAGGCTTACTTGGCGGTAAAATCGGACCAAAGTATATTATGGAGGGTGGGGTAACATATAAGGAGCGCGTATCCGGCAATGGCATCTCTGATGCCCGCATCATTATCAAGCGCGACCTGCATGACTTCATTGCGTCTTTTATGGTGGCTATGAAGAGAGACCTCAGCAAAGAAGAATATGAGCGAGATAAACGGAAAGGGAAACTGGAGTGGGATTATCGCTTCAACATTCAGATAAAGACGCCTTATGAGAAGGCAGCATTAGGTGCGGCGTCCATCAAGACCCTTGCCGACATAACAAAAGAGGCATCGGTAGCCGGGGCAGAAAGCACACTCCCCGTTTTTGCAGGAGATTAAGAGTCCCTAACAAAATGATATTTTCGTCAAATAGAATACTGTGATATTTGCATACTCTGATGATGCCGATTTTATTTTGTTGGGGACTTTAAGTCAGCCAGTCTTCCACTTTCAAACCGGGAATTCTACGAAAATGCCTTACATTATTGGCAACCAGGATTAATCTATATGCTAAGGAAACGCTGGCAATCTGCAAGTCAAAATCGGCAATAGGGTGCCCCTTGAAAACAAAGTGTGCTTTATTTCACCGAAGAGACGTGCACTTTCCACATTGGGAGACACAAGAGTAACCAGTTCCAGGAATTCAGCGATTCGCGCCAGATTAGCCTCGGGGCTTTGAGAGTGATATGCCCCCGAAATATAGCTCCGAGAGGACCGTGGTATCGAGGAACAATTCGCCGGGATGCTTCGTAATCTACTGGGTTACGCCCTTATTCCCTTTTAGAAAAAAGATGAGTGTATTGGTGTCAAGAAGGTAATTCAATACTATATCTCTCGGAAGATTTTATTGATACGGGTTTGTTCAATTTCGCGCACAATCTCTTCGGCGGGGCGTGAGTCTTTCCAACTACCCGATAGTGCCCGGACACGCTCAACAAACTTATCATTGGATTTAGAGGACGATGACAGAAACGTAATAATCACCTCTGCATCGGAGAATGGGGAAGGCTCAAGCATTTCTATCTTCCCTCCCCGACAGCGCCCCCGTATGGATTTTAACGCCATTTTTATCTCCCACTGAATTTTAGGTTGAGTATGGGATATATTAATCAGTAATGCAATATTTTTCCGGGGAATCTATAGCTAATAAGGTTGTATGAGGTGAGGTTGTGTCAGTTTGTGTGATTGGCGGGGCGGGTTATATAGGCAGCATAACGGTGGAGAGACTCATTGACGCCGGACGCGAGGTCGTTGTCTATGATAACCTCTCGAAGGGACACCGGGATGCGGTGATAGATGGCGCACATTTCGTCAAGGGCGACCACGGCGATGAATCGCTCCTGAAGTCCACACTTGAACGCTTTGGATGCACCGCAGTGATGCATTTTTCGGCGCTTAGCCTCGTGGGTGAGTCTGTCAGGAATCCCCTCCTCTATTACGAAAACAACGTGGCAAAAGGAGTGGCGCTCCTTCGCGCCGTTATTGCGGCGGGCATCTCGCATTTTATCTTTTCATCCACCGCGGCAGTCTATGGTGAACCGAAATCAATCCCCATCTCAGAAGATGACGCCACCGTTCCCACAAGTCCCTACGGGAACACAAAACTCGCCTTTGAGAATCTTTTGTGGGATACCGGACGCACTGGAGATTTCCGCTGCGTTGCATTGCGCTACTTCAATGCCGCCGGTGCGACCGATAAGTTCGGCGAAGACCACAACCCCGAAACGCACCTCATCCCGCTGGTCTTGCAGGTTGCCGCCGGAAAGCGCGACTTCATCAATGTCTTCGGAAATGATTATCCCACAAAAGACGGGAGTTGCATCCGGGATTATGTCCACGTTGCGGATTTAGCCGATGCACACCTTTTAGCGCTGGAATATCTGGAGAACGATGGGCAAAGTAATGTCTTCAATCTTGGCAACGGGGAGGGATTTTCAGTATTTGACGTAATAGATGCAGCACGGAAGGTTACAGGTAAAGAAATCAAAGAAAAAATTGTGGGACGCAGGGCAGGAGACCCGGCGATTCTTGTTGCATCTTCTGAAAAAATAAAGCGAGTGCTCGGCTGGAAACCGCAGCATCCCCGGTTAGAATCCATCATAGCAAGCGCGTGGAAATGGCACTCCACTCACTTGGACGGTTATGAGAAATAAGCTTGCAATAATTTATTGACCCTTATTCATAGGGAACCTTTTTTATACTATACACAGCGTCTTAAATAATGTCTTATATTCGGAAAGGAATCTCGAATATATTCTTTCATAAAATCTTCATCTTCGTCTTCATCTTCATTTTAGACTTTACTTGCGCGATGAATATGTTCTTTTCGTATGAAAAACTCAAGGTTTACAAACGGGCGATTGAATTCGTCGCGTGGCGCAGGAAAAAATAAGATACGAAGATGGAGATGAAGATGGAGATGAAGATAAAGAGTGAATAAGATATGCACACAACTTATGACGTTGGATATAATTGAGAGAGCGGGGGAGAATCGGTTGACTCAAGGGTAGATTTCCCCTTTGCGATTATCACACCCTGAAGGAGCACATTACTAATCCTATTATCCTCAAACCGATATAACAGTGGGTTGATCTTTCCTTTTTGCTTGTATGTCCGTGTGTGGAAGCGATTTAATACATCTCTTTATCTGACCGTAATTCTCTTAACGATGCCTCTTTTGACCGGGGCACCCGGTCTGTTTGCAGTCTCGGCTCCTATTGCGATTGAGGGTCTCTATGGGGACTGGGAGGGCATCTCTCCTGTATGGATTGACCCGGCCGGCGATAATGGCTCTTCTCTGATTGATTTCGGGCGCCTCTGGATTGCTAACGATGGCGAAAAACTTTTCCTGCGCTTCGAGGTCGGCACCGAAATAAAGCTCAACGCCGACAACAGTGTCACACTTTATATAGACTGGGATGGTGATTGCGAAACCGGCTCAGGCATCGCCGGAATCGGCGCAGATTTTAAGTGGGAGTTCGGCTCACGCACCGGCACAGCCCACACAACCTCCGGCGAATACACCTTCCTGCCCGCTGCCATTGGCTTGCGCCGCGCACCGACCGTCTCATCAGACCAGTTCGAGATTGCCATATCCCGCATCGCCGACCTCCCTGTTTCTCCAGGCAACACGATTCCTCTCCTATTTCGCAACGAGGCAGAAGGTATCCAGGACACACTCCCCGATAGCGGCGCTGTCAGTTACACATTTTCAACAGCCCCGGTGCCGCCCTATGAAGAAATCCCTCTCGAGAAAAAAACTGCATCCGACTTACGCATCCTGACATACAACGTGTTAGCCGATGGTCTCTTCAAGCGCACGGGATATTTCACTCGCATCCTGAAAGCTCTCCGCCCCGACATCTTGAATTTCCAGGAAATCTACAACCACACCGCCACGGAAACTTGCGACCTCATCGAGCAAATCTTGCCTTCCGCACCAGGCGAGACCTGGTATTCCGCCAGAAACGCTGATTGCATCACCATCAGCCGCTCGCCTATCATTGACCAGTGGGCGATTGATGGAAATCTTGCCTATCTCATTGATTTACCCCCCACCTCACTGATTGCTTATATCCTGATTATTAACGCTCATCTCCCCTGCTGCGATGATGATGCTGGTCGCCAGTATGAGGCAGACCACATTATGGCATTCATCCGCGATGCGCTCACACCCGGCGGTGACGTCACTCTGCCGGAAAATACACCTATTATGGTTGTCGGTGATTTAAATCTCGTGGGATGGGCTCAACAATTGAAGACATTGCTTACGGGTGATATTATTGATGAGGAGAAATTCGGTCCCGACCATCCGCCCGACTGGGATGGCTCACCACTTGCCGATTGCATCTCGTATCATACGGCTACGCGGGATGCCTATACCTGGCGTTCCGATATAAGTTCTTTCTCTCCCGGACGCCTCGATTACGTTATTTACACTGACAGTGTTATGCGGGTTGTGCGGCATTTCATACTCTGGACGCCCACAATGGCACCCGAAGACCTCGCAAAGTATGGGCTTGAGGCAGACGACACATCCGCCGCATCAGACCACCTGCCGCACACAGCCGATTTCCGTTTCCCACTTCCCGGAAATTTCTGGATGCTTCGCTGATAAAAATGATATGATTGATTTAGGGTGAAACTATGAAGATGTGAAACAATTATCAATCAAGTCAACGGGAGGAAGTATGGGGTCAGTTTATATTTTTATAAAGTAAAATGTTTCCTCTATTTTTCCATTTATTTGCGAAATCTCCTCTTGGATATTTTCTTGTCTACTTGCTTTCCGGTATAATGCCTGGGCATAAACCGTGGAAACTTTACAATATTCACCGATTTGCCGAAATGTCCACTCTGTGTTCTCTCGCAGGAGATAGACGGAAAGCATCAGACACTTGAGCAGTTTACGGTCTCTTCTCCCTTTTGTTTTCAAATCCTCCGGCTTCAGGGCAAATTGTTTGCACACCTTTTGTATAATCAACTCCCCCTGCTTGAGATGTTCTGCCAGTTCCAGAAACTCTTTTCCTTTCAGGCGTGCCTGTCGCTTCTTTATCCGATTTACAAAAGCCTTACTCCCAATGAATGCCTGCGCCAGAACTTGGGGTTTTGTTTCTTCATTCAGACCTTCATGAACGAATTTTGCATATTCCTTCGCCTTCCCATCAAACCACAAAAGCACCTCCTTTGTATACAAAAAGTCAGGAGCCTTATGAGGTTTTAAATAAAACCGCATACTCGACCAGGGATAGTCCTCTGCACGCTTAATAAAACCAGCCTCCACGGGATTCAGATGAATGTATCGCGACACGGAAAGCAGATAAGATGCCTTATCCACAACGATGCTCTTAAAGCGTCCCGAAAAAATATGACCGTGAGTGTTATGTCTGCGGTGAAACCAGACCGTATAGGCAAGAAGAAGACGCCTCATAAATTCCGAAAGGTTCGGACGGGTACTTTCAGCAAGCAGGTGCACATGAGTGTCCATCAGACACCAAGCATGAATGCGAAAATCAAAGATTTTGGAATATTTTTCCAGACATTTCAGGAAGCGGTGGCGGTCTGCGTTTATCAAAAACACCGCCTCATGCAGATTGCCCCGGCACATGATGTGATAGAGACAGAAAGGCAGATTTATTCGCGGCGGTCTTGCCATAACAGAAAGACTTATTTCGCAGTCAGCAAATAGCTGTCAAGTTTTAGTTTATAAAAATATAAACTGACCCCAATCTTTCTGACCCCAATCTTTGCGCCGGACAAGTCTGCTAATTAAGACTCTTTACCGATGCATCGAATCTCCTGTGCGGCGGAGGATGAATAGGGCGACCTCTGGTGGACATCGCAGGCGGAATGGGACTGTGCTCCCTACTCCCCGATTCACGTAAAGGAATGCATCACCACGCCGGAAAAATCCCTGGTCGTATCGCCGACTGTATTTTGAGGGACAAACTATCGGTCCGAAAAATGGGATGCGAACCTGCCCGCCGTGTGTGTGTCCGCAAATGGTGAGCGCGGCACCTGCTTTGGCTGTACGGCGGAAATTGTCGGGCGTGTGCGTGGCACATATAGTGAAGACGCTATCCCCGGAGAAAAGACGCGTGTCCCAGGTCTTCAGACGTTTCCAGGGATGCTCAACGCCCACAACTCTGATTAGGTCTTTCCCCCGTTTCAATTCCACACTCCGGTTGTCAAGCAGGGTCAGTCCGTTTTTCTTGAGCGCCCTTTTAACTCCCTTGCCATCTACCCAGAAGTCGTGATTGCCTCGCAGGACAAATACACCTTTGGGGGCATTGAGATGCGATAGGGCGGCTGCCACTTCGGAGGCATAACTCTTACGTGAGACGTGGTCGCCCGTGACAAAGACAACATCGGGGTGCAATCGGTTTATTTCAGCGATGCAGTATTCGTAGAAGCGCGCATCTAAGCGGGTGTCATAGTGGAGGTCGGTGATTTGCGCCAAACGCAGCCCATCAAAGGCGCAAGGCAGTCCGGCGCACTTTATCTCGAAGATATTTACCTCGAGGGAGTAGTAATCATTCACCGCATTGAGGGGGCGTTCGATGAATAAAGGAAAGCGGGGTGCATCCCAGGAACCAGCATCATCAGGTAAGACACGTTTTCGTTCCACGAGACGCACCCCATCAGGCAATGGGCTTTTGAATGCCTTGATGAGTGCTGCAACATTTGCCTGCAGGAATAAAAAGACACCGTAGATAAAATACAGAAGCACCAAAAAACTCGCGATGTCCACAGGACGCAGCGCCAGAACGCTCCCCACAATTGTGCTCCGATGAAAATGTATGAAAACCACCACCGGGCAGGTCACCATAAACAGAGCAAACCCGATAGTGATTATATG
>CAZGKP010000173.1:0-8901 GCA_964526215.1 uncultured Candidatus Sumerlaeota bacterium
TAACGACTGAAATTAAGAATGGAACACGGATAACACCGATGCTACGGATATACACAGATAAACCTAATGTCTGTCTTACAGATGCCCTACAGACACATAATCATCGAGAATCCGTGTAATCCGTTGACCCGGATGCTTGCATCCACTGACCCGGATGCTTGCATCCACATCATCCGTGTGCTATTTTATTCAGGATGTAGTTTCAGAAATTTTTGAGCCTCTATAGAAGTCTGCTTTTCGTAGCTTTGCCAAGATGCGCCCGGAATGCCGGGATTATTCACTCACGTTTCTTTTGATGTCCAACAGAAAGCGCCTTTTCGTATGCGGAGATAGTGAGTGATGCTGTGCGTTCGGGTGAGAACTGAGCAGCGCGCTTGAGACCTTTTTCGCGGAGACTTTGCAATCTTTCAGAGTCTCTTAGAAGCGACATAAGCGCCTCGGCAAGCACGGGCGCGGAATCGGGCTGCACCAAAATCCCCGCCTCGCCGACAACCTCCGGCAAACAGGAGGTATCTGCTGCAATAACCGGTGTCCCGCTCGCCATCGCCTCAAGAATCGGTAACCCGAATCCCTCATAAAAAGACGGAAAAATAAAAAGTTCGGCACAGGCGTAAAGGTCACAGAGTTCTGCCTGGCTTTTATGGGGAAAATGAATAATGTCCTTTGCAAATCGAGAAGAAGAAATCTTCCGGAGGATTTTTCTGGAATTGTATCCGGGCTGCCCAACAAGAATAAGTTTGTGTGGTAAATCTGTGCGGGTTTTGAGGATTTCAAACGCCTCGATAAGGGTTAGATGATTTTTGCGTCGCTCCAGCGCTGCCACACAGAGTAGATATTTCGCGGGAAGCCCCAGGGCAGAGCGGCGTTTGCCCTGTTGTTGCTCAGAGAGAGGTTTGAAGCGGGAGTGTGCATAGTACGGCACGACATCAATCTTTGCAGGGTCAATGCCGCAGGTGTCCACAAGGTCGCGGCGTGTATTTTCGGAAGGCACAATGATGCGGTCTGCCGAGCGCGCCGAGAGGCGTGTCATCCATTGAAGATATTTGCGAAATTTGAGGGGATATGTCGCGGGAAGGCGAAACGCTATTAAATCCTGGATAGTAACGATTTTGCGAAATGGGGTTTTGCGCCAGGGGATAAGGAATGCCGGTCCGTGAAGGAGGTCTGCACCTGATTGGCGCACGAGTGTCAGGAGTGAGGTGTTGAGCCATAATTCGCCGGCGGGGTGATGTTCGTAATCAGCGTCTGTTTCAACCGCCTCAAAGTTTGGGGCGGCGGCAAAACTATCGGGGACATTGCCGCGAAGGAAAACCGCCGCAAATTCGTGATTGCCTGTGTGCGTAAGGAGTGCCTCGGTAAGGAGGCGAGCGGAGATACCCACACCGCTCATTCCCGGTAGGATACATCGCAGGTCGAGAAAAATCTTCACCGCGTTACCACCAGTCATAAACAGGTACACGTCAGTTTGGTTCATAGTCCCCGCTTCAACTTCGCCTAAAGGCGGCACAACAAAGCGATTGCGAACAAATTGGGAGAGGCGAAAAGTCTTATAATCACTGCCCCGCCTTATTATGTCACTGAAATATTCGGGGCGCTACCTTATATTTGAACTCTATCTGATAAGGTTGTAATGTTGAGGGTTCAAACGCACAACAAATTTCTCGGCGGATATATCGGGATAAATGCCTGCCGAAAAATCGGGCACACTCTCGGGCAATTTTCGTTTTTTACTCTGCGCCCTTTCAAAAACCACTGTCAGTGACCGTCTGTTTCTCCAGGTCTTTGCTACCCGATACTCTTCTATAAATAAGTGAGGTAGGGGCCTGAATGAATTATTCTCAAAAGGAAAAACAACAAACTTGGAATGTCTCCTTACCGCCCATTCCCACATAGAAGTTTTCCCGAATTCAGCCGCCGCCCTGGGTGAAACGAGTCCTATCGGGTCGAAAATCGGTCTCTCGGAGAAGTAGCCGATATATCCGATCTCGGGCGTTAGCACTTCATCCTGGGGTTGTGAGTGCCTCTTAATCCACAAGCCGGCAGGTTCGTAATTTTTACACTCCAATAGAGGTCTTTCATTATAGTAAGTCCCGTTTAATAATATGAGGGAATAATATACATACAAGCGTCCGAGCAAAAGGAGTAAAAGTAAGGCAAGGGGAAATGTGAGGAAAGGATTACGAGCCAGCGGTGGGTGAGGGAGTTTTAACGGCTTCCTGATAATAAAACCGAGCGCTTTCTGAATGAGGTTGGGAAGCATTCGGGCTATGGAAACGAGCGAGAGTGAAAGTGCCATCATTCGCACAGGAAAGATAGGAGTGTAATACCATACATAATCCGGGGCATTGCCCATCTTCATAAAGAAAAGATAAAATATAAACCACCCCACCGGCAGACGGAGCACCGGGAATCTGACAATCATTATAGCAAATCCCACCCACTCCAGAAATCCCAACAAATTCAAAACGCCATAAGGGAAAAACTGCACCTGAAAGAATGCACTAAAAAAGGGCTTCCATATTTGTGGCTGTTGAACCAGGGCTTGTTTTGCCCTGACCGATTGCGGAATTACTGAGCCATAGTAAATCTCCAGCGCAGAAACGCTAATTAGTAACGTTAATAAGACAAGCAAAATTATGTTCTTCCACCCCTCCCGAAGTTTCCCTGATTTGAAATCCCATAAGGCAACTGGCAAGACAAGCATAAGGGCAAGCGCACCCTCCGGTCTTGTGAGTGAGGCGAGAAGGGCAAGAATGACAGAAGTGATATTTCTTCCGCTGGCAGATGACAGAAACGCACCGAAAATAAAGATATTAAATAACGCTGTTTCCATCCCCGCTACGGGCAGCATTGAATACGGATTAAGAAGGAGCAGGGAAATGGTAAGCCAGCCCCAGATTTTGTCCCCTATCAGCTTGCTGAATTGAATCATAATCCACAATAACGCGGTTACCAGAAAGCAATCCATAACCAGCGAGGCATACCAGGGGGCAATTCCCGTCAATATAACGCCCGCCATAATAAGCGTATATAGCGGAGTGGTGGTGCCCAGCACCCTTTCCCCCGCATTGTAAACGAGTCCCCTGCCTTGAACGAGATTTCTTGCATACCGATAGGTAATAAAGGCGTCGTCTGTGATTGTGCCTGTTTTAAGGCGTAGATAGGTCATAATCAATAATAGCGTTAGCAAGATAACGAATAATGTGATTTTTCTATGTACGCTGTTTTTTTGCATAGAATCAAAAGAAGGCGGTTTCAGAATAGTCATCATGTCGTAGATGCGCCTTAGGCGTGAAGATTTCGCCTCTCCCGAAGGGGTGAAAATTATCCGCTAATCCGCCGCGGCGGACGCGAATTAGCGCGAATGATATTATCCGTCGTCGCTCCTTACGCTAATGATGTCCGACTGTAAAACAATCGGCAATGACTGTTGACCGATGACTAATTTTCGGGATAGCACCATGTGGTTTGTTTAAAGATTTTTCTCCAGGATGCGGATGTGTGCGTTTTTGCGGAGGTCGTCGAGGAGTTTTTTGCGCTCTTGGCTGAACCGGCGTCTGAAAAGCAAGCTCCGCGTGTCCTGCCTTTCATCGAGACGAATGAGATGAACGCCTCTCTCGGTGCGAATGGGTGTGCTGACCCCTCCCTCATCGAGGTGCTTCACGACATCCTCAATCGTCTTTGCAAACCGTCCCTCCTCAACGACGCCGAGGTCTCCGCCATGCCGCCGCGTGGCTTCATCTTCTGAATATTGTTTAACCATTCGGGTAAAATCCGCACCGCTATGGATTTTAACCAGGATGTCAAGGGCGCGCTCCTCTACATTTTGCTTATCTGCTTCGCTTGCGCCTTCGGGGAATCTCAAAAACAACTGGCTCAGGCGATACCTGACGGCTGGTTTTCCCTCGCTGCGCAGTTTTTGCCTGTATGCCTCCACATCCTCTTCGAATATGGAGAAACGCAGAGAAATCAGGGCATTTATCAAGTAATCACATTCCTCCCATTTACGTGCGCGTTTCTCAAAGTCTACAAGGTCAATATAATTAGCATCAATATGGCGTCGAAAGGTTTTTTCATCGGGGAAGAGGTTTCTCACGTGACTTACGAATTTATCGGCGAAGTTGTCAATAATTTCGGCAGGGGGCTCAATCTCTTTTTTGCGTGCCTCCTGGACGAGCAACTCATCGTCTATCAATTCATCGAGGATGCGCCTGCGGAGCGAGGATGAAGGATTGAAAGTGATAACTCCTCGCAGATACATCTCGCGGCGGATTTTGTCATCCAGCTGGCTCTTCGTGATGAGCGAATCATTTACAACGGCAACCACACTCTCGATTGTTTGTGCGGCGGGGGAGGTTGTGGATTCGTCTCCCGGCTCAGAGGCAAAGACTTTCCCTGTTCCCGGAAATGATAATGAGATTACGGCAAACAAGAAAAAGAAACTGAATAACCATATACTCGCAGACCCCATCGCAGACCTCATTGCAGACCTCATTGCAGACCTCATCGGGAATATCCAGCCTTCCTGGTATAAAGGGCGTGTGAGACAATAATATCCAGGAGTTGCGAGAAACTGATTCCGGCAGCCGCGGCTCCTTGAGGCAAAAGCGATGTCGGCGTCATTCCCGGAATTGTGTTGCATTCAAGGACAAAAATCTCCCCGCCGCGAACAATCATATCTATACGACTCATCCCTGCGCAGCCTATGAGGGCGTAAACCTCGCCAGCGGTCTGGCGGATGCGGTGAATCATCTCCTCAGAGAGGCGTGCTGGCGTTATCTCATCGGTTTTGCCAGGTGTATATTTGGATTCATAATCGAAAAACTCTGCACCTTTCACCACAATCTCGGTAGGTGGCAGGATTATGCGTTCAGTCGAGCCATCGGGTCTGGCTCTGTCAAGCACACCACACGTAACCTCTGTGCCTTTGATAAATTCCTCGATGAGTATTTGCGAATCATAGAGGCGGGCGGTTTGCAGGGCATCAATGATTTCACCCCTGTTATGCGCCACCGACATCCCGACACTCGAGCCGACTCGCGCAGGCTTTACAAAGCAAGGGTATCCGAATTTCCTCTCCGCCACACGGATGAGGTTTGTGAAATCAGGTTCAACGGGCAATTCAAGGCGAAATACGTATGGCGGAACAAGGTAGTGTTGGCTCTCCAGCAGTTGTAGGCAACGGATTTTATCCATAGCCAGTGCGCTTGCAAGGACACCCGGTCCCGTGTAACAAAATCCACCGAACTCAAGAAAACCCTGTATCAAACCATCTTCGCCCCCGGCGCCGTGAAGGAGGATGAAGACGACATCAGGGGCGGCATCTTTCAGGTGTGGCAATGCTTTCTCGACGGGTATGCACTCAATCCCGTCAACTGGCTCTTCAGAGTCGGAGTGAAAAAATTCAAAGTATGGCGCAAGGTCATCAGGGTTGCGATTTGCACCGACGTAAGCATCCGGAATGAGCCAGTCGCCGTCTTTACGTATACAGAGGGGGAGTATGTCGTAGCGGGCAGGGTCGAGTGCCCGTGCAACCGTCTCTCCCGAAGAAAGAGAGACATCGTGCTCCGGCGAAGTCCCGCCGCATAAGACAACAACTTTTATTCTTTTGGATTGCATTATACTTGTCTTTTTTGAAAGATACATTCGTCTTTTGAAATTAGAGTTAATTTACCCATCAAACGCCGGAGTTCAAGACCAATTTTAAATGCAATCACGAAAAGACAAACCAATCGGGATAGTTCTTGTAAGTGGTGGGATGGATAGTTGCGTTGTTGCCGCCATTGCCGCAGGAGAAGTGGTGCCTGCATTTCTCCATGTGGATTATGGACAGCGAACAGAGGCGAGAGAGCGACAGGCATTTTTTCAGATTGCCGATTTTTACGGCGTCCCACAGGAGAGGCGGCTCTGCGTCCGCCTCGATTATGTTGGCAAAATCGGCGGCTCGGCACTCACAGACAAAAACATACCCGTCCCAAAGTTTAAGAGTATGAAGGATGCACAAAATCCCACTATCCCCGTAACCTATGTTCCCTTCCGCAACACACACATACTTGCGCTGGCGGTGTCGTGGGCGGAAGTGATTGGCGCAACGCACATATACGCCGGTGCGGTTAGTGAAGATTCCGCGGGTTATCCCGATTGCCGTCCCGAATACTACGAGGCGTTCAACAAATTGATTGCCATTGGTTCAAGGATTGGTGAGAGATTGCGTATTGAGACGCCCCTCATTGCAATGACGAAGAAAGAGATAGTGAAAAAGGGAATCGAACTCGGTGCGCCATTTCACCTGACGTGGTCGTGTTATGAGAGGGAAGATGTGGCGTGCGGGAGGTGCGACAGTTGCCTGCGCCGACTCCGTGCATTCCGTCAGACAGGCATCAAAGACCCCATTCCTTACTGCCCAAAATAGGGCAAAGAGGGGGCAGACTCGGTTGGTTTCCTAATTTTCCCTTGACGTCTATGGGGATTCTTAATCTGAAGTATATTTATGGCACAACCTGAATGTTTAGATTTGCCCTTTTCTCTCTATCACGCTCTCAGTTACATCAACCTTTTTCTGTAAATTTCACTCTGCTTTGTTGGCTTTTGTTCCAGATTAAAAAAATGCCTATTTTACCTATATTGTACAGCGATAGATGAACCAAAAGGTCTTTAATAAACGCCAAAAACCACACAAATTGGTTCAATGCGATAGCGCCAAAATACTGCCTCATAACCAACCAGAATTTAATACAAAACCCAGGTATCTCCCGCGGATGGCGAAAGAACGGGCACTTCAAATGTCGAGGGATGTTCTGTGTTCACGAGGAGACGAACATAGGCGATTGTTGGAGTAGCACCTTCCTCGTCGGAGAAAGATGAGCCATCCTGCATATTTTTGTCGAAACGGTCATAATTCGAAGAGGCAACGCTGATGCGTAATTGACGTCCCGCGGGAATGGTTGTCGCACCAGGAGCGGTCGGCAATCCATTCCACTGCGTCATAGCCATCCTCGCCCCTGTTATATTTAGGTTTAGCATCTTTAGAGCCCCAGAACCCGCGCCAGTCGAGCACAACAAAGGCATAGTCGGGGCATTTCAGAAGTGGGTCATCATTAGAATCGTTGAGAAATATCAGTGCAAACGTATTTTTATTATAGGGCGTCTGAATCAGGATGACGGGCCATTTACCCTCTTCCGCCGGCAAGTAGCGGTCAGCTGCGAGTGTTTCACCATCCCTCATCGGAATCTCAATAGCCTGCCGCTGGTACACGAATGCAAACGCATACGAAGCTCCAAAGAACAATACCGTTAAGATTGATACAATGGGCAGCTCCATCCTGAAAGAATTCATCCCTAAAATTTCCAATTGGTATATTTAAGAATACGTTATTTTTTCACGAAGGTAAATAAGAGGGATCTGTGGGCACTCTATGGTTTTTCAGGGTAGTAAATTTTTGGGGTGGTCTTTATGATTCGCCACGGCGAATTCACCATGGCAAATCTCCGATCTTCGACTTCCGTTTTATGGCGAAGAGTCCTTTTTGTTATGCTTGCCTTGCGCGATATTAGAGCTCCTGGATGATTTTGGGGACTTTGAAGCACTGTGCTTCGGATTCGGGGGCGTTGGCAAGGACGTCTTCTACCGAGAGGGATGGCACGTTGATATCTTCGCGGAATACGTTCTGCATCTTTAATGAATACGAGGGGGGGGGAACATCGCTCGTATCCATCTCGTTTAATTTGGCGAAGTATTCAAGGATGGAATTCAGGTCGCGCGTAAAATCGGCAATCTCTTCATCAGTGAAGTAAAGTCGAGAGAGTAGTGCAACGTGGCGAACGTCCTCGGGTGTGATTCTTGCCTCAGGCATTGTTTTCCCTCCATTGCGGGTGGTATTATTATTCAACGGATTTCTTGTTTTCGATGTTGCTATCGGGGACATCGCCCGATTCCTTAAGGGTTTCTTCAGCGGGTGGGGTCTCTTTTATCTTTTTGAGTTTGGCATATTTGAGCAGGAGTTTTTTCTGCCCTTCTTCGGGGAAAACGACGATTGCCTTTGTGCGGTCACCACTCCCACTTTTGTAAAGGATGGTGCCGATGCCCCATTTGGGGTGTTTCACCTGGTCTCCGATCTCAAACTCCCCTGCGGGATATGTCTTTCTAATCTGTCTGATTCTTGCCATTTGTTTAACACCTCACATAAAATTATATCGCTGTGGCGAATTGGTAACACCTTAAGACAGGAAGAACGCGATAAGCAAGATTTTTCTGACACTGTGAATCCGGTTTATGCTGT
This sequence comes from uncultured Candidatus Sumerlaeota bacterium, assembly GCA_964526215.1. GTDB lineage: Bacteria > Sumerlaeota > Sumerlaeia > MWCT01 > MWCT01 > CAZGKP01. Next base: position 8,280 of record CAZGKP010000173.1, read on the forward strand.
CTAATAACCAAATAGGCTAATGATTGAAGCGTGCCACTATTTCTTTAATAATGTTAGTGGTTGAGCGTCCCCTTACGGGTGCGATAACGACAACCTCGCCGCCGGAGTCCCATACGCTCTGTCTGCCCACGACGCTCTCTATTTCGTAATCGCCGCCCTTTACGAGGACATCGGGTTGTATCTTGTGGATTATGTTCTGGGGCGTATCATCATCAAAAAACGTTACATAATCTACTACCTGGAAGGCAGTAAGGATGCGCCCGCGCTGGTCTTCGTTCAGGAGCGGTCTTTTTTCTCCCTTGATTCTGCGGAGTGATGCATCGGTGTTAAGGGCAACTATGAGGCAATCGGCGCGCTCTCGTGCCGCTTGCAGTAACCGTATATGCCCGAGGTGAATCAGGTCAAAGCAACCATTCGTGAGAGCGATGCGTTTGCCTTCGGACTTCAGGCGTCCCACAATTGCATTTAATTCTTTCAGAGTTTTTAATTTATGCCCACTCACTTTACATCTTTGAAATATCCCGTGAGTCTACTGCCGGTCAATGAAATTCTGAATAAAAGAACGTGCGGGGCGCATCTTTGCAAAGCTACCAAATCAATCAGGGCTTTTCACTACACCATC
>CAZGKP010000174.1:0-8875 GCA_964526215.1 uncultured Candidatus Sumerlaeota bacterium
TTTTATCCTGCACATTAGACAATTTACACCTCACTACAACCCTGACAAAGCACTAGCGGTTGACCCCTCTTCGCCCATAATAGATGTAATGAATAGTTGATTTTGAATAATGACTTTATGTTATATTTTACCCGTTATGTTTGCCAGATGGCAAAAACCCGGGTTTAATTTATAGACCTCGCGGGGGATAAAGAAATACGAGGCTTCGGGAAACTCATTATAGAATCTGCAAATTATGCATATTAGATTCTCTAAATTTGATTATGAATATACTCTTAACCTTGCACTTTACACAATGCTGTTTTTTGTTGTAATGGGTCTCGGATATAGAATTGTGGTGCCTTATGGAGACTTTCAATTTCTAGACAAAGTTGCACTTCGTGAGCGATTATGGGAGTCATTATGGTATCTACACTCCCAGCCACCGGTATTAAATTTCCTTCTTGGTCTCCTGTTAAAAATAGAGGCAGCAACGGGCATTTCACTTAATACCCTGCTGTCCCCATTGCAATTTGCATTGGGCGGTGGAATAGTGGTGGGATTGACGGCGCTTTCGAGGATATTGCTGCACAGCCGTATACTGAGACGCATTTTTATGGCAATAGTTTTACTCAATCCCGCATTTTTCTATTTTTTGTTCGTTTTATCTTACACGTCTTACGAACTGGGTTTTGTTACCCTTCTCGGCGTGGTGGTGTGGTGGTATATACGCAAGCCATCGCTGAAGCATTTCGCCTTTATGTGCATAGCCGTGGTCTTGCTGGTTTATACGAGGGCACCGTTCCATTTTGTCTGGGGCATTATGGTTCTTATTGCGTTACTCTGGGTGAAGCAAAGTGATTTCGCATCCGGTCATGAATTTAAACGTGCTATTGCGCTGGGGAGTGTTACGTTCACCATACTGTTGTTATGGGCATTTAAAAATCTCATACTTTTTAATGTATTTGGCTATTCAAGCTGGGAGGGGTTGAATGTTGCACGAAGATTACCTGTGAACTCTCCAGAGATTGCAGAAATCTTCACACAAAGGCGAAGTTTGCATATTGATGAAATGAGAAAAAAGGTGCAGGAACAAATTCCACTGAAGTTCCGCTCTATTCCCGTCCTTGCGGAACCTGTAAAATCCAAGGGTTTCCCCAACTGGAACTTTTATGTGATTATACCTTATGCCAGAACTATGGGACACCGGGCATTGCATATTATGATATCTCAACCCGAAGCCTTACTTAAAAAAATAGCCTTAAACTACTTGAGCTATACCCAATTTAGTGGTCGGCATCCTTACAGCAGAGATTTCTTCCTGTTGACAATGCATCCCGTAGAACGTTTCTGGGCACGTATGTATGAGCTCCTGGTTATGCAGGAGATTCTGCCTCCCATATCAGGCGCACACCCGGATGGTTTTTTCTTTATCTTTCCAGTAATTATTTGTCTTGCTATGTGGAAGACCATCAAAATTTGGAAATCCCGGCATAAAGAAGCCCTATTTGTTGCCTTTTTGCTATCAATAATTTTGTGGGTTTTTCTGCTTGTCCTGCTTGTAGATGGCGAAGAGGGAAATCGCATACGTTACCCCACCACACCTTTGATATTCCTGCTTCTTTTGTGGCTAATTCCATATGAAGTGGCGAAAGGGGGTCAAACTCGTGCGGAATCTTAAATAAAGATTGATAGAGGGCGCATATACTTGCGTAAAGAATACCCATCTATTATGTTCTATCCCGAACAAATTCGGGAGACATAGCATTTGCCGACCACACGGACAGGGCATTATGGGAAGCACCCGAGCGGTGTTGGTTGTATTGATGAGAGAAGAATTACCCTGGTGCTTTACGCAAAGTAGGGTGGAACATGCGTGTTATTTCAGATTCCGCCCACGTCTGACCCCAATTCTCCTCTCGGCTCACTGATTCTTCAGGACAATCTTCGCCACAACGGGACGATGGTCGGAGCTTTTAGTCTCCGGCACAAAAATCTCTACACAATCGGACAGATATCCCTTCTCCACAAATACATAATCTATCCTGCGCGAGGGCGTTGCCGCATTGAAAGTGAAACCCTCGCCCTCTCCTTTCAATCTCCACAAATCAATGAACTCGTGACTGATGAACCTTATAGCGGGCAATGTGGGCGTCTGATTGAAATCCCCCGCTATAATAATTGCACCACTCTTTTCCAGATTCTTTAGCCACCCCATTAACTCTTTCACCTGGCGAAGCTGCTCAGCGCCGGACTTATCCGTTCCAAGGTGCGTTGTCACAAACCACACAGGGCGATTCAGACCATCCGGCTTGACCTTCACCGCAAGCGCACCACGCGGCTCACGCCCCTTCTGCACCGTATAGTGGAAACTCCGCCGCTCCAGCACCCGATAGCGACTCATTACACAAACCCCATACTCGCCGCCTTGATATTCGAGGTTCTTTGAAAAGACTGTATAGAGACCGGTGAGGTCTTCAAGGTGCGCCGGTTCATCCAGCGGATTGCGGCGCGTAAACCTATCAACCTCCTGAATCCCGGCAAGGTCGGCATCGGCTTTTTTAATTTCATCGGCAATTCGCTCAAGGGAAAAGACACCGTCCATCCCTTTCCCCGTATGGATATTATAGGACATCACCGCCAGGATAGGACGGGAGGCAGGCTCTGTCTGAATATCGGATTTTGCAATAAGGCATCCAGAGAGCAACAAACATAAAATCCATATACTCTTTTTCATCACGCATCTCCCTGTGAGAAAGTGGTGCTTCATATTCAAAGCAGATGCTCATAAGAATGTTCCCGAATTTTTAATTCGGGCTGACGATAGTAATGCCTTCGTAATCAATGGAGTCGCCTGTATCCAGAATAACTGATACCATTCCGGGGGCTAATGCCTCGAGGATACCTGTGCGGGGGTCAATCCGAGCGATTTTTCTGTCAGATACCCGCCATTCAAAGCTGATGGGGTCGGCGAGAGGCACAATGAGTTTTTTGCGCTGTGCGGGATTGGTGAATACGCCAGAGCCTTCAAAGGCGAGTTGTTCCCCCACGCCCACCTGCGGCTTAGGCGGTTTCCACTTGACAGCCAGTCGTGAGAAGATTGGTCGCACGGCAAAGGTTACGTCTTTCTTTGAGACATTGAATTCCACGTAGTGGTAGAATCCACCCTCAACGGGAGACCTGCTGATTGTTGCGCCTGCACCGCCCGTTATGAAATATGGAATCTCATCCTTTACCCTCACCTGGAATACGGGTATGTCTCCCGCAATGACAAGCACCCTGCGCCCCTTTCGTGCCTCACGCAGAGCAAGTCTGTGAAGGGTTTGTGCCTCGTAGACATTCATTGATTCGCTCGTGACATCCGGCTCGCTTATAGGCGGGAAGTGGCATAAAAAGACAAGCACGTTCGCCCGGGTCTCTTCCAGTGCCTTAAGAAGCCATTGCCACTGCGTCTCAATCGGTTTTTGATGACTGTCGGATGCCTTGAACCCGCCTCTGGAATTGTCCAGAACGAACACACTTACCAGACCACGATTTACTACATAGTGCGTTGGAGCCATAATCATTGGATAGTTCAAAACCTCTGGGTCGCCCTTAATTTCTACGTTACCGAGTGCGGTATAACATTTGCATTTGAGGTGCGCCAGTTTGTTTTTTACGATTTCGAGATTTTCGGCGCCTCCACTGGATGTGAGATTGCCCGTAGATAGCGCAAAATCACCCCCACGCTTGTTTATACCCTCGATGACTTTATTGAGCACCATTGAGCCTGTTCCTCTGGGCTCACTCTTGGATATCAGGCTTTCTCCAAATGCAAAAAAGCGTGTCCGGGATTTTGCTTGAGCGATGGGGGCGGTGTCAAACTTGAGCCAATCGGGCAAGTGGGAAAGCGACAGTGTGTTGATTTCAAGTCGGGGGCGTCTCGGTGGATAAATCGCCCGGAATTGATGAAACTGGCAAGATCCCTTGTTGTGTTTTCTCGGGTCAGACTCCACGATGTATAAACACTTCCAGATGATAGGGAAATAGGTCTGTTCGGGGAGGGGAATTTCGAGGTATCTCCAATCTTTCCAATCGAGGTTGCGTGTAAAATCCACAGTGATCTCATTTCCGAGGCTGTCCCGAAAGACGCCCCTGAGCATATGTCCCGCGCCATCACCTCTCACCCACAGTCCAAGCCGTCTGGGGCACCCCGGAACTGAAAATCTCTTATTGGCATAAGCAGCGGCGGTGCCCTTAATACCCGTAAAGTCATATCTGAGCCACCCAATCATAGAGGTGTTGCTCTTGATTGTTGAAACAATCGTATCAAAGCTGCCATCAATCTGGGGCAGGCTTGCGGTGTAGCGCCAACCGCCGATAGTTGAAAAATCGCTAATCGTGTGAAATTCTTTCCCCACCGAGATTGGTATTTGTGTGAGTGTGCCTCGCACCCGTGCCGCAAGTTTCCCCTTTGCCGCCTCTTCTCCAGCCTGAAACTTCCCCGGAGAAATGAATTTACCGCAACGAGGTGGCACCCGCCATTCCACATCCGCCGGAGGGACATTTAGGGCTTCACCATCTGGCGCTATGCCCCTTACGCCTATGGCGATTTCTTCTCCGGGAAAGAGGCATAAAAAGTCCCTATCAATCTCTATTCTTTTGAGATGCGAAACAACGCGGACAGGAACTTTGACACTTTTCCCATCTGCTCTGACTGTAATTTTGCCCCTGGAGCTTTGGGAACCTGCTATGAATCGGGAATCCTTGATGCTGCCCAGGTGCGCCGGTTTCACGCGCATCCTTATCTGCCCTTCTGGAGGGAGCAGGTGCCCATACCGGTCAATGAGTTTTAGCGCGAGCGGATATTTGCTACCTGCAAGGGCGATGAGGGAGTGTGGACTGACAATCAGGCGGTCGGGTTTCTCCAGAGGCGCATTGCTCACGACGAAAAGTCCGTTTGTTACCGGACGCTCACTGCCATCGGATGGCGAGTTCAAAACCGTCACACTTTTTCCCCCCACACGCCTTCCCACCATTGCGACAGAACCGCCGCTATCAAATGCCATTGCATCTATGCAGCCCAGGAATTTGAAATACTCGGCGAATTGCGGACGGGTGAGACCGATACTCAGTGCCGGCTGCCTGCCGTCCACCGAGACAAACACCAGCCGCCTTCCACCCTCCAGCGTCCCTGCGCCAATCACCGGATACAGGCGATTTTTTTCTTTGGGTGAAGGGGCATTCGGGTCGTCAAAGACAGTGGCATCCTTAATCAGGATTGGTCCGCCGCCAACCGCCTGCGAGAGTTTGGAAAGGGGGACTGGTGTTGCGGGCGAGAGATTCACACGGACAGTGCCACCTTTTTCTGCGTTCTGCAAAAGCCACTTGCCCGCTGCTCCCCTCCCCTCAAGGACGTGTTGATTTTCGCTTAACTCTACGCCGCCCCTGCCGGATTTCCCCACGCTTTTGACCACGTATTCACCATTACGTTTGCCCACCAGTATAACTTCTGCAAATTCTGATTGTGCATTTTCCCCGGGCGTCTTATCGGCATAATCGTTGGTATAAAGGGTGAGTGAGTTTCCGGGAGGATGCGTAACGTTAAGGAAATCGAGAGGATGCTGCTTTTCATTTATCTTAACAGTGGCGTTCCAGTGCCACTTATTGATGATTACGTTTCCTTTGATGGTTACGCCCCCTTTTTTACTGAGGGCTAAAATGGCGAAATCAGATGGTCCCCGCAGAATTTTGCTATCACTGATAGTGAGGTTGAGGGGCTCGTTTGTTGTGCCGATAAGGAAATAATCGCAATTTATACCGGCGATAGCGCCGATGCGTGATGCCATACTACTCACCGTCTCGGCGTTGCTGACGATGCGGTTATGCGCCTGCACCACTTTGAGGGAAAGTTCCGGGCGACTTAAATCCACAAAGAGCAGGTGGATACTTAGCGGACCGTTCAATGTCCATACGGAGATATGGTGATGAATGACGCCGGGTGTAAATTCCTCGACGCACCTTACTTCAACATCCACAGCCTGCGGCAGCTGCGTCGGGTGTTCGGGATAATACCGTGTTAGTTGAGGCGGATTAGACGCAACACACATAATAGCCACAGTGAAAAAGGCAACGGGGAAAAACCACTTTACAAACGCTTCTCTCAGCACCTTCACCCACTCCTGACAAAATTACCAGATTACGTGGAAGGCGTAATCACGCTGTTTTCCTGCCCGAAAGCAAACTATTTTTCAGGCTACTAACCCAGGCTCCACAGTGGGGTTCTGTTGAAACACAAAATCTTTTTGTTCACCGACGCACCACCGCTGATTTACTCACGACATCCTTCAATAAATCACCCTCATTTTCATTTTATATGGAGAAGGCTTCTTAAAACCAGTTGAAGCGAAGGGTATGCAAAATGATTTTTCCCTTGCCCTTTGTCTCTTCAGGCACCTTCTTCTTTGCAATGGCAAAATATTTGTCGGCTAATGCTTTAAGGATTTTTTGCTGTTGAAACTTTCTATAAACCTCTTTTACCCTGTTTTTTACCTGCTCGAACGGTAAGAGTTTTTTCTCTCTAATAACCTTGTCCACCTTAATGATTATGTAGTTCCTTCTCCCTGGCTTTAAGAGTGGTTTTGTAAATTCTCCCTCTTTCAATTCAAATGCATTGATATCAAATATTGCCCCCATCCGGCTTTTTCCCTCATCAACAATACCTACCCGCCCACCGTTTTTTGCAAACTTATCCTCCGAGTATTTCTTTGCCAGTGCCACAAAGCTCTCTCCCTTAAGCAGTCGCTCATAAAATTCGTTCGCTATCTTTTCCGCTCTCTTAATGGCAAGAAGATGGTCTCTATCTTTGTTTGAGGATTTTATTGTCGCCATTCTCGCTTCTATTATTCCCTTCTGATAAAAGAAGGTGGGATGGGAATTGTAAAATTCAAGCAATTCGTCTTCGCCGACTTCCACATTGCATTTTTTGAACGATAAATAGTCCAGGCATTTAAGGGCAGCGTATCTGTTTTTTAGAAGCCTTCTCATAAAACCATAGTCTTTTTTTTCTAACTCTGCCAATAGTTCAAATTCTTTAACAAGGAGCAGATCAAACACCCTGTTTTCAAAAGTCTGCCAATGAAAAGCCCTGGATATTTCCGGCGATAAAGAGAGTTTTTTACATAAATTTCTCAATTCTTTTTCTCTTGCCTGCTCACTGTTCTTTTTCCACTCATCCCAGCCATAAGTTATATGGTACTTCTTGGAAAGTCTATTTCTCAGGTTAGACAGTATCATCCGATCCGTTTCGGATATGAGTTTTTGGCGGATGCTCTTTTCCACTTCTTCATAGGGTTTAACCTGGGAGGGATAAATTTTCAAGACCTTGACTTTTGCAAAGCCCTTCGGCGTCTTAAAAAACTCACTACCTTTTCCCTCTTTTAGCGAAAAAATAATATCGTCAACCCGTTTCGGGTGTCTCCCTCTGGGAAAGCCTTCAAGCTTGAGACACTTATTCCCGTAAAAGGTTGGCGTGTGCAATTCCTCTGCCAAAGATTCCATTGAGCACGTTTTTAAGAGCTCTTCAACTCTTGCCTTTTCCCTCTCGGCCCTTTTCCAATCCTGTGTATCCGGCGTAATATACGAACTGATGAAGGTATACCAGATCTCACACTTTTCGGGAATAGTATAATTTTCCAGGTTTTTCCGATAGAATAATTTGAGTGCTTTCTCGTCCGGTCTGGGTTTAGCAAGTTCCCTGAACTTCATAAAGAACACCTTTAGCAGAAATTCCTTATCTTGCATTTTTTTTTCAATTTCTGATAGTGTTTTCGAGCTCAGGCCATCCTTAAATTGCTCCGTTATCAATCGTTCAAATTCCATCTCGGCTTCGACGTCATAGAGGTCTTGATATGAAAGTTTCAGAAAGAGAGGAGAGTCCCTGAAAAGATTGGCATAAATGCAAGGCTCCTCATCTCCAGTCGAAGGAAGGCTCAACAACATCAAGACACATAGATAACTCACCATTAAAAACCTTTGCTTCATATTACCACCTACTCTGTTTTCAGACATATAAAAAAGATAGCCAGCGGTGAGCCGGCTATCTTTACAATTAAACACTGCTGGAAGTTAAAATATCCGAATCAGTACAGACCCCAATCCTCAATACGTGTAGCCGGTGGCGTGGGATCATAGAGATAAATCTCGTCCAGATACCACTCAGGAACGGCGTAGTTGTTGACGAAGAAGTCCGCCGTTCCGGTGTTGATGCCACTCCAGGTGAGTGAGGAGATGTCGGGTTCAAAGAGATGCCAACTGCTGTCAATAGTAAAATCGGCACTTGTCCATTCTACAAAGGCAGCGCAGGCATGCACTTCCTGATGGCCAATGGTATGGTCGGGAACCTGTCTGAGTGCCAGACGGGGATAAGAACTATAGTTGGTCGGCATCTTATAATAGAACTTGAAGGCTACATCGTTGCCGGAAAAACTCACGAGTGAATCGGTTGTGCTGCCTTCAAATCTCCCCGAAGTAGCATTTACAAAAAGGCAATTCCCCATCACTCCACCTGGCGTTGTGAACTGGGCATCTTCCATAGTTTGCCAGCTAGTACGCGCGGATGGTTCGGCGAAAATGGGTGCTTCGCAACAACCGAAATCGCCGAAGGCATTGCTGGGGTCGCAGGCATTGCGCGGCGTGGGATCGGTCAAAGAAATCTCATCTAGATACCACTCAGGAACGGCATAGTTGTTGACATAGAAGTCGGCTGTGGTTACGCCATCCCAGTCGAGTGTGGAGATGTCGGGTTCAAAGAGATGCCAGCTGGTGTCAATAGTAAAATCGGCACTTGTCCACTCTTTATAGGCAGCGCAGTCACCCACTTCTTTATGTGTTCCAGGGAAACTGGGATCCTGTCTGA
>CAZGKP010000175.1:0-8854 GCA_964526215.1 uncultured Candidatus Sumerlaeota bacterium
GCAGAACCATTGCCAGGTCGTTCTCAAGACTCACTATCCGATTTATCTTCACACCCGGTGCGGGCTGGAGCGCAAATAGCGTTACAACGGGTCCCTGGGTAACCTGCACCACCCGCGCCTCAATGTCGAAGTCTGCCAGGGTCTTTTCCAGGAGCTCGGATATCTCGAGAATCTCTTCTGCGCTCATCTTGCTCTGGACAACCGGCGGGTCGTTGAGAAGCGATAACGGCGGTAAGACATAATCGGCAACAACGGGGCTTTCGATGGATTCATCTATGGAAATTTCCGGTGATTCTGATGCCTGTTCACTGCCGGTCTCCTCAAAAGCACCCGGTGAGAATATGCGGATGGGTTCGCGGGTTTTCTTGAAGAGCGATTCACGGGAGACTTTTCCCCCGGTTTTTTGGGATACCGCTTCCCGTTTATGGGCAGTTGCAGCGGAGGTGCCCTTGCGCCCTATGTAACGCTTGTGAATTCCCACCCAGCACGTCTTGAAGAATCTAAAAAAGAAAAAGTTGGTCGTAATGAGAAACGAGGCGAGCAAAAGGAAACCAAGGACAAGCGTGCTACCCACAAAACCTATATGATGTGTAATCTTCAGTCCATAATTGCTTGTGATGAAATTGCCCACAAGTCCCCCCACTTCTAGGCAACGCCTTTGTGCATCAGGCTGACCAACAAAGGGGAGCGTGAGGAGTGCACACAGAGATAGTATGAATATCGCAAGGCAGATTAATTTCAGAAAAATCCTCCCGGCATCTTTGCGGCAGATTACGTCGAAAGCCCAGTGCATCAGAAATAATGGAAAGAGATATGCACCGAGTCGCCCCAAGAAGAGTGTAAAATCCTGTTTTACCGCTGCTCCGAATGTCCCGAAAAGATTCCTATCGGGGCGGGAGAATATAACCGACAGGAGGCAGAACAGAGCCACTGTAAAGACGAAACCACCGAGGATTTTCCTCCGGTGGTCGCTTTGAAGCCCGAGGAAAGCCTTATTTTCTACCAGCTGGAGCGTGCGCGAGGACATTTGAATAATCCACTATCGCAAGGGACAATAAATAACTTCAGAAAGAAACACAACGAGTCAACTTTCCAACATTAACTACCTTAATTTTATATCTCCAGTTTTTATCCCTGTGCAAGGACTTTTTTAGAAATTTTTCGAGGAGGATGTCTGGGGTTTATGTGGCTCAAATTTTATCAGTTCTTGTTTCAATTCAATGGTGCGGTTTTCTTTTTCAATCAGCGCGGTTCCTTCCTGACGCAAAAGCCCCACTCCCTTTCCATACCAGAGTATATATTGTGCGATGATGAAGGACTCTTCGCCAGTTTGGGGGACACTATATTTGCTTGTAACATTGAATAAGACCTTTACGGTATCGAATTCCCCCGCCTCAACTCTGCACCTCTCCAGCCGGAGGATTCGTGCCATGCCGGTCTGGTGAATCTTTGTTATGGGTGTCTTCATCACGGCATCAATTGACCATTTGTTCCCCGCGACGAGCGGCATCTTGAGGCAGGGATTATGTCCCTCGTAGTAATAGGGCGTTATCTGATTTTCAAGAGATATTCCGCGCAAAAGAACTGCGTCCTCCGTGAACTCATACGCCTTCGTAAAACCCTTCCCATCCGTGAAGAAATGAACGGTCTTGCCATTGTGAACAGCCGTTCCTTGCCATTGGAGCACGCGCACAAGACTGCGTTCACCAAACCTTACACGATAGGCATATCTCACATTCGGGCGGACAGGAAGGAATTCGGCAAGCTGGTTGATTTGTTCCTTCTGGTTTTTCTTCTGACCAAGCTTCTTCGATATGAGTGAACAGGATAGAACTATGCATACAAATAATATCGCACCAAGAGAAAGAATATGTTTATGTTTCATCTTAGACACCAACGAAATTTGCATAACTAAGATTACAGGGCTTTGTCAAAATGAAAAGCCGCGGCATTGTCGTTAAAACTGTTAGTCTACCTGTGGTGGGTTTTATCACTAATGGACAGACGAAAAATCCCCGGAGAGCCGCTACGCTGAAGGACTCTCCGGGGTTTGTTATTTAACCCAGCCAATCAACCCGCATCTCAATACAGAAACCAATTCTCAACGAGTGCTGGAGGCCCTGGGCAGCCTTCCCAGGTTGTGTAGTTGTGCTTGGAAACTATTGCCGTTACGTAGATGGGACCGAAGACCGAGATACCACTAAAAGACACCTGACCTGATGAATTGGTAATACCTACGTGGCGTATAATGGGTCCGCCGTCAGTGTATTCAATACAAACCGTTGCATCCTCCACAGGTTGCCCGTTGTCCTTGACCGTAACGGTATAGGTAAGATAACCATCAATCGGGTTATCACCGATAACCTCATCAAAGTCCTTTGTAGCCTCGGTGCGCACCAGCATTGTTGGGTCACCCAGGAGCAAATTAACGTAGGCGTTGTATTTCCCGTAATTGTAGTTCCACTTCACCGAGTTTGTAATCAGGTCTTCGTAATCCTTCAAGGTGTCAACCTGTGCGGCATTCATTGCCGGTCCCATTCCATAGATGCCTTTATCAAGTATCTTCTTAAACAACCGTTCATCATACTGACAACTGGCGGTTATCCATTCCGTATCACAAAACCCAACGTGCGCAACCGCGCCCTTGCTTGGTGTCTCCAGCCATTCCTCGCCAAGGCAGTCTTCGTGTGAAATGTTTCCATTCCAGCAACACATAGCAAAAATGACGGGCGTAGAATCGCCGTTGGTCAGGGCACCAACGTCGGTAGTGGTTAAGGATGCGGAGTTGTAATCCCAACTTGACCAAACGGTCTTACCGCCATGGCCGTTATAGTTTACAATGCCGCGACCCTCGTTAATGTCGGACTTGACACCTGCGACAGTGCCATTGGACTGAGTGCCATAACGAGTGCTGAAAGTCGGCGTCTTTTTGGAATAGGGATTATTCTTTACCCTATTCTTATAGGTTACAAATTTTCCCCCATCTCTATGAGCTGCAAGAAGCACTTTTTCCACCCAGTTGCCGGTAGGCGGATTCTTCTCGTATTTGATGATTTTGGTGAAGATATTTGTAACATCTGTATTGTTATCCACCGAGATGCGCCCCAGAAACAAGTCGGGATAGTTATCATTTCCCATCAGTGTGTATACATAATCAGAATCAGTTACCTTGTCGCCATATTTAGGTACAGCAAGATGCGTATGGCTACCGGTCTTTATCTTATCAACGTCGCCGACAAACAGGATATAGATATTATTGCAGGGATGGGCGTTATTGAAATTCTTAATATCATTATAGATTGATGTGAAGTTATTCGCAACATCTGTGGGGACTTTTTTTGTATCCACCGTAAAGCCCTGCCGTTTCTTCCATTTGATAAAGTCCGTGAGCTTGGCATTACTTGCATAGGAATCAGCGACATAAATCCGCAGACGCTTGGTTCGCCGAACCGGCACAAAGGGAAGATGGCTCCAATTAATCACAAGGCTACTGACAATGGGTTCCCATACGAGGGAAATGCAATAAGGAGCCAGAAGAGGTGTCCCGCTATGCTCAATTGTAGCTTCTGCCTGGTGATAAACAGTCATCTCCTCGCTCCCGGGTGAGGCAGAAAACTGGGCAATGGGTATGGTGGCAACACGTGCAGCATGCCAGTCTCCCACATTGTGGCGCATATCCGAATATGGGGGAGACCCGGCATCATAAGGGTATGACTGTGTTGAGAGATAGTGAGTCGTGTCAAAGGCAAACCCCTGCGATTCCCCGGGGCAGACCTGTCCCTGATAGGGATAGATTCGATATCCTGGAGAGAAAGTCACGGGTGCGGTATATTCAATGTGCGTAACTGTGGCAGTGGTGGCTTCTGTGATTATGCCGAGCATTTTGCGGACCATAGGGAGTTGACTCTTGCCAATCTGATTTGTCCCCTGATACATTCCGAGCTCATAGTCGGGGTCAGAGTTTGCAAATTCGGGCAACTGGATTACCTTAAAAACGGTGTTGGGTCCCAGAGGGGTATCGGTGGTTACTTCATCTTCCCAGAAGCCGTGAATAGTCACCTGGATGGTGGTGGTATTAGTAGTCCAGCTCGTTACCTCGACAGTGGGTGGAGTTCCTTCTGGCGCCGAATCAAGGCTTTGCCAGATTGGCGCAGAGACTCCAATTAAGGGAAAAAGACATAAACACAAAGCGAAGATACCTAAACTATACTGTCTCTTTAATTTTCTCGGTTTCATTTTGGATTTTCTCCTCTCTTTCAATTGGTGGTGGAAAAACCAGGCATCGCCTCCTTGTTATAAGTATTTAGACAATTACCAAATAATACCAGCAGGAATTCTATTTCGCCCCACCCACGAAATCTACGGATGGGAATTGTTCTTTTCCCCCTTACCTTCTTCATTTACATATAGATAATCCTGTGGATGAACGTCAAGCCTTTCCAGCCTGAAAAAATGCCCAATTGTAGAAAGCCGCTTTCCGACCATAATACTGGCTGTGGCACCCTGCCTATGCGAAGAGGGATTATGTGAGGATAAGCTCCCTCCCATATTCCAATCCCTCTCCTCTTAATAAAACGGTAATTATGTGAAAGGTTTATTTGCACTATTCTAAAAAAGACAGAAAAAATCCCCGGAGAGCCGGTCGCCCGGACCCTTCGGGGTGAATTTTTTCGTTACTCCGTTACTCGATGTTAAAGACGGAGAGCTCAACCGGAACCACGGTTGAGATGTTGCCCTGCCACACGATGTAATTGTGCTTGGATACGGTACCATACACAGAACCATCGCTTGTTGGGTTTATGGTAAATGTTACTTTCCCCTGGGAATTCGTCTTTTTGGTCTGGAAGAATTCGGGCGATGGTGAACCTTCCGGCTTCTCGATGGTGACAGTGGCGCCCTCCACAGCTCCACCGGAATCGGTTACTGTAACTGTGTAGAGCTGAGAACCCCACTTTATGGGATTGGGACCTGTAACACTCGCAAATGTTTTGGGAGTAGCAGTGCGAATCTGCATAGAGGGGTCGCCAAGAACGCAATAGATATAGGCATTAGTTTTTGCGTATGGTAAAACACTCTTATCTGTTGACTTGTAATGTTTTAGAGTGGCGGAATGGGCAAAATTACTCACCGGAGAAATGCGATAGACCCCTTCATCGAATATTTGCTTGAAAAGCCGGCGGTCATATTCGTGATTCGGTGTGGTGCAGGAGACATTAGTGGCACTCAGATAAGCCACTGCCCCTTTGCTCGAAACAGTGTTGCGCAGGAGCCAGTATTCACCTATACATTCGGTTGCGTCAAATTTGTTGTTCAGACAGGCGATGCTGAACACTACCGGTGTGTAATCACCGTTGCTGGTCATATTAACATCAGAAACATTGAAATAATTACCGCTTTTATTCCAATTCGTCCAGGCATCCTTACTTCCATGCCCCCGGTAATTCACAATGCCGCAATGCGTTGAGCTGATATAATTCCTCACTGCGGTATCGGTAATGGAATACGACTCGCCGCCATAATACTTGCCAAAAGTTGGACCGCCAAGGCTGTAGGCAGCATTGTTGATAGATTCCTTGCAAGCAGTATATTTGCCCGAGTAATTTTGCTTGTGCGCCGCGAGTAATACCCGGGTGAGCCAGTTATCCTGCGGAGGCGATTTCTCATACTTCATAATCTTATCCAGCATATCATTCAATTGAGAATCACTGTCAGCCGGGATGCGACCGATAAAAAGGTCGGCGTATTCATCGCTGCCCTTAACACAGGCATACTTATAATCAGAAAGCCCGGTTCTTGAGCCGTCACAGGTATAAGAGTGCGTCTTTGGTAAAATCTTGGAATAGTCACCGATAAAAAGCACGAAAATATCCCAGCAGGGATTTGCATTGTAGTAACTTGTGATGTCGTTCTGGATGGAGGTGGTATTATTAGCCACATCTCCGCCACTACCCACCGTGCGAACCGTTACTGCATAACCTTGCCTTTTCTTCCATAACTTAAAATCTGCAAGTTTGGAATTATTCTCCAGACCCTTTGCCACGTAAATCCGCAATTTCTCCTTATGTGAAGTCACGGGAGGAGGCAATAGACCTTCAATAAAGCCGTGATTCACAACCTGGCTCGCGTAGACTTTATCCCATAGCGTTGTGCAAATCATAAGCTCCGGTTTGTTACCACCCACCTGATAATGTTCAAAATCAACATTGAAATCCCCCAATATATCTATTGTCATTGATGCTGGCTTAACAAAAAAGGGATAAAGTTCAACCACAGCCACACGAAGGTGATGCCAGTCATCAACGGAAGATTTAAGGTACGGAGGCGCAATATAATCAAAGGGGTAATAATCGGTGCTCATATAATGCGAGGTATCAATCTCAAATGGCGCATAATATGACTCGCCTGTGCACGGCTGATAGGGATACATATTATGAGGCAAAGTAACGGACTCCTTTTGGTTCACCGTAATACCTTCCATAGTCGCTGTCGTGGCGTTGGAAACCACTCCGAGAAAAACTCTTATCACGGGTATTTCGCTTTTTCCCACCTCTCCGGTGGATTGAAATACCCCCATCCCCGCACTGGTACCGTCATCGTTGGTGGCAGGTAGAAAAATCCGAGTATATGTCTGTCCCTGCGTGGTAACTTCATCCTCCCAGTAACCCGGTATCAACACGTGAATAGTGGTCGTGTCTGTGGTGGCAGTTATCACATCAATTTGTGGAGGTGTGCCTTCAGGAAATCCGGTCGCAACCTCCTTCCAGATGGGGACTGCAAAAACATTGGCTCCAATAGCAAAGAAAATCAAACACAGGATAATCAAGTTCTTATGGTTCGTCATTGTCACTTACCTCCCTTTTTGGGATCTGATACCTTCTCAATTTTTACTACATAAATCAATACTTTAATTATTTTGGGAAATCAATGTAAATCTTTGGCCTTTTCATCATCCACCTTGAATTCTCATAGCACCACTCACCCATTCCGATTTATATTTGCTCGTTCTTTTTCGAGGCTGTCAACCATTTAATATCTTTCAGCTTGTTTATTGACTTCTCGGTGGAGAGGTTATACACACAGTCATCATTAATCGGCGGAGGTGTGAAAAATGGTGAGGCTCATTAGAAACACTTTTCTAAGAGCGCTTTTGCTCTTGATTATTTGCCTGCTTCTTGAGGGATGTGCCATCGTGGTCTTTCCGGGACTTTATCCCCGCAAGACTAAACTGCGCGAGGTGAAGGTACAGGAGGCAGAAGGCTGGTTTGTGACAAAAAAAATCCTGCTGATAGACGTTTCCGGAATCTTGGTGTCCACTGAACACACCAGCATCTTCGGCTCTTCGAAAAATGCGCCGGATGGGCTGAAAGAGATTCTAAAAAAAGCCGAAGAAGACCCGCATATAAAAGCCGTTTTGTTGCGAATTGATAGCCCCGGCGGCGATGTAACTACCTGCGATGTGCTCTATCGTGAACTCAAGGATTTCAAGGAAAAGACCGGTAAGGTCATTGTCGCCGAGATGATGAATCTCGCTGCATCGGGCGGTTACTATGTCGCAATGGCAGCGGACAAGGTATATGCACACCCCACCACACTCACCGGTAGTATCGGCGTGATTGCAATCTTCCCGAAACTCGAAGGGCTGGCATCGAAAATCGGTATTGACATCCGGACAATCAAATCGGGCGACAAGAAAGACATCGGCTCGATGTGGCGCGATTTCAAACCCGAAGAACGCAAAATCCTCCAATCGCTCATTGACCAGTATTACGAGCACTTCCTGGACGTAATCGCCGAGAACCGCCCAAATCTTTCACGCCAGAAACTTCGTCACCTGGCGGATGGGCGCGTCTTCACCGCACAACAGGCACTCGATGCCGGACTCATTGACGGCATCGCATATCTTTCTGAGGCAATTAAACTGGCGCAGAAGGAGGCTGGCATCTCCGATTCAAAAGTCGTTATGTACAGACGTGCCCATCAATTCAAAAACAACATTTATTCGCTGGCGCCGGGTCTCCTTCCGAAGACCTCCATCAATGCGCAGATTGGACTCGTCAACCTCGATGCGGAGGGATTCTCGTTAAACCCCGTGCCCCGGTTTTTATATCTATGGCAACCTTAAGGTCGGGGCAGGGTTCTACGAGGATGAAGCGGATAAATCTCGTGAACCCTGTAAATTCTGTCAAAAATACATTTTCAGGATAAATTATGCGTAACAGTCTGGCTATTTTTCCACCATTATTTGCGGGTTTATTTGCCCTAATCCGTAGCGGAAAAATGTGAAAATACCTATTGAGAAAAACATTAAAACACCCAGAAGTTGGCGGGACAATAAAGTCTTTGCCACTATTATGCCTGCATTCCTGCCCACCAGTGAAATCACCAGATTTGTCAATTCTCTCGTGGCAAAAACGGGCAAAAGGTGAAATATAAATCCTCCACATAAAAGAATGACAAAAATTCTCCCCCACCGGGAGGCTTTTCTTACCTGCCAGTAATGATTTATAAGTAAAAATATCAAAGGAAGAGAAAATAAAGAATAATGATTCCACGCAACAGAAAGCAAACTACTGCAGATGGCAATTGTTACAAAAGCCTGTATCTTTTTACCGAATTTATTTGCCGGCTTAAGTAAAACTAAAACAAGCGCCGCAAGACATATCACTTTTATTAAAAGTGCAATTATTTTAACCTCTTTATAGACATAAAAATTGTCAACCGAGACAGATTTTAGAATCGGCAGCCACCACCTCATCAACACGCTCTCAACCGATTGATTCACCGGGAAGATGGGTGTTCCCAGCCCAAAGGCTTGCAAAATCGTAAAATAATCCTGATATACAGATTTGCCGAA
>CAZGKP010000176.1:0-8841 GCA_964526215.1 uncultured Candidatus Sumerlaeota bacterium
TGGTAGTATTTTTCATCGGTATGTTCATCAATGCCGTTTTTCCGCGCTTCAGGATAGAGCAGGCAATGGGATATCTGTGGCGAGTGCCGACGTTGCTTGCGCTGATTGGGCTGATTATAGTTATGCTAATAAAGTAACTTCAAAATGCAAAAATAAAAATGCAAAATTACAAATCAAAATCCCAAAATTAGAGCATCGGCGGAAATGTTTCCTGTTCATATATTTAATTTTTAATATGTAATTTTGATTTTTGCATTTTTAATTTTGAATTTCCTCAGGGGGTTGTTGTGGACAGAAACCAGTTGTCAAAATGGTTGGCGCATCCCGATAAGATGGCTACGAAATACTCGCTCTGGGTGGTTTATTTCTGCACCGGATGCGGGATTATAGAGATTCCTCCCACCATAACCACGCGCTGGGATGCTGAGCGCTTTGGCATTATCCCCGTCGCTACACCCCGCCAGGCTAACCTTTTCCTTATCACTGGCTATGTCACGCTGAAAACCCTCAAAGCCATTATCAGAACCTATGAGCAGATGCTCGAACCTAAATACACAGTGGGCTTTGGCTCCTGCCCCATAAATGGCGGGATGTATTGGGACTCCTACAACACCATAAAACACTTGGATAAATACATCCCCATAGATGGCTGGATAGCCGGCTGTATGCCCAGACCAGAAGCCATATTCGTCGCCATTACACATCTGTGGACGCTCATTGATAAGGGAATGGCGAAGGGATACGTAAAATACAGGGAGAAATACAAATTCTACCGCCAGAATCAGGAGAAACTCTTTGGCAAACTTGAATGGCCTCCCCTTTATCCGATAGAACAATCTGCCGGGGCTACAAAATGAACCTTACCGAAACCGTAAAAGACAGGATTCAATCAATTTTCAGGGATGTCTCTATCGCTGTCCCCGAAGATAATAAATTGATTGTTTCCGTCAGAAAAGACCAGATGCTGGCTATCCTGAATTTCCTTAAATATGAAGGCTACGATTACCTGATTCTCGTATCCTGCGTTGACTGGATCGACCAGAATGAACTGGAACTCGTTTACGTTATCTCATCCTATATGAAAACCCCCGAAGAGTATACTGACGAGCAAAAGCTGAACATCATCTTAAAGACCACAGTCCCTCGTGAGTCTCCGGAGATTAAGACAGCCACAACTATTTTCGCAAATGCCGAGCCTTATGAGCGCGAGATTCACGAACTCTTCGGCGTTAATTTTGAGGGACATCCGCGCCTGACTCCTCTATTTCTCAGTATGGAATATGATGTGCCTCCCTTCAGGAAGGATTTTGATACCAGAAAATATGTCGAAGAGGTCTTTGATGCAATCCCCTTTCCGCCTTAGGCGGATATCCTATGTCAAGGATGATAAATAATGCGAGAGCTTGAACTCTTCTTCGGACCACAGCACCTGGGAATGGTGGGAAACCTCAATATCGGATTGAAGGTTGAGGGAGACCGCATTCTTGAAGCCAATACCATCCCGGGCTATCTCCATCGGGGCTTTGAAAAACTTATGGAGCAGCGAACCTGGATTCAAAACTTCCCTATGGTCTGCAGAATCAACGTGGTTGAACCCGACCATATGGAGATGGTCTATGCGATGGCGGTTGAGAAACTGGCGAATATAGAAGTCCCCGAAAGGGCAAAGTATATAAGAACCATTGTGCTGGAACTTACACGATTGGCTTCGCACCTGTTCGGGTGCTGGGCGTATGCCAATATGCTGGGATTTGATACCGTTGCGCAATGGGTGATGTATCACAGAGACCTCATCCTTGACCTGTTTGAGGAACTGACCGGCGGCAGGGTTTATCATATATACATCTGGCCCGGGGGTGTGAGACGTGATTTCCCCGAAGGACTCAAAGACAAAGTTATGAATGTCCTGCACACCATCGCTATGGCGGTGCCCGACTATGATGCTACCTTCTTCAATAATCGCCTCTTTTATGAGAGAGCAGCAGGGATTGGTAAAGTGACTGCCGAGGAGGCGATGGAACTCGGTGCAACCGGTCAGATTCTCCGCGCAAATGGTATAAAATTTGACATCAGGAAGGTTCAACCTTATGCCGCTTACAATAAAGTCAAATTTGACATCCCCACCAGGGAAGATGGCGATGCATATTCACGGGTCTGGGTCATAAGGGACGAAATGATTCAGAGCGTTCATATCATAATGCAATGCCTTGAGAATCTGCCGGAGGGAAAGGCATATACCAAAGTCCCCAACCCATTCAAATGGCGGATACCCAAAGGTGAGACATACGTGAGGGTGGAATCCTCGCGAGGCGAGCTGGGGCTTTATATGGTGAGTAATGGCGAAGATAAACCTTACCGCGTTCACTTCAGGACGCCATCGTTTGTGCACGGACTGCTTGTGCTGGAGAAGGCATTAAAGGACGCAAATATTGCCGATGTGGGCAATACGATGATAAGCCTATATGTCGTTGCGCCGGAGATAGACAGGTGAAAAAAAGTCAAAATTCAAAAATTAAAATTCAAAATTCAAAAATCAGAAATCAAAAACCGAGAGTGCAAAAGCAGGGGAAAGTATTAAGCCCGTTTTCTGCCGTCAGGTTTCTTTTCAGAAAACCCGTTACATTGCGGTATCCATTCGAGCCTAAGGAACCCGCTCCGGACTATCGCGGCTTCCACCTGAATAATCTGGACGAATGCACCGGTTGCGGCAACTGCGCCGACATCTGTCAGAATAAAGCCGTCACTATGGTGGAGATACCCGAAATTAAGCCAGAACCGGGTCGCAAAAACGAGCGCCCACAATTTGATTACGGCAGATGCTGCTTCTGCGGGCTGTGCGTGGACATTTGCCCCCCCGGCTCCCTCCGACTCTCCAGAGACTATTTCCACATTCACTTTGATACAAAAACCTTCACCTTTATCGCGGAAGATGAAAATTCAGACAAGAAACACTTCCTCCCTGCCCCTGAATATTCCATACTCAAGGCAAGCCTTGCACATCGCAAAAAAGATTACGAAGGGTTTGTATCTGACCTCGATTTTTCCTTGCTTGATCTCGAGCGCGTCCCGATGCCGGAAGTTGAGCCTGAAAAGAGGAAACTCTCCTTCATCGAGCAGGTCATAGGTTACAGCCGCGCAGAGGCGGAGGCAGAGGCTGAGAGGTGTCTCGAATGCAAGTTGTGCGAGGACGCCTGTCCCGCACACTTGAAAATCTCCGATTACGTCAGGGCAATCTATGAAGACAAGCCCGAAGAATCCCTGAAGAAGATACTGGAGGATAACCCGATTCCGGCAATCTGCGGCAGAATCTGTATGAAGCATTGCGAGGCAGCCTGCTCATTGAGCATACGAGGCGAGCCTGTAGCGATAAGGTGGCTCAAGAGATACGCCTCAGATACAATAAAGAATTACAAAGAAAAACTGGGGGCAAAACCTGCGCCATCTACCGGCAAACGCGTAGCCGTTATAGGCGCAGGTCCCGCAGGTTTATCCGTGGCATATTTCTTAAGGCTAAAGGGTGAGGAGGTTACGGTTTTCGATTCACTGCCCGGAGCAGGTGGTATGATGCGGATAGGTCCGCCCCTTTACCGACTCCCCCTCGAAGCAATAGACCGCGATGTAGACTATATCGCATCCCTGGGTGTTAAATTTAATTTTAATGCCACTATCGGCAAGGACATTTTATTTGAGGAACTCCTGAAAAATTACGATGCAGTTTTTATCGGCATTGGGACAACCGTAAGCCGCTCCACAAGGGTGAAAAACGCCGATAAGTGCGTTTTAGCCCTGAATTTCCTCAGGGAAAATAAAATCGGCAAAGGGTATAAGGTCAGCAGAGAAATCATCGTCATCGGTGGCGGGAATGTCGCTATGGATGTAGCGAGAGAAGCCCTTCGCCTGCAACAGATGCAATACCCCGGCGAGCAAACGGTAACCGAAACCGTCTCTTTAGAGCGCTGGGACGAGATGCCCGCAACCGAGGAGGAAATTAAGGAGGCAAAAGAAGAAGGCATTCTGTTTAACCCCGGCTGGGGTCCGAAAGAAGTCAAAGTTGAAGACGGCAAGATAAAGGGCTTATTATGTATGAAGGTAAAGTCGGTCTTTGACGAGCAGGGCAGATTCCACCCCACTTTTTATGAAGATAAAGAAATGTTTCTCGAAGGCGATATGATAATAGAGGCAATCGGGCAGGCACCCGATTTCTCATTTATACCCAAACCCCTCTTCGAAAAATTTGAATTTACACCTCGCCGAAAAGTCAAGCTGGATGAATACGGACAAACCACCATCCCGAAGGTCTTTGCCGGTGGCGACATAGTGAACACAAATTTAGACGCCGTAACAGCCATCGCCGATGCAAAGGTCGCCGCCGAAGGCATTCACAAAATCCTAACACACAATATCTAACAGTTTGAAAAAAGTTACCAGAGACGCAAAGTTTTGCTCAATCTAGCGGTTACCCCTCCCACCCGTTTTCAACCAGCTAAACTATCCCGAAAATAAGTCATCAGTCATTAGTCATCAGTCTCGTGCTCGTGATATTTTCATCCTTCCTGCGCGACCACGTCAATTAAACGCTGATAAAATAAAATTCGCCTTCATCCGCCCTAATCCGTGGTAGATTACAAGACATTGGGGGTCAGGACATTAGGGGTCAAACTCGCTTGGTTTCTCGATTTATTTCTTGATACCGAAACGTGTAGATTTGTCCTGCACCTGCCGGAAAATATCCTAATATTCAGGCTTGAAGGGGGAAAGCAGGATTAGTTATTATGTTTATTGGATAAAAGAAGTAGCAACACTGCGTCACGCCCTAAAAGCGTTGCGAAAGAAGATACAAGGCAAAAAATAAAATCGAGAAAGTGATGGAGTCTGAGTCCCATAGCCCAGCGGCTATTTTATCTCTTGGGGCTGCTGGTTTTTATATTTTTTTGCGGAGGTTTTGCGCGGGTGTTCCTGATGGTAAATCTTTCTCTGCTCTCGCGTGAGGAGAGATAGCAACATCTTGACTGCCAGTTGCCGGGATTTTTTTAAGGATTTTTTTATCTCCGAGCTTTTTGCAAGATATTGCTGATATATTGATTCTGCCTGATTTTGTTCTTCGGGAAGAACATTTGGCAAAATCTTCTCCTGATATAATTTCTCCAGGGAGCTTTTCCTGAATCCTGACATAGCGCCCTTCACTTTTTTGGTTTCACTCAGGCAATCTACCAGGTTTCTCTTTGTATTTTCCCGCAAAGTCAGAAATTCCTGACGCAATGGCGTCTGATATTCCTCGTATATTTCAATTACCTTCTGTGCGTAAGTTCTCTGGATGGGGCTCAATTCAATATTACGATAGAAATCATCGAGATTAATCGGTTTAAGGCGTCTGTTTATTATCCTGTGTCCTTTGGCGGTCTTTTTGCGGGGATGTGTTTTTCTTTTTTGCTTTTCACCCTGATTCAGCTTTAATTTTTTAGGGCTGCGCATTTGTTGGACATCCCGTGCCAGCGCCCCTCCATTATAATAGTGTATAGTATTGCCTATAATAACCCCGGCAGCGATACATATAACAATTGCAATTGCCAGTTTTAATTTTCTCATTTTCACCCTCCCATTTATTATTACAGAAAAACATTTCAAGGACCCATCCGCAATATATTTCCGATACTTACACTTCCGTTTGTGGGGTCATACCTGGGGAATTGCCAGTAACTGGGGAGTTGTTGATCAACACCCCGGTCTGATCCATAGCTCTGGATTACCCAATCGCAATAGCGATGATCCGCGTTGTCTCCCCCGCCATCGAAAAATGGATTATTTGGATAAAGCACATCATCTCTGCTGGCATA
The DNA here is from genome assembly GCA_964526215.1 of uncultured Candidatus Sumerlaeota bacterium. Lineage (GTDB taxonomy): Bacteria > Sumerlaeota > Sumerlaeia > MWCT01 > MWCT01 > CAZGKP01. The sequence goes on from CAZGKP010000176.1 coordinate 5,835, forward strand.
GTGATAAGTGCGAGGCTCAACCTGATTTATAGGGTCATTCCCGGGATCGAATGGGTCGTGGGGAAGATTGGTCAGATAGGAGACCGGTGTGGTCAAAGGCCTCAGTTTTATAGCATTCGGTATGCAGGGTTGCACCCAGACCATCACGAGTAACGGGCTGGGGTAGTTTTCTGGCGGGTAATTATTGTTATCTACGCGATAAGATTCGAGAGCCGTAGCAATGGTGCACAAATCGCTTTTTGCTCGCGCAACCTTTGCCCGCACCTGTGCTTCGAGGAAATTGGGGAGAGCGATAGCAGACAGAATGCTTATGATGGCTACGACTACAAGTAACTCGATAAGGGTGAATCCCCTGGATGACATAGACAAAATCTCCATCTTGCACTATGGTGTTTCTTTATATAGAGAGCAAAAATTGAGCCATTGGGGAAATCTCATTAAAGATAATAAAATCAATACTCTGTCAATCTGTAGATTCTCTCGGCTGTACGAAAAGGAACAAAGAATCAATTTTCTTTACCAAAATGCTCACTAACTCAAGTGTTAATATTGCAGAAGTATTCAAATTGGGATAGAACATTGGGGGTCATTTATGACAGGTATCTGTCAAGTAACTTTGTGGGAGCAGACACGGTTGGTTTCTCAATTTCTTTCTCGATGCCGAAGAGGGATTTTTTGATGTGAAACATATTTACGACAAGATCAAAACGTATAGATTTGTCCTGGACCTACCGGAAAATAACCCAATATTCAGTCTTGAAGGGGATAAAGCAAGATAAGGTATTATGCCCGCCGGATAAAAAGAGAAGCAACACTGCGTCACGCCCTAAGAGCGTTACGAAAGAAGATACAAAGCCAAAAATAAAATCGCGGTAACAGTTTAGGTCTTTGAAACAAATTCGCTGTTCATACAAGTTTATTGTTTCAAAATGTACACTATACGCTCTATAAAAAATTGTATTAGATCTACGTCTTCATCTTCATCTTATTTCTTATATAGGCATTTATGTTTGTTTCAAGGAGCCAAAGAATAAGGGAAACGTTCATAGCAGCAAAGGATTTTTGAACAAAATCATCAGCATAATAGCGACTTGGGTAAATCGGTCATAGGGGCTTATGGGGAGAACCTCAAACAACAAGGTATGAAGATGAAGATGAAGATGAAGACGAAGATGAAGAGTAATGAAAGCAATATGCAGCACTTTTAGTTACCCCAATTTTCAAGGAACTAAACTGTTACAAATCGCGAAAGTGATGAAGTATGACCCCCATAGCCTTATCCTCGCACCTTTGTCGCCTTTAGCAGCCTTACATAATCTCCGAAAAATGTATGTCCTTCAAACTGATCGAATCCATACCCTGTCAGTATCTTTTTCCAGTCTCTCTCGATGAAGTCAAATGCATACGGGCATTCTAAGACCTTAAAAACTAACCTCGCATAAAAGGGCGAGTCTTTTAACGAGAATTCGTTGTAATCCAGAATAAAAAACTCGCCTCCCAATTTCAATGCCTTGAAGGCATTTTCTGTGACTTTCTCCCTTACATTCTGCGGAAGCCCGTGCAAAACAAATGAGATAAATACTTTATCAAATTCATCCTTATATGGCAAGGAGACATCAATTCTCTGATTTGTAATTTTCACATTGGAGAAAGCAGCGCATCTTTGTTGGAATTGCTTAATCATATCCTGCGAGATATCCAGTCCCAATATTTCGCCATCGGCAGAGAGGTATTTCACCATCAGGCAGGCATTTCTTCCTGTGCCAGCCCCTAAATCCAGGATTTTATCTCGCGGGCGGATGTCCATTAACGCCATAACCCTTTTAACAAATGAAGGGTATTTCCGCAGGGTGATAATATTCATCAATGTATCGTAATGTCTTGCCGTAAAGCCCTGAACTTCAACCTTTGATTCCGGATAGAGTCTTTTCACTGTCTCTCGCGGCTCCTTTAGTTTTATACTCAACACAAAGCCTATAAAAATTATTACCAGCGTCGTTGTAAACAGAAAAACATAAGAGATATGTTGTGCAATTATACCTCCCAGAAGTGGGTAGAGCATAATCGGCAAACCCAAAGTCCCGTTCAAACTCACGTAAGTTGGTCTGTCCCTGGGTGGTGCTATATCCAGCAGAAAATTGGTAAAGCCGATACTGCTGCCCGATGCAAAAAACCCTATCAGGGCAAAGAGCAAAATGAATAAAACCGGCAGATGCGCCGGCGTAATGAGTGCAATTAGTGGCACCATCAAGCTTAAAAGCGCACTTATCTGAATTACCTTATTATTGCCAACAAAGTCGGACACATACGCCCACAGGAGATTGGATAACACACTACCCGCCATCTGCGCAGAGAGGAATAATCCCACCATTGCTAACTTAATCTTCAGGATGTCTCTGGCGTAAAGGACATAGAAGGGCATAGACAAAGCACCGGCGCCGAGGAGTATTTGAACCAATATAAATGTGCGATAATTCCTGTCCTTCTTCAAAACCTTGAGAGCCTTCTTCAAAAATTCCCGAAAAGGCAGGCGACTTTTGTGGACTTCTTCCAGCGGCTCCCTTACCGCACCTAATCCCAGATACGAGATACCCATCAACATAAAGGCAAAAAGGAAGAGCAAAGAAAAATTCCCCGGGAAAGGAATGCCTTTGTTGCCCAGAATATATTTTGCAATGAATCCTGCCCCGATTGCAAAGACTCCACCCCATAGCTGCCGATGACCGAAAAACCTGCCCCTTAATGTGGAGGGAATTGCCTTTCCCCAGATATCCATAAATGGTATTACGGCTATCCCGCCCATAAAGGTGAATACTGTAAGTAAAAAGAAGAGAGAAAAAACCGTTATCCCGGGGTGGGAGACGGCACATAAATAAGTTATCAAAGCCACAAGCCCCCAGCACAGGGCGCGGATAGTAATAGCTGCCCTCAGCACGGGTCTTTTATACGCCTTACTTTCCAGATGACTGGCTACAAATAATTGAGGTATTACCCCACCAATGCCGCT
>CAZGKP010000177.1:0-8704 GCA_964526215.1 uncultured Candidatus Sumerlaeota bacterium
CAGCCTGCACATTAGACAATTTACTCCTCACAACAACCCTGACAAAGCAGTAGTATAACAGTTAAAAAATCATTTTTCGATTTCAATTCGTTTTCGGCATTTGGTCTAATAATTTTCCATAAGCTTATTAAAGGATAGCAAATTGCATAAAGGACGAATTATTTCCCCCCAAATTATATCACATGGGCTTCCGTGGAAAAATATCCCAAAACGCTCTTGCCGATGCCAACGAAAAACGGACTTCAGAGATTTATCGCGACTTTGCCTATGTATTGATTCAAATGCCCCGAAATCTTTACTCCGGCGACGATTTCGGCCTGGAACTCGAACAAACTGTTTACGCGTCATTTCCGCAGCCAATATTACCATTATTTATATCAAAAATTTTAAATCTGGGACAACCGCCAGCAAAGAAGAGCGGAATTTACAGAAAACAGTTGACGCAACTTCGAAGCGCAGCGGACGTCTGGACGTCTGCCTTATGGGGAATTGTTGTTGCTTTTGTTGGCACGCCTCTGGTGTGTATTTGTATATATTTCGTCTCATTTGGAGAGAGTTGCTTTGCATAAAATTCGTGTATATATGGACACGTCTGTATTCGGCGGGACGCTGGATGAGGAGTTCGCTGAAGCAAGATTGTGAACTATGACCGTATTCACAAGTTCAACGGCGTAAATGTCCTCAATGGCTATCCACCGATTGAGATGCGCTGTCCCCTGGAGGTGGGCAATGATAACGAAGACAAAAATGTTTGACTGTGTGGAAATGAAGAATCGCATCCAGGCTGAAATGCTGGCGGAATATGAAACACATAAGAATGAGTACGGTTCTTTCGTGGATTTCGTCAAAGCCAAGACTCACCAGTCGGAGTAGGTACGGCAGGTTCGAAAGAAACATGCTGCCCCGCAGCAATATGGTTGATCTTCTGTTTATCTTTGTTCGCTGGGGTTGTACTATGATATTGAAAATATAGTATTCTGGCGATTGTTGAATGAATCGCCTACGGGGCGGGGTAATTGAAAATGGGCTGTCTATTTGTTGGTGGGCAGCCCTCTTTTTTAAGGACGAAGTGCGAAGGACAAAGCGTCCGCCTGAGGTGGATAAAATTGCGGATTTTTGATTGCGGAATACGGATTGTGGAATGTTTAAGCTGTGTCTTATGTGGATTTATTCTTGCCTGTGGGGTCTGCTTCCATTTGCTGACAGCGTCATCCTTGCAACAGCGAGAGTTGAGGGCACTTGTTATTTTCCAAAGAATTAGTTTTGCAACAGGGAAGGCTCAATATGCGAGCCATAGATCGCCGGAGGGGGGCTTGATGGTCACTACGGATGCACACTCGGAAAACTCTGATGTGTTGTCGTTCGGGTCAATAGCTGTGGCGGTGATGTATACTCCCGGCATACCGTATCCGGGGAATTTCACGGAGATTCTGGCATAGCCATTGGCGTCGGTTCGCGCCGTCTTGAAGCCTATGTAATAATGTCCCTCTCCATAGTTTGAAGGGTCGCAGTCCTCGCTCCAGAAAAACTCGACATCGTAGTTAGTATTTGGTGAACTATGGAGGCTGCCAGTTATTACAAGGTCGGCGGTGCCGGTTGTTACAGTGGCATTTATCTCGGGGAAGTTTTGCAAGAGGTTTGCGCCCTTGTCTGCGTCATTGGGGTCATTGGGTGTTACGCCGTTATCTCCAAGGTCAATGCCAAGCCCTCCATTTTCGTAGATATTGTTTTCGTAGATGAGGTTCTGCTGTGCCTCGTTGACGCTCACTACCGCTACGCCGTCCTTCATATTGTCGCCGATGTCATTGTAAATCACCTTGTTTTGCGATGCGTTGTTGATGAGGACGCCTTGACCGTTGTTGCCAAGTGGTTTCCACTCGGAGGTTAAGCCGATGAAGTTATGTTCGATTACGTTTTTGCCCTTCTTTATCGGGTCGCCGGGGTCGCCCAGTATCTTTACGCCACAACCCCGATTACCCGCTATGACGTTATGGTGTCCTATCATCCAGTTGACAGTTTCGCCGACCTTATTATCAGTTGCATTATGTATCAGGATGCCATTTTGCCCATTGGGGATGTCGGTTTTTCCACTCGCATCGGTGCCGATATAGTTTTGCTCAATCTCGTTATTTTTTGCGTCCCATCCCTCGATGGCGATGCCATTTTCTCCGTTGCCGGATATGACATTTCGGCACTTATACCAGCCACCGCCGACGTAATTATTGGGAACTCTTATAAGGATGCCGTTATGTTTGTTAGGTATGGGGAGCTTGCCATCAAGGTCGGTTCCTATGAAATTTGTGTTAATGAAATTATGATTTGCCAGAAGTTCTAAGTCTTGAGACAATTTTATACCGTTTTCGGTATTTCCCGAGATAACATTTTTATGTTCGGCATCATTACCGCCGATGGAATTATTATGTGCGCCACGTGTTATAAAGATTCCATTAGCTCCGTTGGGAATGGCTTTTGAGCCATTGTTGTCTGTGCCGATTAAGGTTTTTTCCACCAGATTTAATCGTGCCTCTGGTCCGCAAATCTCGATGCCGTTTTCTGTGTTTCCTGAGATGATGCCCATTGTCCCATCGGGTGCGCTCGTTATGGTGGTTGAGGTGCAGTCGTCAATCAGGATGCCATTTTTCTGGTTTGGCATTGTGGCGTTACCCGCTTTGTTCACGCCGATGCGGTTTCCCTCTAATTTGTTATCGTTGGCGTTCCGATGCAATGAATCGTCGGGGTCGCGGAATATCTTTATGCCATTTTCGCCATTCCCCGAAATCAAGTTGTTACGAATTGTATTATGGTGGGGACCCCACAGGAGTTGAATCCCATTACGGGCGTTGGGTTGCGCCTGGTCCCCCACCGAGTCTGTCCCGATGACGTTGCCTTCGATAACGATGTCCGTTGGGCTGTATCTCATCTGTATGCCATCGCCGCCGTTCCAGCAAATCAGGTTCCCCTCACCTTCGGTGGCTCCGCCAATAACTGTGTTTGTCCCCGTCATATAGACCCCGCTCCCCCCATTGCCGCGGTCGGCTCTTCCGACGGAATCAGTGCCTATATAGTTACCAATGACCTTAACCGGCGGTCCACCAGCCTCACCGTAGGTGTATACGCCCGAGCTTCGGTTATATGCAATGATGTTTCTGGTCTCAGGAACAGCACCGCCAACCACATTGTCCCTTTCGCCGATACCGACTCCTGCCTGGTTGGGCAGTGCAATCAGTTCCGTTTTATCAATGCCGATATAGTTCCCCTGAACCAAAGTGCCCGTAATTGGATTGGCAGGCGTGGTGTTGGTCATCGAGATTCCGTTTCCTTTATTGCCGCCGATGACGTTAGAGGCAGAATCGGCAGTTCCCCCAATGGTTGTGTCTGTCCCGCCCTGGAGCGCGATGCCGCCCCACTTTTGCATCTCTATGGGTTTGTCTCCCGATATATTTGTCCCGATATAATTGCCCTGAATGATTGTCCCAACGGTTTGTTTGGGATATACATCGTAGATTTCAATCCCATAGAATTCGTTTCCTGAGATGACATTGCGAGCGCCGTCTTCCGTTCCACCGATGCGGTTTCGCAAGCCCTTTACAAAAATGCCGGCGGTAGCGTTTGATGTCGGTGCATCCCCTGCGCGATTAGTTCCAACGAGATTTCCCTGCACCACATTATCATCACCGCTCACAATTGCGATTCCCTGTCCCGAACCACCCTTATTTCCTGCCGACCAATTACCCGGAACGTCTCCGGGCGTCGCTGTCAGTCCCCCGATGGTGTTGCCATCAGAATTGATATTGATTCCCGGACCCTCATTGAAAATTGCCTCATTGCCCTGAATTGTGTTGTTTCCATTGTCAATGACGAGGGCGATGCCGATCGAGGGACAATTCGTTATCCGTAGATTTGCGACGGTGGAGTCATTGCGCACAACGATGCCCTCACTTCCATCGGGCATAAGGGAACCATCAATTTCGACACGTTGGACCTTCCCATCGGGACCGGTCCCAAGAGAACCGTTGATGGATATCGGGGAGGTGGCATTGGGTAACTGGGTAGCCGGTCGGATAACCGTTCCTGCAGGAAGGCTGAAAGTAATCGAGTCGAGTGCCTGGGTCTTGTTGGCATTCTGGATTGCCGAGCGAAGGGTTCGCGGAGAGAAGACGTCATCGCTCAGGTCAGAATCGGGGGCATCCCCGGAGTCTGTTACCACAAACGTGGATGCGGCGAGGGTCATAGCGACGGCGAGGGGGCTCGTGTCTCCGCGCTTCAAAATCACGAGGTCATCGAGGGAATCGAGATTCAGCCGCATCGGAAGGATGGCGATTGGTTCTTCGGCGACATTGAGCGTAACCGCCTGAAAGTTGGGGGGCGAGGATGCCGAACCGCCAGATTTTTGCTTGCGCCTGTTTCCTTCAGTCTCGTCTTCAGTTGTGATGATGCGTGTAGGCTCTGGCTCCAAACCGGTAGTGGGCGGATTCATCAGCACCCGCAGGAGACGTTTTTCGCTATTAAGTAGAACAAGGTCATCTTTCGGCGAGGCAGAAATCCGCACCCGTGTCATCTTCGTGATTCCCTGATTTTTTGAAACCGTCTTATCCGATACCAGCGCAAACTGCGCGAGGGTTTTCGCCTTACCAAGATTATTTTCTGACAATAGTCCCATAAAGTGCACCACGCCATCTTCTGTGAGAATTGCCATTTCCCGTGCCCGGTCTCCAATAAAATCCCCGACAGCAATACCACTTATGCTGGCGTCGAGTGTGCACCTGCTCACCACCGCCGGGGGAACGCGCGCCTTATCCCCCGGAGCCAATGAAAGCCGCCGGTCACGTCCATAAATGACGACCAGGTTCTTTCCTGCCGCCACGGCACAGTCATAAAAGGCGTCGCCATCGAATGCACCCAACTCTATACAGATTGCTTCCGCTGGCAGGGCGAAGTGTTCCGGCTCACTGCGCAAGGCGCCCATTGGGGACTCGAATACCAAAAGCGCCGGACCATTCTCAGCCATCACTGCTACCACAATATCTGCCAATCCGTCCCGGCGGTTGATTTCGCCAACAGCCATCGCACTTACTCCGCCGGGGAGTGGAATGTTCTTGGATGATAGAAATGCACCTTTACCATCCCCGGGCAAAATGTACAGGACAGAACCACCTCGATTTGCCGCAACGATATCGAGTTTCCCATCGTTATTAAAATCGCCCGCACCGAGGAAGTCCGGTGCAATTGGCAAAGCAAACACTTTCGTGGGAGACGGGAACGGCTCAGGGTCCCGCTGCCCGGTTTCCGTGATGCGTTGCGCTACCGGTTTATACAATGCCTCAGGGTTTCCTCTATGGAGCGTCAGCAATCCCGTGGCACCGCTTGCAAGACCGCAAATTATGTCGGGAACATAATCCCCATCGAAATCCCCCGCTGTTATCGAGAGGGGCTGCGCAGTGTTGCTTCCGGGAAGAAAAGCCGCAAAGTTCTTCGCCGAATGTTTCAACGGGATCTCAACCCCAACACGAACACGAAGCCAATTACTGTCCTGGACTTCCTCCCGAAGCACCGCGAATGTAACCGATTTCTCTACCCAGGGATTGTCCATCTCTTTCCAGCCTATCGTTTGCCCCTCATCGGCTATAGCGGTAGTAAGACATACTACGCTCAAAAATACCAAAACCCACCAACGTAAAAAAGTTATCACCAGATTTTCCTTTCCTGACCCTGATTCAAGCGTGCATATAATCTACTCAACTATGTGATTAAGCATAACGCAGGAATTACGGTCAAGAATGAAATTGGGTATTAGTTTATTCCCCCTGCCCCCTGCTCTATGCTGGCTACAATGTCATTTTTCATCCCTTTGCAAGAGGCAACAACGGATATAATATAATTCGCGTTCATTCGTGACATTTGCGGATAATTTTTCTCCCTTTGTAGAAACTGTGAATGCCGAAGGCCGAAGGCGCGCCATCGGTGGGCGCGCCATCGGTGGGGTGAATGATACATAACTCAGTGCCAGTGTCCCGACACCCAATCCCCAACTCAATTTTTTGAGCGAATTTTACCGCTTTTTATTGCAGAGCAACCGGTTCAATGTTTTATGATTTGATGTGTAAGCGTTTGTTTATTGCTCCGTCCGGTCTCATTTTATGGTTTTGGGGCTTTCTAAGTGAAGACATATCTCGATGCCACTGATTTTCTTGACCGCTTTATCAATTATGAGAGGCAAATGGGCAGCCTCGTCTATAATTCACGGACATTTAATATCGAAGGCTTCCGCACATTCCTGAAAAAGTTCGGCAATCCGCAGGAAAAAATCCCAGCCATCCATATTGCGGGCACCAAAGGAAAAGGCTCGATTGCCGCTATGCTCGAAGCCGCCCTCACAAATGCAGGACTTCGCACAGGTCTTTACACGTCTCCCCACATCAAAACATACCTTGAGAGATTCCGCATCAGCGGTCGGGAAATCCCGGAAGGGAAATTCGTCCATTATATAGATTATGTGCGTCGGCATCTCGGACAATCCATTTCTCTCCTGCCCAAACGCTATCGCACTGTCTTTGAGCTTTTGACCGCTGTGGCATTCCTCTATTTCGGGGATGAGAGTGTGGATATCGCCATTCTGGAGACCGGTCTTGGCGGGCGCCTCGATGCAACAAATGTGGTGCGTCCGGTTGTTTCCATCATCGCATCGCTCGGTCTCGACCATACAAATTTACTCGGTGAACACATCTCCGACATCGCCCGTGAAAAGGGCGGCATCATTAAAAAGGGCATTCCGGTAGTGCTCTCCAGACAAAATGAGGAATTTCTGCCGGAGATCCTGTCTACCATAACCGCATTATGCGAGAAGAAAAAAGCCCCCCTTATCCGGGCAGAGGAAAAGGTCCACATCCTGAAGCGGGAAATCATTTTCCGCGACAGTGATGAAGCCTGTATATCAGGGCAGAGGATATTTGTGGAATTGTCCGGGGGAGAGAAAGCAGAGGTTACCGTAACCCTTGCAGGCGAGCATCAGGCGGAAAATTGCCGGACAGCCCTTGCCGCGCTTGGCGTATTAGGCGAGAATGGCTTTGCATTTAATCTCCGCAAGGCATACAATGGTCTGGCAAAATGCCATTGGCACGGACGCATCGAGTTTCTCAAATCCAGCCCACCCATTGTCCTTGATGGGGCACACTGTCCGCTCTCTACAGCGGCACTTCGCCGGACGCTGGCAGAATGTTTCCCATCTTATGCCCGGATTCTGCTCCTTGGGATTCTCAAGAATAAAGACGCCGCTGCAATATCTCGGGAGCTGGCAAAAGACCCATTATTGACGTGTGTGATTACGTTCACCCCACCCACTCCGCGTGGACTTCCGGCGCAAGACCTCGCCCGCATAATCCGGAGTTCATTTCCCGCAGTTGAGGTGGCGACATCGCCACAGAACGCCGTAAAGCGCGCACTTTCCCACGCTCAACCTAAAACACTCATTGTCGCAACCGGGTCTATCTATAACCTCGATGCCCTGAAAGAGGCATTTATGGATGTAAACCGTTCCCGTAATAGTTTAAGTCTTTGACGGCGTGATCCTTCATATATCTCATCCGCACGCCTGAGGCGCATCTGCGACATGAACACTGTCTAAAGTCTATTGTCTTATGTCCGGATTTTTGGAAATATAATCATATTGTCGCGATGGATGACCTCGTCATATTCTTTTGTGCCGAGGATTTTCTCGATGGCATCGCTCTTGGCGCCCCTGATTTTGCGCACCTCATTCGCATCATAATTGACCAGCCCCTTGCCGATGCGATTGCCTGCGCCGTCCCGAATCTGCACAACATCCCCGCGCCGAAATTCACCCTTTATGTCCTTTATACCGACGGCGAGCAGGCTCTTTTTTCCCCTGATGAGGGCATCCCTGGCGCCATCATCCACCATAATCCATTTGTTCGCCCCGGATTTGCCGAATGCTATCCATCGCGCGCGGCTGGATAAATCGCAACTGCGCTGCGGGACAAAAAGCGTCCCCGGACAACGCCCCGCAAATACCTCGTCCAGGACTCCACGGCGTTTGCCATTGCATATACAGACATAAGTGCCGGCATCTGTTGCGCGGCGTGCAGCCTCTAATTTGCTTGACATCCCGCCCGCTCCGACCCGCGAACGCACATTCACCACCATTGCCTCAATCTCCGGCGTAATTTTTTCTATGCGCGGGACGAGGCAAGCACCGGGATGCTTGTGCGGGTCGCAGTTGAATAGACCGTCCACATCAGAGAGTAGCACAAGGAAATCCGCCTTTATCTTGGCGGCAACAATCGCCGAAAGTATATCATTGTCGCTGAAACGCAACTCATCAATCGTAGTCGTGTCATTCTCGTTGATAATGGGGACAACGCCAAGTGCAAGTAACTTTTCGAGGGTATAGCTCGTATTCCGATAACGGCGGCGGTCTTCCATATCGTCCCGCGTGAGGAGGAGCTGTGCGATGTTGCGTCCATAGCGTGAAAAGTGGACGCTGTATAGATGCATAAGCTGGCTCTGACCGATAGCGGCGAGAGCCTGTTTTTCAGGTATCGAGCAGAAATATCCTCCCCAACATTGACACTGGTTTGACATTCAATACCTTCGGCCATTAGCAGTTCTATTCTACGGTCAATGATGTTCTTGGCGAGCTTGAAATCCGGGATACCATAACGCAGCAAACCTCCTATCCGCTCATCCT
>CAZGKP010000178.1:0-8661 GCA_964526215.1 uncultured Candidatus Sumerlaeota bacterium
GCAAGCATCCCAGTCAAGTGATAAAATGAACAAACGGAAAAAAACCACCCAGGTCTGGGGAACCCGTATGCGCTCTGAACCCTCCAGGATGAATATCTATTATTGCGCCGGACGTGACTGCTTTGCCAAGCCCGCCGCAGATGAACTCCTCATTCCTTACGACATCTGGCTCAATAAAGTCCACTGCCTGATGCTTCATCGGCAAAAGATTATTGATACTGACACCGCTCACGCCATCCTCTCCGCACTTGATGAACTCACAACGCGCTATCGCAATGGGCAATTCAAACTCGATAAGGCGAAAGAAGACGTGCATACAAATGTCGAGGCTTTCGTGGCAAATTTGGCTGGCGAATCCGCCGCCGGACACCTCCATACCGGGCGCAGCCGCAATGACCAGACAACTGCAGATTGTCGCCTCTACACCCGCGACCGAATGCTCGATTCATATGGCAGCATCTCAAAACTCGCTGACACCATTTTGTCCAGAGCCGGTGAGCACCTGAAGACCGTGATGCCCGGTTTCACGCACTATCAGCCCGCCGCACTCACCACTTTTGCCCATTTCCTCCTGTCGCACGGACAGGCGATTCTGCGCGACCTTGCGCGCCTGGGCACCGCATACGAACAGTGGAACACATCGCCACTTGGCGCAGCCGCCGGCTTCGGGACATCCTGGCAAATTGACCGCGAATATGCCGCACAACTGCTCGGCTTTGCCTCCGTTCAGGAAAATTCGCTCGACTGCATCACAAACCGCTGGGAACTCGAGGCGCAACTCGCCGCAAATATCTGTATCTTTATGAATCACCTCAGCATACTTGCGCAGGACTTCATATTTCTATCACTCCAGCCCCGCCCGATGATTGAGATAGACGACGCTTATGTAACTGGCTCATCCATTATGCCCCAAAAACGCAATCCCGATTTTGCGGAAGTAACCCGCGCAAAGGCTGCCGTCTGCCACGGCATCCTCCAGAGCCTGCTATCAATAGCCAAAGGCGCGCTATCCGGCTACAACCGTGATACACAATGGACAAAATACGCCATACTCGACCTGTTCGACGAGGTTCACTATGCGCCGATGGTTTTTTCCGGCGTCATCTCAACACTGAAGGTGAACGAGGCGGAAATGAAGGCGCGGGCGTCCGAAGGTTTCATCACCGCAGTGGACATTGCCGATTACGTTGCACAGAAAAAGGGGCTGCCTTTCCGCACCGCATACGAGATTATGTCCGAGGCGGTTCTCGAGTGCGAGACGGCGGGCAAACTCAAGCTGGATAAAGTCAACATACGCCTTATGAAGCTTGGGAAGAGGAATCTGAAGCTCCACAAATCCGAGTGGGCGATGTTAAGTTCGCCGGAGCATCTTGTTGAGCGCAAAAAACACACCGGTGCCCCCGCACAAAGGGCGGTTCGCAAAAATCTCGATAACCTCCGGAAGGACTTCAAGACAAAACAAAACTGGTTCAAGCAAAAACAAAAAGAGCAGGAAGCCACCCACCGCCTCCTTCAGCAAGAAATCAAAAAACTCCTTACATCAAAATAGCCGTAATGCAGAACTCCGAATTAAGCCCGTTAAATACTCAAGAGACCGGGTAGAATGGGAAGATATCGGTGAGCGCGTTTCAGAAATATTTGCACCCTCCCATTGGAAAATCGGTGGTTTCATTGTTTCTTTGACTTTTTGCCGGGGTGTGATATATAAACTTCAGTAAATTCAGGAATCATGTAAAAATGCCGTTGATTTTGAAATATCGCCCTGATAGGCAACGTCTGGCAAGGCTAAAAAAGGAACTTGCCCGGATACGTGTTCGCCTTCCATTACTTAAGCCTGAAAAGGTTTTGCTTTTTGGTTCTATGGTGGATGAATCGGTGGGTGTATGCAGCGATATAGATTTAATTATTGTGATGAAAACCCGGAAACGATTTCTGGACAGGTTGAAAGTGGCATATCAGGTGCTTTCGCCACAAACTGCTTTAGACATAATAGTTTATACACCACAAGAATTTGAACGTCTGAAAAAATCGAACCCATTTGTCAAATATATTGTTAAACAGGGCGAGGTGATTTATGAGAGAGAAAAGCAATAACCGCCACGAAGCAGACCGCTGGCTCAAACAGGCAATAAATGACCTGGATGATGCTGAATATTGCGTAAAAGGGGAGCGCTTTCACCTTTGTTGTTTCCTTTCCCAGCAGGCAGCGGAAAAGGCACTGAAGGCTTATGTTTACTTCAAGGGGGCGGAATTTGTATTTGGTCATTCCGTGAAAGAACTCCTGCAAAGTGCCGGCAAATTTGAAAAGAAACTTAAACCCCTTGAAAAAGAGGGGTCATTCCTCGACAGATTCTATATACCTACTCGTTATCCCAACGGATTACCCGGTGGCACGCCTTACGAAGCCTTCAATGAAAAGGACGCTTCAGAGGCAATGAATTCCGCTGAGAAAATAATTGTGCAAATCAAAAAGTTAATAAAAGCCCCTAATCCTGCAATAAGAAGGAAGAAGTAAAAAATCTCTCTTAAAATTGGCGGGATAAAAAAATGTGAAGCAATCCTGACGCGAGCCGTTTACAGCGTATTAGCCGCTGCTTTGAGTGCGAACTATGCAAACATCAAGCGACCTTTAGGTTCTGGTATCGGACGCCCCAGTTCTTTAGCGGTCTCAACCCATTCTTTAATCACCGCTTCAACATTGGCAAGGGCATCGTGGTATGTTGCTTCATCTGCCGCACATCCGGGCAACTCCGGAACTTAAGTGATGAGTGCTCGGTCTTTATCACTCCAATAGATAATCACTTCATATCTGGTCATCTTCTTCGTTCATCGCCAAAAGAACCACATTACGAACCTATTGCGCATTTCCATAATCTTTATTGTCTCACGCGGAAGATGTCGCCGTCGCTCACGATGCCATTAGTCGGGTCATAAGCCTTACGGAGTAGTGCAGGCGAGGGCTGAAGGATGGAAGAATCGTAGAGCGCTTGCGGGTCAATGTCATAATCATGGTCGGGACCGGTGCTGACGAGTATCCAGCCATTATCGTCGGCGTAGTAAGAGAAGGTGGCATTTCTACAAGGGGGAAAGAAACCGGCGTGTGCAAAAGGGTCTGGGAAATAGCGAGTAAGGTAAGCGAGGGGAGTGGTGAGGGTGTGAAATACATCGCTTGGCGAAGTGTGGATGCGGAAAGTGGGACGTGAGCGTTCGGGGGAGCGTGGCGGCAGAGATGCGTTGACGCCCCGGTTTCCGGTTGCCCAGAGTGGATAGGCGCGATTATCAACATAATAAGCCTCGAGTGCGGTCGCCACGGAACGCTGTTCTGCCCTGACACGTGAGACATTTGAGCGCACACCACTCTCCTCCCATCCCGGCGTGCATCCCATAATTAAAAATAGTCCACATAAAAGGACTATAGTAAGGAGTGCGGGCGCGATTCGATTCTTCATTCCTTCACTTCCTTTTGCGCCTCATCCACATAAGCCATTCGCGCTGTGTGGAGGACGTTTTCAAGATGGTCTTCCTCATCTTTTGTGAGGTTTCCTTTGGTTTTTTGCTGAAGGACTTCAAGGATGTCAATCTGGTATTGGGCGATTGCGAGGTTGCGTTCATACTTCTGGGTAACAGGGTTCATCTGTTTGCCAAGAGAAATCATAGCCTGCAAAAAGAAGGTGTCAACGAGTTGGGGGAAAGTGGGCGGTGGGAGCTGGGTCGGTCTGGGTTTCCTTACCCTTTCCTGTTTTTTCGCTTCGGGTGATTGTTCTGACGTCTGCGATGTATCTGCGGTATCGGGTTTTTTAATTTCCTCGGTCATAAGACAAAACCTCCTTCAACTTCAATTTGGTGGTGTAATATCAAGAAGAGCGGGGGAAATGCAATGCAAAAATTTGAGATTGCAAATTGCAAATTTATCCGGGTATAATGAGGTATAGAAACAGATATTTGTTGTAAATCTCTTGACGCAGAAATCTCACTAATATCATAATGCGATGCGATTTTGATGAAGATAAGTCTTTATCACAATAAAAAATTTCGTCGGGCTGTATGCCTGATTGTCCACCGCAGGCGGATTGACCATAATCAATCTTATATCTCAGACCGGTCAGGGAAATATCTACATTCTGCGCGGGACTTGTGCTAATGAGTAAAATCCGAAACATCTCAAGCATTCTTCTGGCGGCTATATTAGTACCTATGGGGGCGGCACTTGCTGTCGCTTACTTTGCGCTGTGGAATTTCTCGGATTATCTGTCATTAGTCAAGTTGCACCTCGGGGACCCGGATGCAGACCTCGTTCTTTTATACACGGCTATCGGAATTGGCGTAACGGCGATGCTTTCACTATTGGCGTATCTACTCACGCTGGATGTGCACAGAAAAAAACGCCCCCTCACACTGATTTACATCTGCTTCTGGGGATTGAGTCTACAGGCTGCGGCACTCGTCGCTGCGGGTATAGAAAACACAATAAGCTATGCCGTGGCGATTCCGGCAAGTGTAATCATATCTTTTGGTGCGCCCCTTTTAATTTTTCCCCTCGAGGCATCACTACGATGGGCATCTCTCTGGTTTGGTCTGAAGGCGCTCGGTGCGAACTGGAATCGCCTGGCGGCATTTTGTCTCCATAAGGCGTTGCTTTTCAAGCCGGCAAATCGCACCATAACGGAATATTACGGTCAGGCTCTCGATGGCGCGGGGAAAGTTAACGCTGCCCGATATGCCCTGCTGCCACTGGTAGAAACGGGGGACGTCTCCGAGGTGACTCTGAAGTGCCTCGCACTCGGTTATGAAAAAGAACATAACCTCCCTCGGGCGATTCGTTTCTATGAGAAACTGCACACACCGCGCCCGGATGATGAATCAATCTTAAAGAAACTGATAGACCTCTACCTCGCCACTGAACAGATTGAAAAGGCGATCCCACTCGTTGAGTCTCGCACCGACTTCAACTCTCTGCAGGACTTATTATACCTCGAACACCTCTATGCCGACATTGGCAATATTAAGCGCGTGCGTGAACTCCTCTCTAAAGCCGCAGAACTCGAAGGAACACCCTGCGTGCAGTCACTCCTCCAATACCGCCGCATCCTCAAACAACATCCCGATGAAACCGCCCTGATTAGAGAGATGGGTGAACTGTGCTGGAAACTCGATAAAAAGGCGGAAGGGTGCGAATACTTCGAGAGCCTGCTCGAAAAGGAACCCGATAATCGTTCCTTTCGCCGCAAACTCCTCGATTATTACCTCGAGACTTCTCAACCCGCTAAGATGGAAAAACACCTTGAATTCCTCATAACTCACGGCGAGAGTTCCCCCCTTATCCTGCGTGAATACGCCGAGGTGCTGATACAAAAAGAAGATTTGGATGGTGCTCTCGATTATCTCAAAAAGGCGAAAGAACTCTACCCCAACGATTACGAGTTCCCCAATATCCTGGCGCAACTCTATTATGACAATAAGGATTACGACCGGGCACGCGAGGAAATGGCGACTGCCCTGCGCATCGTCCCACCCGAAAAAAAAGATAACCTCCAGATACTTTACCGCAAGATTGACGGTGCTATCCTGAATGCACAGCTCAAAGACATCCGCACAAAGATCGAATCTGACCCCAAAAATGTCCCGCTGCGCCTTGAGCTCATTGATAAACTCACCGCAAACGCTTACCTCGAAAGGGTCACCAGCGAGGTTGACACTCTCCTTTATTTCCATCCCGAATTAAAACAGATAGTCATCGCACACCTCGAAGACCTCACAAAAAAATATGAACGTAATTACCTCCTTTTGGATTACCTCGCCGATATGAATATCAGAGGGAGGAATTACGATAAATGTATGGAGTTATATGAACAGATGGCGAGCCAGTCTTTACATCCACGCCAAGTAATTATCACATCCTGCGAGAAGCTGTTGAAGATTGCTCCCGAGTTTGTGCCGGCACGCAAAAAACTGGGCGACCTCGCCAGAGAAGATAAAGACTGGCAAACTATGATTCATCAATACCTTTTATGTATGGATGAAGACGAGGATTCTATCGCCGACTGCTACGAGGACCTCTTCGGTGCATTTTACAAAACCGGCTCTCTCGAGGATGCCGAGAAATTCGGACTTCGCTTCATCGAAAAAGAACCACATAACACCGCCTTCCACACACGTATGGGCAATCTCTATCTCGAACTGGAGCGCTATGAGGACGCTATCAAGTTCTTCAAAAAGGCACGCTCACTCGACCCGCGCGACCCGCAGAACTATGACCTTGTTGAACAGGCAACACGCCTTTTGAAAAAACAACAAATTGAAAATCTAAAAAGGCACATCGAGGCTGAACCCGATAATACCAGATACCGCGAGAGACTCGGCGACCTCCTCTGTTTCTTTGAGGACTACACCGAGGCGGTCAAGCATTATCAGAAGGCAGCCCAACTCGCCCCACAGGCGGATATTTGCAAGGCTAAACTCGCATTCTGTCTGGCTAAAAAGGAGATGTTCGACCTCGCCGAAGAGACGCTCGATGAAGTCAAACTCTCCTTTGGCGAATCCTCAAATCAGGATGCCCTGAAACAATACTTCTATGAGACCGCCGCCGTATTCGAGACAGAACTCCTCCCCGAAAAAGCCATCAAATATTACAAACAGATATTCCGCGTGGATGCCGCATTCCGGGACATCGTGAAAAAGATAGAAAAACTCGACAAACTCGGCACCACAATCTCACCCTACGGCAAAAGGATTCGCAGAAAACATTAACAGCAGTCATTATGACTCATCGCGGCGAATTCACCGCGGCAAATTTTCGATCTTCGGTCTCCCGAAGGGATGAAAATACTATGATTACGATTACGATTAAGATTAAGAACACGGGGAATCAATTGACAACGGACAAAGGACAACGGACAATAAACTGTGGCTAATTTTCGGGGCACTATTCTTCATTCAGGGGAATTGGAATATGATACCTTTGATTATCAGTGGGATATGCGGTAGGATGGGGAGGGCAATCCTATCCTGTGCTTCAGAGTTAAAGGATTTTGAGATTGTTGCCGCGCTTGAATCTCCCCGGCATCCCGCAATCGGAAAAACCGTCTCCGATGCCTGCGGGATTGCCGGATGCGATGTCCGGCTTCGGTCAGATGTGCCATTGCTCCCGAACAAAAATGCGGTTCTGGTCGAATTCACATCCCCAGAGGCAACAGTGGCACACCTTAAATGGGCACGCAATGCCGGGGTGCCTGTCGTCATCGGGACAACCGGACTGGATGATTCGCAGGTTGCCGAAATACATAAGACTGCAAAAGTGCTCCCCATCGTCTTTGCATCAAATATGAGTGTCGGTGTGAATCTCCTTTTCAAGCTGGTTCGGGTGGCGTCGAGCATTCTGGGGAGCGATTATGATGTTGAAATCTTCGAGGTGCACCATCGCTTTAAGAAGGATGCGCCGAGTGGCACTGCAAGACGCATAGCCGAGATTGTGGCGCTGGAGCGTGGACTTGATACAGAGAAATCCATAGTCTGTGGTCGCAAGGGATTTGTGGGCGAGCGCAAGCGCAATGAGATAGGCATCCACTCACTGCGTGCAGGGGATGTGGTGGGCGAGCATACAGTAGTCTTCGCGGCGCTGGGGGAGAGGATCGAGCTCACGCATCGTGCGCACAGTCGCAGCACATTTGCCCATGGTGCACTACGCGCAGCCAGGTTTGTATATGAAAATCCCCCCGGTCTCTATGATATGCAGGACGTCCTGGGGATAAACTGAATGGTGAAGGGAAGCACCTATGCTTTTTTCAAGACTGCGCTTGAAAAAAGAATGTAAAATTAAAAACTGACAATTAAAAATTATGAATGTCTGTCCAAG
Organism: uncultured Candidatus Sumerlaeota bacterium; assembly: GCA_964526215.1. GTDB lineage: Bacteria > Sumerlaeota > Sumerlaeia > MWCT01 > MWCT01 > CAZGKP01. Next base: position 7,853 of record CAZGKP010000178.1, read on the forward strand.
AATTTATTTTCAATTGTCAGTTGTCTCCGCCGTGGTGGATTTAGATTGCTGGCTTCGTAACATCGACAAAATGTTGTGGATGTTGACGCCTTAAGCGCCTAACGGCACTCGCCTTTGGCAGGCTCACATCACCATCCCACCGTCCACCTGGATAACCTGACCGGTGATATATGCGGCAAGTGGTGAGGCAAGAAATAAGACCGCATTAGCCACATCCTGCGGTTCACCCAATCTTTTGAGGGGAATCTGCCCGGTTAGGGCATTACGGGCGTTCTCGGAAAGCGCATCTGTCATCTTAGTCTGGATAAAGCCGGGGGCAATGGCGTTCACTGTGATGCCGCGCGATGCAAATTCCTTTGCAAGCGTTTTGGTTAGTCCCATAATCCCCGCCTTACTTGCCGCATAATTAGCCTGCCCGGCATTTCCCACAATGCCCACAATAGAGGCGATGTTGATAATCCTGCCACTCTTTTGCTTCAGCATCGGGCGACTCACCGCTTTGCAACAATTGAACACGCCCTTCAGATTCACGCCAATCACACTGTCCCACTCTGCTTGGCTCATCTTCATTATGAGATTATCGCGCGTGATGCCGGCATTATTCACGAGGACGTCAATCTTTCCAAAGGCTTCCAGTGTAGCGGCAATCAGGTTCTGGCAATCTTCAAACTTAGATACATCGCACACGACTGCCAGCGATTTTTGCCCCAATCCCTTTATCTCTGCCGCAACGCTATCTGCGGTCTCCTTAATGATATCGCTCACAATTATGTCTGCGCCATTTTTCGCAAACGTCAACGCAATAGCGC
>CAZGKP010000179.1:0-8641 GCA_964526215.1 uncultured Candidatus Sumerlaeota bacterium
CGAGACGCTTGTCTTTCGATCCCGGCAAGTTCTCCTCAAGGGGCTTGAGAAGCGGACAGCAAGCATCCACGCCGAGCTCCAGCGACTTCGCAAAGAAAAGACCCTGGGTTTCTTCGACCTCCCCTACGACACACTCCTTGTTCAGGCGATAAATGCCATAGCCAATGACATCCGTCGCAACTTCGATAACTTTGTCATAGTAGGAATCGGCGGTTCTTCACCCGGTTCGCGCTGCCTCCACTATGCACTCAATCACAATTTCTATAACTTTCTTGCTCCACCCAAGCGCCACAACAGACCGAGGATTTTCTTCATAGATAATGCAGACCCCGATGCGGTCAAAGACCTCCTTGATGCACTCGACCTCAGAACAAGCGCGTTTAACATAATCAGCAAATCGGGTTCAACCGCAGAGACAATGTCTGTATTTATGCACATCTATAACATCGTCCAGCGCCGCTTCAGTAAAAGCGCACTCTCCAAATACTTCATCGTCACCACAGACCCCGAAAGGGGACTGCTTAGAGAGATTGCGGTGGCAGATAAGCTAAAGACGCTCCCCATACCTGAAAATGTGGGTGGGCGATTTTCTGTCTTAAGTGCAGTGGGTCTCTTGCCAGCAGCAGTCGCCGGTATCAATATAAAGGAACTCCTCGCAGGGGCGGCGGCAATGGATAAACGTTGCTCAAAACCCGAACTTATGAGTAATCCCGCTTATGTCAATGCCGCCATACACTATCTCGCCGACACAGAAAAAGGCAAACGTATCTCGGTGATGATGCCCTACTCACGCGCCTTGCGTGGATTCAGCGAGTGGTATTGTCAGCTATGGGCGGAGAGCCTCGGCAAAAAGACAAATACAAAAGGCAAGGTTGTCAACGTTGGACAGACACCTATCGGGGCACTGGGTGCAACCGACCAGCATTCGCAACTCCAGCTTTATATGGAAGGACCAAATGACAAAATTATAACTTTCATCGGCGTAAAAAAGTTCCGCACCGAATGCAAGGTGCCGCGCGTATTTCCGCTGGTAGAGCCACTTAATCACCTTGCAAACGGCGACCTCGGAAAGCTCCTGAATAACGAGCTCCTCGCAACTGAATTCGCCCTTGCGAAAAGTTCTCGTCCCAGCGTGAAATTCACACTCGGAGAAATTACTGCCGAAAATATCGGTGCGCTCCTTTATCTCTACGAAGTCCAAACCGCATTCGCCGGTGGTCTCTACAATATCAATGCATTTGACCAGCCGGGCGTGGAAGAGGGCAAACTAACCACCCACGCACTTATGGGGCGCGCTCAAAAACAGGACAAAGAAAAAATGAGAGAGTTCAGGGCATACCAGAAGGAGAAGAAGAAATATAAATGCCTGTAGAGACCATTGTGTGGAGAGATGGTGCCTGCCGTATTATTGACCAGACCCTCCTACCGGAAAAATTAAAGTTCCTCAAACTCCGCAGCGCAAAAGATATATGGGAAGCCATATGCGTCCTGCGTATCCGCGGCGCACCCGCTATCGGTATCGCCTCCGCTTACGGAATCTATCTCGGGGTCCGCAAAAGCACTGCCTCAGATTTCCCTGAATTCAAAAAGGAACTTGACCGCGTGGCTTCATACATCGGCACCGCCCGCCCAACCGCCGTAAATCTCTTCTGGGCGATTGAACGGATGCGCAGCGTTGCCGATGAAAATTCTCATCTCCCCATACCCGCCTTAAAACGCAGGCTACTTCAAGAAGCGCACCTTATACTCCAGGAAGACCTTGCCGCATCCCGGGCACTGGGCGATTATGGCGCATCCCTCATCAAAGATGGCTCGAGTATCCTTACTCATTGCAATGCAGGGGGACTTGCCACTTCAGGTTATGGAACTGCGCTTGCCGTTATCTATCGCGCCGTCGAGTACGGCAAAAAAATCTCCGTCTATGCCGACGAGACACGTCCGCTCCTCCAGGGTGCGCGACTCACCACCTGGGAGCTGGCACAAAACAAAATCCCCGTTACGCTCCTTTGCGATAACGCCGCCGGGTATCTAATGTCCCTGGGGCGGATAGACGCCGTCATTGTCGGGGCAGACCGCATCACCGCATCGGGAGACTTCGCCAATAAAATCGGCACATACAGCCTTGCCGTTCTGGCAAAGACACACAAAATCCCATTTTATGTCGCCGCACCACTCTCATCCTTCGACATCAGTTTGAAAAGCGGCGATGAAATCCCTATCGAGGAAAGGGCGCCGGATGAAATAAAGCGTATCGGTAATAAACAGCTTGCGCCCTCTTCGGGTGTGAATGTATTCAACCCCGCATTTGACGTTACGCCACACCGCTACATCACCGCCATAATCACCGAAAAGGGCGTCATTACACCGCCATTTCAGAAAAAGATTGCAAATTGGTTGCTTGAAAAGGCTATCGGTTTAATATATTTTTGACAGGAGGATAAGATAAACAAAATTAAGAATCATCCGTGGAATCCGGTCTATCCTGTCAAAAAAAAGATTTTTTCATACTCCTACACTTTTACCATTCTTTTAACCGGAGATTAGGGAATGTCCGACAGGTTTATCTATCGCAAGGCTGTTATTTCAGACGTAAACGCGATGCGGGAATTGATAAGTTATTTCGCCGCAAAGGATGAGATGTTGCCTCGCTCGCTTAATCAAATTTACGAGGCTCTACGCGACTTCTGGGTCTGCGCCTCCGATGGCGGAATAGAGGGATGCTGCGCTCTGCATATTGTGTGGGAAGACCTCGCAGAGGTTCGTTCACTCGCCGTTTCACCCGAATATCAGGGCAAAGGGATAGGCAAAGAACTCGTCCTGCGCGCACTTGACGAGGCGCGCCAATTAGGGCTTCCGCGTGTCTTTACACTCACCTACAAACCGGCGTTTTTTAAGCAATTTAACTTCCGCGAAATTGACAAGAAACTCCTTCCCCACAAGGTATGGACGGAATGCATAAATTGTCCGAAGTTTCCCGATTGCGGCGAAGTGGCGCTACTTCTGGAATTGTGATTTTGCTCGCACCCGATTCGTTCAAGGGGAGCTGCACTGCCGCCCAGGCTTGTGCTGCAATGGCGCGCGGCATTCGCTCCGTCTGCACCGATGCGCAAATCATCTCTGTGCCGATGTCAGACGGCGGCGAGGGATGTGTTGATGCGATGCTTTCGGCTATCGGCGGCGAGCGCGTTTCCGCAAAAGTCCACGACCCACTGATGCGCCCCATCACTGCCGAATTCGGAATCCTTGAGCACGGCAATTGCGCCGTTATTGAGATGGCAGCCGCATCCGGGCTTACGCTCCTTTCTCCTGCCGAACAAAGCCCCATCCGCACAACCACATTCGGCACAGGCGAGCTGGTGTGCGCAGCGCTCGACAGAGGCGTCTCAAAAATAATCATCGGCATAGGCGGTTCAGCAACCACGGATGGCGGGGTCGGTGCTGCGCAGGCGCTCGGTTGCCGGTTTGTTAATGCCGAGGGAGAGACTTTACCAGATGGAATCTCCGGCGGCGACCTTGAACACATCGTAGACTTTGATATTTCTGGGTGCGATGAGCGTATTGCAAAAACCCAAATCCACGTTGCGTCAGATGTACATAATCCCTTCACGGGAGCGGATGGTGCCGCACGAATTTATTCTGCGCAAAAGGGCGCAACACCCGAAGATGTCGAGAGACTCGAGAAAGGGCTGACGCACATTGCCGCACTGGTTCAGCGGAAACTCGGCATAGACCTTAATACAATACCGGGAGCAGGAGCAGCGGGTGGACTCGGCGGCGGACTCGTTGCATTTTTAGGTGCAAAAATCTCACCCGGCATTGACATCATACTGGACGCCGTTCATTTCAGCGAGAAGGTAAAAGGTGCAGACCTCGTCATCACAGGCGAAGGTTCGCTCGATGCACAGACCATAAACGGCAAGACCATTTACGGAATAATTCGGGAAGCCAAAAAATCCGGCGTTCCTGTAGTTGCATTAGCCGGACAGCTCAAGTCCGGTTACGAAGCCTTATATGCCGAGGGACTCACCGCCGCATTTCCGATTATGCCCCGACCAGCGACATTAGAAGAAGCCCTCCGGGACGTTGGGGAAAATCTCACTCGCACCACCGCCAATCTCCTCCGCCTCTTTCTCTATCCCCGCCAGTAACATAATCTTTCCTTGACGGCTGCCAAGGAACATCGCAATTTATTCAAACTATGAAACAGAAAACGAGGGTTATTGTTTATATCATCCTGCTGGCCTCATTAAGCTTTCTTGCAAGTCGTGCCGCCAGCTTAAAACTTCCATGGCTAACCCCTTTATTAACTGTCGAACTCTTCATCCTTGTTGTTTTATGTATTATCTTTGTAGAGTTGCCACGCGGGGGCAGGGGAAAAAAAGAACTCCCCACGGAAGCTATTCCTGGGGCAATTAAGTCTGAACCGGAGGTTCGGCGGGAGCGTTCTGTCTCGCCACAGACTCTCCCTCGCGCGGTACATTGGGTTGGACGAAAGGATGAACTTGCACATCTTGAACAGTTCTTTCTGAACGACTTGCCGGATAACTGGTTTATGGTTGTCGAGGGAGAACCGGGACTGGGTAAGAGCGCTCTATTGGCTGAAGCTGCATCGCGAGATGTCGCACGGCATTATTTTGGCTCGCGCATCTTTTATTACTCATCACCTGATACCGCTACTATGCTCCCCGACCTTGCCCGTCGCCTCGGTGCAGAGGTCGGTCCAGCCGATGACCCCGCAGACTGCGTAATCAAGGCACTCCCTGATGAACCCCTCCTTATTATGCTTGACGCTATGGAGCAGCTTCGCCCCGAAGCCTCCCGTACTCTCGCCGAATTCCTCCGCAAATTGGCTCCTGCTCGTCATAAAACTCTGCGTATCCTCGCCGCTGCACGCTCTATCAGCCCCGATGCAGACCTGCCTCACTATGAGCCGTTTATCCTGCATAGTGGGTTGGACGATGCCGCCGGTGCCGAACTCTTTCGTTCCTGTGCTCCGGAAAATGCTCATAGTCTCGCTATTAAGTTTACACAAATCTTAGGCGGGCATCCGAAGATGCTCGAACTCACCGCATCCCTTTGCTACTCCGAGCCTCCTCAGGACGTCCTTAACCGCGCAAGGACATTAACCGGCGACATAGGTCAGAAACTGACAGAACTCATCGCCTGGAACTTTGGCGCCCTCAACCAGAAGACACGCCGTCTGCTCGCTTATCTCCCTGTATTATCTGGTGAACCTGTCTTCCTCGGCGATGATGCCTGCACCCCCGAGGAATGGGCAGCCGCCTCCAATACTAAACCGGATGCTCCCGACTATATCGTTGCCCGCAATGAACTCGTCCGTTATGGTGGCCTTGTTCATTATATAACCACCGAGGGCTTATACCGCTGGCACAAGACCGTTTCCGACTGGGCAGCGCATCAACATCCTGAACAAAACTGGCAGCCCTTGACTGATAAAGAAAAAATCGAATCTCACACTCGTATCGCTCAATTCTGGCAGGAAAACTGGGAAGCCCTGCCGCCGGAGAAGACCCGTGACCCAGAGACCCTCGAAGACCTCCGGCCTCTCCTGCGCTCCTTCGAGCACTGGCTAGGCACAAAAGATTGGGACAGAGCCTCTGACATAACATATTGGGAATTCAGGCGAGAAAGGGGATGGAAGGAAGTTTTAAGCGAAGTTCTGACACGCCGGGGCTTCACTTCATTGCGTGTAGAGATGTGGGGACGTCTCCTCACATTGACCAACCGCGATGCCGCTCCTGACAAATGGGCTGCGACGCAGACCAACCTCGGCGAAGCTTACCGCCAACTCCCCACTGGCGACCGCTCTGAAAACCTCAAAGAGGCTATTAAATACTGCAAGGCTGCCCTCACTGTTTATACCCGCGATGCCGCGCCTTTCTATTGGGCAATGACGCAGAACAACCTCGGCATTGCTTATTCCGAACTCCCCACAGGCGACCGCTCTGAAAACTTAAAGAAAGCCATTAAATGCTATGAGGCTGCCCTCACTGTTTATACCCGCGAAGCCGCTCCTTCTGATTGGGCAATGACGCAGAACAACCTCGGTGAAGCTTATCGGAACCTTCCCACAGGCGACCGCTCTGAAAACTTAAAGAAAGCCATTAAATGCTATGAGGATGCCCTAACTGTTAGAACTCACGATGCCGCTCCCGCAGATTGGGCTGGGACCCAGAACAACCTCGGCAATGCTTATTCCGAACTCCCCACAGGCGACCGCGCCGAAAACCTCAAAAAAGCCATTAAATGCTATGAGACTGCCCTCACTATCTATACCCGCGATGCCGCTCCCGCAGATTGGGCAACGACGCAGAACAACCTCGGCACTGCTTATGCCGACCTCCCCACCGGCGACCACGCCGAAAACTTAAAGAAAGCCATTAAATGCTATGAGGATGCCCTCACTGTTAGAACCCGCAATGCCGCTCCCGCAGATTGGGCAACGACGCAGAACAACCTCGGCACTGCTTATGCCGAGCTCCCCACCGGCGACCGCACTGAAAACTTGAAAAAAGCTATCAAATACTATGAGTCCGCTCTTGAAATATGGACTCCTGAAGATTTTCCGTATTACAACAAAATCGCCTCTGAAAACCTCGCAATCGCCCGACAGAAATTGTCCGCCCTGAAGGCAAATTAGCGCACATTCGCGTCATTGGCGGATTAAATCGTAAGGACTATTTGATGAGTTCCTCAGTCATAAAGTCCTGTTCATTAGTACCCATTATATCGTCTCCCCCCCCCAAACTACGTTTATATCCACCAGGAAGACATTTTTGTTTTTACGGGGAGAGTGAGTGTCTCCATACTGTCCTTTCGGTAGGGTTGTATAGGCAACGATGACTCAGGGTGAGGTCGAGCAATTTTACAGATAAGACGGACTGATACCTGACGAATTATTAGAGAGAAGTAGATAGTCAGAAGACAACCGACCGTTATACGGGCGGCTTATTTTTTTGCTTCTTCGCTGAAAAATTCGGTGAGGTATCGGAAATAATCACCACGGGTAGTGAGTATTATCCAGCTGTTCTTGTCGAACGTTGTTTTATATGTCTCCATTGTGTTGAGAAAGGAATAAAATTCCGGGTCTTTATTATAGGCATTGGCATAGATTTTTATAGCCTCTGCATCGGCTTTGCCCTTGATCTCTTCAGCTTTCCTAAACGCCTCGGAAAGTATCGTTTTCAGTTCTCTTACTTTCTTACCCAATATCTCCATACGCTCTGCCTGCCCTTCGGAGCGATACATCTCCGCAATCCGCTTACGTTCGGCAATCATCCGGCTGTAAACCTTTTTGCGCACTGACTCTACGTAGTTAATTTTTTTAATGCGCACATCCACCAGTTCAATACCATATTGAGAGGTGAGCTCCTGTGCCTCTTTCAGTATAAGTTTAGTAATTTCATCGCGCCCCGTCTTTATCTCCTGCATTTCAACGGTGCCTAATTTCTCGGCTTCGCCCGTAATTTCTGTCGCCATAGGGCGATTGCTGTTTCTCAGCGCCTCGAGCAAGATATAACCGGTGATTTGATTTCTAACCGCAGCATCTATAATATCGTCCAGGCGTGCCTGGGCGCCGAGCTCATCGCGCATTGATTGAAGGAACTTTAGCGGGCTGACAATGTGCCAGCGGGCAAAGGTGTCCACCCAGATATATTTTTTATCCATAGTTGGAATCTGTGTAGGAACACCATCCCACTCCAATAAGCGATCGTCAAAGTAATGCACCTTCTGGATAAAGGGCTTCTTAAAATAGAGCCCGGGGGGTTTTACTTCCTTTATCGGTCTACCAAACTCTGTTACCACTGCTTGCTGGGTCTCAGTCACAATAAATAGGGCATTACTAACGAGGATAATAATTATTATGCCGATTATGACTATCAGGGGAGCAACAATCGTGCGTTTCATTTCTTACCTCCTGTGGTTGATTGTCCTCCTGTGGCGGATAAGGGCAAAAGCGGCAGGACGCCGGTCTGCGATTCGTCAATAATGAATTTACGCCCCATACGCGGCAAAACCTCTTTCATTGTCTCCAGATATATGCGGCGCCGGGTCACATCCTTAGATTTATTATATTCTTCCCAGACCGACAGAAATCGTGTGGCCTCTCCTTTAGCAGTATTGACCCGATTAATAGCATAAGCCTCGGCTATTTCAATCATCTGCTTTGCCTCGCCGCTTGCTTTAGGTACTTCCCGGTTATAGTCCTGCCATGCCTCATTGATAAATCTTTCCCGGTCCTGCTTGGCTTCATTTACCTCGTTAAAAGCGGGCTTGACCTCTTCGGGCGGATTAACATCCTGGAGTTTTACCGTAACGATCTTGACACCAAGGTTATAGGCGTCTAACATTTTTTGCATCATCAACTCTGCCTCTTTGTTAATCTCAATTCTCCTGATAGTTAGCACCTCATCAACCGAGCTATCGCCAACGATGTTGCGTAGGGCGGCTTCTGAAACATCGCGGATGGTCTTTTTGGGGTTTCTGACATTAAATTTAGTAGCAACGATAGAGAATTTAGAGGATTCAGGGCATTGGCTCCCGAAGATATAGTGAAGCAAAAACCTGATATAGTTTTAATTTCTTTGCTGGAAACTGAAATCGCAGAGGAATACTTTAA
>CAZGKP010000180.1:0-8560 GCA_964526215.1 uncultured Candidatus Sumerlaeota bacterium
AAACAGCCACGTGCTCATCAAGTAGCGCTCACCGGTATCGGGTAAAATAACGATGATCAGTTTACCTTTATTTTCCCTCCTTTTCGCAACCTCGATTGCCGCCCAGGTAGCAGCACCCGAAGAGATACCGGCTAATATCCCTTCTTCTTTTGCCAATCTACGCGCCGTCTCGCCAGCATCTTCATTGCTCACCTGAATTACTTCGTCCACCAGATCCATCCTCAAAACCTCGGGGATAAATCCCGCACCGATGCCCTGTATCTTGTGTGAACCGGGCGCACCCCCCGAAAGGACGGCAGAATCCGCCGGTTCAACCGCGATGGCGCGAAATTCGGGTTTTCTGTTTTTGATTGCTTCGGCTATGCCCGTGATTGTGCCACCCGTGCCAACTCCGCTCACCAGGATATCTACCTTTCCATCTGTATCGCGCCATATCTCCTCGGCGGTGGTCTTCTTATGGATTTCGGGATTTGCGGGATTCTTGAACTGCTGAGGCATAAAGGAATTGGGAAATTGACTCAGGAGCTCTTCTGCCTTCTTAATCGCACCCTTCATACCTTTTGCCCCCTGTGTTAGAATAAGCGACGCCCCGAATATCTTAAGAAGCTTTCTGCGTTCAATGGACATCGTATCAGGCATAGTGAGAATGAGCCTGTAACCCTTAGCGGCGCAGACAAACGCCAGAGAGATACCAGTATTACCGCTGGTCGGTTCGATAATTACGGTATCGTTTTTAATCAGCCCCTTGCTTTCGGCATCCTCAATCATAGAAACCCCGATTCTGTCCTTGACGCTCGATAAAGGATTAAACGATTCAAGCTTTGCCACAATGGTTGCCTCTAATCCGGCAGCCAGCTTGTTTAACCTCACCAGAGGCGTATTTCCAATTAGGGCGGTTACATCGTCTGCAATCTTCGCCATTGCTATTCCTCTTCCCGGTTTTTTTGAGTAAATTTTTGTTCAAATAACTAAATGCAATATGCAGGAGATGACTCCGGTTTCTGTTCTTGCATTTCCACCAGATCCTGGAGAGTGAGGGACTCCAGAGTTTGTGAGATGTTGTCCGCTACTTTCTTCCAGATTTCCCGGTGAACACAGGATGGGGATTTCTGGCACACTTCAGGGACATCCACACATTCAACCAGAGATAACGAACCCTCGACTGCCTCAACCACCTCTTTAAGGTTTATGTCGGAGGGCGCTCTGGCTAACATATAGCCACCGTGTGCACCACGGCTCGAGTGAATCAGCCCCGCCGTCTTGAGTGGTAAAATCAGATGACCTAAATATTTTTCTGAGATTTCCTGTCTGCGGGCGACATCCTTCAAAAGAACCGGACCCTCACCATAATGAATAGCCAGTTCCAACATTAACCTTGCCCCATAGCGCCCTTTAGTAGAGAGTCGCATCAAAATCACCTCCCGGGAATTTCCATAATTTTAATTATTCTGACACATTTTGACACTCGGAAATGTGTAAAGACGCATTACATTGATTTATTTAGACTTACATTTTTTACTCCCAATAAACCCCACTAATTTAATTGAGTTTATGTCATTTCTCCCCTCCCTACGTCAAGGACTTTTTTGAAAAAATTTCTCCCACTTACCCTAATTTCGCCGTGCACTCTCTTTCCTAAAAACCTTACTTGACCCACCGGGTTAGCAGTGCATAGGATAATATATACTTTTGTGATGCAGTGATTGAATAGGGGAGTGAAATGAGAAATCTGTCTGAATGGGTAAGGACCTTTAACAGACGCCCCGTTATTCCTCTGGCGGGTGCGCCCGGGATTCAATTAACTGCTACCACCTTAAAGCAGAATGAGTTTAATGGGGAGCTACAGGCAAGGAGTATCGCCGCACTGGTCGAGAAGACCCACCCCGATGCCGCCCTTCCCTTGATGGACCTCTCCATCCTTGCCAACGCTATAGGACTCCTGGTTGATTATCCCCTTGAGCGCATCGCAACTGTCCTCCCCCACACCATTCATTCTACCGAGGACATCCAGATATTTCGGAGAATAGACCCGCTCCGGGACGGGCGGGTGATTGCCAACTGTGAGGCGATTGAACGTCTCTCTCGCAGCCTTGAGATACCGGTTGGGGCATATGTATGTGCGCCGTTTACACTCGCGGCACTGATGATGGGAGCCGAGGATTGCAATGTGGCGTTACTGCTTAACCCCGACCTTGCGTCCGAGGTGGTTAAATTCACCACAGGTATTATTATCCGTTATGCGCGGGAGCTGGTAAAGAGTGGGGCGGAATTTCTTATTATGCTCGACCCCACAGCCGTTTTACTCTCCCCGGAGTTATACCGGGAGTTCGCCGCGAAGCCGGTCGCGCGTGTTATAGAGAGGGCAGACGTCCCCTGCATATTGCACGTCTGCGGCGACACTAACCACATTATTGAAGAGATGTGCCGGACTGGGGCGCAAGGCGTCAGCCTCGATACCCCGGTCTCATTGCCCGAGATTGCCGGGAAAATCCCCGGAGATATAACGATTTTGGGCAATCTCGACCCGATTTCGGTTATGTGGCAAGGCACACCCGATAGCGTCAGGGAAGCCGCTCGGGAGCTACTTAATGCAATGGCAACTTTCCCGAATTTCATATTGTCTTCGGGTTGTGATATACCGGCAGAGACGCCCATAGAAAACATTCAGGCTCTGGTATCAGAGGTAAATTCCCTGGCTATCGCTGGGGCGAATGAATGAAGCCACAGATTCCCGAACGATTCTCCACAGGCGAATGTTCCATATAGATTATGGTCCCTTTGCCACGTGGTTCTTTTTTTCGGTTCCTGGGCGGGAAAACGAGGTTTCCTTTTGTGTAAGAGAAGTTACAAAGGGGTGAGAAAATGTGGAAAAGATGTTATTGTCTGGAACGTCTTCTTTTAACCTCCCCAATATCAATTATCCACGACACAAGTAAATTTCTCGTTCTGCGTCCTCCGTGGCACCGAAATTGCTCTTTTCAAAAACCAGGGAAAAAAGATAGGGGAGTTTTTTCATTTTTGTATGTAATAATTAAAGTGGGAATGGGGAAATTTATTATATACCAGCGTGTCTCAAAAGCGTTGCGGCTCCTCACAAGACTGTGCTGAATTTGAGGAAATAATGGAGATAGCAGAATGGAAAATTATAGGCATTGACCTCGGAACCACATACTCCGAAGTGGCGATAGTGGAAGATTCGGAGCCAGGGGTGATACTGAATGCTGAGGGGAGCAATAAAACCCCATCTATAGTGGCGTTTCTGGATAAAGGAGAAGTGGTGGTGGGAGAGATTGCCCGCCGCCAGGCAGCCACAAATCCCCTGCGCACTATCTCCTCCGTAAAACGCCTGATGGGGCGTTCATTCGCCGAGGTTGTGGAGGCGGGAGAGAAGTTTCCATTCAAACTGGTGGAAAAGGACGACGATATCCTTATTGACATTGAAGGAATGGGGTATCGTCCCGAACAAATCTCCGCCTTAATTTTGCAGAAGCTGAAGGAGTCGGCAGAGGCTTATGTTGGCGAGGCTGTCAAACAGGCAATTATCACAGTTCCTGCATACTTTGACGACCTCCAGCGCGTAGCGACCCAGGAGGCGGCTCGCCTGGCAGGGCTTGAGGTTCTGCGACTCATAAATGAACCCACTGCCGCTGCAATGGCGTATGGTCTGGGAAAGGAAAACGAGGAACTCGTTGCCGTCTATGACTTCGGCGGGGGGACATTTGACATCTCTATACTTGAGATTGATGGCACCACCTTTGAGGTGTTGGTTTCAAATGGTGATTCCCATCTGGGCGGGGACGACCTCGATAATGCCCTCGTACACTGGTTGGTGGAGGATTTTTCCCAGCAGCATGGTGTAAATCTCTTAGATGACCCGGTTGCCCTGTACCGATTAAAGGAAGTGGCTGAAAAGGCAAAGTGTGAACTCTCCACCACAACACAGACACTCATATCCCTCCCTTTCGCCGCTTATGGCGACAAACACCCTCTTCATCTTGAAAAAACCATACATAGGCGACAGTTTGAAGACCTTATTCAGCCTTATGTGGACAAGACAATTGCCTGTTGCAAGACAGCACTTGAGGAGGCAAGTATATCCAAAAAAAATATCACCAAGATTATACTTGTTGGCGGTTCATCTCGCATCCCCCTTGTGCAGGAAGAGGTGGAGGACTTTTTCGGGAAGACGCCTTTCAAAGGCGTGAACCCTGATGAGATAGTTGCACTGGGTGCAGCCACACAGGCGGGCATACTCGCCGGGCACCTCGAAGAGGTCGTCCTGTTGGACATAACACCCCACTCAATGGGGGTTGAGGTAAAGGGGGCTAAAGTTTCGACAATTATTGAGAAGAACAGTACTATCCCCATTAAGGCAGCAAAGATGTTCACCACCACCGAGGATAATCAGACATTTGTCAACATCCACGTCCTTCAGGGTGAGAGTGACAATGCCCCGGATAACCGGAGCCTGGGAAAGTTCACCCTGACCGATTTAGAACCCGCCCGTGCCGGTATCCCCCGCGTTCGCATAGCGTTTTTCATCAATGCCGACGGTGTGCTGGAGATTTCCGCCGCTGACCTTGCCTCCGGGAGTGAAAGGAGCCTTACGGTTGTTCACTCCTTTCTCACCGGTGAAGAAAAGAAAAGGCGCAGGCACCGCCGCAAGCGAGTCGTCTCCCGGCGTGAGAGAATCGCCTCTGCTCGCCCGGGGCAGCCTGCCCCTATCCTCGCCGGTGTCCAGCTGGAAAAACCTGCCGAGGGCGGCGAACCCAAAGACGTCAGCTCACTATATAGTACCTTTCAAATCGTTAAAGATGAAACACAGAAAATGTCTACGGAAAAACTGCCCATAACTGATGTCTACGGAGCTGCCACTGCTATTGAGGGCTATATACCTCCTGAGACTATCCCATCCTCCGGACAGGCTCCTCCGAAACCGTCCATTGAGCCCACACTTTACAGTTGCGTGAAAGGGTTCGTGGAGACAAACGCTCGGGGAGATGAAGCACTTGAAGCATACAATTGTTTCTGCCAGCGCACGGCTGATCTTATAAACCGCGGGGTCAGTATCCCCCCGGAGATGTGTCTCATACTGGCAAGGGCACATACACTCTGCCAGCGCCCCGAAGAAGCCCGCGATGCCATTCGTAGATACCTGTGGCAGACCAAGCCCAACTTCTCTCTTGCACTCGCCACTGCAGAATTCCTTATTCAGTCTTATCCCAATTACATACTTGCCCGCCGCGACCGTGCACACATATATGGCAAACTTAACCGCCTGAAGGAGGCAATATCCGACCTTGAGCAAATTCAGGAAAAGGAAGAGGTTGAAGCGGTCACTGATGACCTGATGCAACTCTACATCGAATATCTCCGAACCAATAGAGACCCGGTTACGGAATTTAAGATCGTCAAGATTTACATCAAGAAAAATCGTCTCGACGATGCCATTGAGATACTTCAAAACCTCGCCCAGATGGACAAATATAAATTGCGCGCCCTGAAAATCCTTGGCTTGACATACTGGCAGAAGAATATGTTTTCCCTGGCGTGGCATACATTCAAACTCCTGCCCCAAACCCCCGAGATCACCGACATACTTTACAGGCTCGCCGCCGATGTCGAGAAGTCGGGTGATTTGAAAAATGCCAGGGATATTTACCAGAAAATTGCCGATGAAGTCCCGGATTATAGAGACGCCGCTGCAAAATTTAAGAAATTAGACTATCGGATGCAGCTCCATCTGGAAGAAACGGAGAAGACAAAATCTATACCCCTTTTCCAGGATAGTCGCTTCACCATCATCGAAGAGATTAACCGGGGTTCTATGGGCGTTATCTATAGGGCGCGGGATAATGCCCTTGATGATATAGTTGCCCTCAAGGTCTTAAATGATTACCTCTGTCAAGACCCGCAGGCTGTCGAGCGATTCAAGAGCGAGGCGCGTGCCGCTAAAAAACTCTCCCACCCTCATATCGTCCGCATCCATGATATGTTCGAGACTTACAATAAAAAATTCCTCTCTATGGAATATATCGAGGGAACCGACCTCAAACAGATGCTCGCCAGCAAGATTCAATTCACCGAAGAGACGATTCACAATTATTTCCTCCAGATGTGCGATGCTCTTGCTTACGCACACAGTATGGGTGTTATTCATCGCGACATCAAACCCGCCAACATTATGATAACGCCCTTAAACTCGGTTAAGATTACGGACTTCGGCATCGCAAAAATCCTGAAGAAGGATGCCACGACCAAGAGCGGAACCGCCATTGTCGGCACGCCCCTTTATATGGCGCCGGAGCAAATTACCGGCACAGGCGTTGATGCACGTACCGATATCTATTCCCTGGGCATAATGCTCTACGAGCTGGTGAGCGGCGAGCCTCCCTTCTGTGAGGGAAACATCGAATATCACCACGTCAATACTCCCCCCGGAGAACTCAAGGGAGACGTCTCGGACGAACTGAAAGAGATTGTTGTAAAGATGATTCAGAAGGACCCTGAAGACCGGTATCATAGCGTGGACAAAATCTTCGCCGATATTAAGGCTATTGAAAAACAGACGCAAAGCAAAAAGCCTTAAAGCCACAGATTTCACAGATATTCACGGATGAAGAAAATCAGTGAGAACCCGTTGAATCCGTGTTATCTGTGTGCTATTTTTGATAGAACACGGATTACACTGATACCACGGATATGCACAGATAAGGGAAATTAGTGAGAATCCAGAGAGGCGCAAGTATCTTGGTGACTGCCGGGAAGATAGTAAAACGGGAGAAGCTTGCGCCGATTGTCAGCCGCCTTGAAAAGAGGGGGAAAAAGGTCGGTCTCACCAACGGCGTCTTCGACATCCTTCACGCCGGGCATATAGCATACCTCGAGGCGGCGCGCAAGTATTGCGATGTCCTCATTGTAAGCCTCAATACGGATAGTTCGGTAAAAAAATACAAAGACCCCGGACGTCCGCTTGTGCCGCAGATGCAACGCGCCCGCGTTATTGCTGCGCTGGCTTGCGTGGATTATGTTACTTTCCATAGTGAGCGGCGGATGCGCAAAACGCTCGAAATTATCCAGCCATCATACTACATAAAAGGCGGCGACTATACACCGGAGCAACTCACCTCCCGCCGGGTTGTCGAAAAATATGGCGGAGAGGTCTTAATCCTGCCGCTTGAACCGGGGATATCCACCACAGCCATTATTGATAAGGTACTTATGGCGTATTGTCCAGAGCCAACCTCACTTAAAGCTGCACCGCCCAAACCCGCTCCCGCGCTATTTCTTGACCGTGACGGCGTCATAAATGTTGACAAAGGTTATATCAGTGAGCTGGAAGATTTCGAGTTTCTGCCCGGCGCAATCGAGGGTCTGCACCGCTTTCAGAAAGCCGGATACTTCCTCATTATTGTCACGAACCAGGGTGGAATCGGGCTCGGTTATTACACCAAACGCGATTTTTATCGCGTGAATCTGTATATGCTGAAGAGGCTCAGTGCAGCAGGCGTCCTTATAGACAAGATTTATTTCTGCCCGCACACCGTAAAGGATAAATGCAGATGTCGAAAGCCAAAAATCGGGATGATTCGGCGGGCACAAAAAGAACTGCCGATTGTGATAGAAAAGAGCCTTATGGCGGGTGACAAGGAGGCAGACATCCGCACAGGCAGGCGTGCGGGTCTAAAGACCTGCCTCATCGCATCCGGCAAAGAGGCGCCCAGAATGTCTGTCCGTCCAGATATGACCGCCACCGATTTAAGCGAAGCCGCTTCATTATTCCTTCGCAAATGAGGTATCTTTTGGGGAAGGGTTTTTGTGATGGGAATAAAAGAGCGCAGCTCTTCGCGGCGAAAGAGAATGGTTACACATCGCGCCAGGAACTTTGAGGATGCTGAACGGTGGGACCTGGAGTTCTGGCAGAATCAAACACCCGAAATGCGCCTATCCGCCCTTGTGGCTATCCGAAGAGATATCCTGAATGTCAGGCGAAATTACTTTGAGAAAACCCCTGAAACCGTCCGGCTCCTTAGTAGAGTCGGCGGAATAATAATGGACACTGTCAGGGATTTTGAAGACATACTTGCCCTGCTCGAAAAGCATAAAGTGAAGTATCTCATAATAGGGGGACTTGCCTTCATTTACCACGCCAAACCCCGTTATACAAAAGATATGGATTTATTGATTGAGCCTTCTGCCGATAACGTTGCACGGGTTAATTCAGCGCTTGCCGAATTCGGAAGTCCGCTCCTTCTCAACGCAGGCAACGCTGAAGAAATCCTTCAGATAGGACTGCCGCCCGATAGGATTGACATAATGTTAAAGATTCCGGGGGTGCGCTTTGAAACCGCCTGGCGAAAGCGAATCAGAGGACGATATGGTAATGTAAAGGTCAACTGGATTGACCTGGATAGTCTGATTCGAGCAAAGAGACACGTGGAGGGACCACGCCATCGGGAAGATGTCAGAGTTCTGTTAGAAGTTAAAAAAATGCGCGCACCACCAAAACGGGCGCATCTTGGCAAAGCTACGAAAAGCAGACTTCTATAGAGGCTCAAAA
>CAZGKP010000181.1:0-8494 GCA_964526215.1 uncultured Candidatus Sumerlaeota bacterium
AATATATTCGAGATTCCCTTCCGAATATAAGACATTATTTAAGACGCTGTGTATAGGTAATTTCCTATGAAGAATGAGTATCTAAGATCACAAGAGATTTATCAGTAAGGCGTCGCAATCATACTTGTGCCCGATTTTCCGATTACGACCAAGAGCATAGGACAGAAACAAAAGGGGAATCGCGGCGTGTCCTCGCTATTTAGCAGCGGACCCGCCATAGGTGGATTCTGTAACGAGCCATAAGCGCTTATATATGCCCCAGGATATGCTCCTGCACCTCGGGTGTTAGACGGGCATAATGCGAGAATTGCATCGTGTGCGTCCCGCGCCCCTGCGTGAGAGACCGCAACTGCGTGGCATATCCGAACATCTCCGCCAACGGGACCTCTGCATTCACAATCTGCAAATCGCCTCGCGCCTTTACTTCCTCGATCTTTGCCCGTCTCTGCTGAAGATGCCCGATAACATCCCCCAGGTTCACCCCTGGAACTACTATCTCCAGGGACATAATCGGTTCTAAAAGATATGGACGAGACTTCTTTGCACCTTCACGGAATGCAATTGACGCCGCTATCTTGAACGCAATGTCTGATGAGTCCACCGGATGATGCGAGCCGTCATAAACGGTTACGCGCAAATCCACCATCGGGTAACCCGCCAGCACACCCGCACTCATCGCCTCTATGACGCCTTTTTCAATGGATGGGATGTATTCGCGGGGGATTACGCCGCCCACAACCTTGTTTATAAACTCGAAACCAAATCCGGGCTTCATCGGTTCGATGCGAAGCCATACGTGTCCATATTGACCATGCCCCCCGGTCTGTTTGACAAATCTCCCCTCCGATTCCGTTCCTACCTCGATTGTCTCGCGGTATGCGACCTGCGGTTTACCCACATTCGCATCCACATTGAACTCGCGCCTCAATCTATCCACGATTATGTCGAGATGCAACTCGCCCATACCTGATATTATAGTTTGCCCGGTATCTGAATCAACCTCAACGCGGAAGGTGGGGTCTTCATCTGCGACACGTGCAAGTGTGTTTACAAGTTTTTCTTCATCGGCTCTGGTCTTTGGCTCGATAGCGATAGATATAACCGGTTCGGGGAACATCATTGGTTCAATAAAGATAAGATGGTCAGCGTCACACAAGGTATCGCCGGTTTTGGTACCCTTCAGCCCGACTACGGCGGCGATGTCGCCCGTGTAGATTCCGTCAAGCTGGGTTCTATCGTTTGCGTGCATAAGGAGCAGGCGATTGAAACGCTCATTCTCATCCCGGTTAACGTTATATACGTATGAGCCCGATGCGCAGCTGCCCGAATAGACACGGAGGTAGGTCAGTTTGCCCACATGTGGGTCAGACATCACCTTGAAGGCGAGTGCGGAAAAGGGTGCATCATCTACCGGTGGACGGATCTCAGCCTTACCTGTCTCGGGATTTTCACCCTCTATGGGAGGCAGGTCGGATGGGGCGGGCAGGTAATGAATCACCGCATCGAGCAAGGGCTGGACGCCTTTATTGCGAAAAGCGCTCCCGCACAGAACGGGCGTAATCTGCGCACGCAGGGTTGCGGCTCGCAGAACGGTCCGAATCTCGGCTGGCGTTACATCCTCGCCACTTAAATATTTCTCCATAAATGCATCATCATATTCTGCGATTGCCTCAAGCATTTTTTCGCGGTATTCAGCCGCCTCCGATTGCAACTCAGTCGGTATGGGCAGGGTCTCAAAGGTGGCGCCGTGATTCAGCTCACTCTTGTCAGACCAGACGTATGCGCACATCTCCACAAGGTCGATCACACCGGTGAAGTTGTCTTCATTGCCTATGGGGATCTGGATAGGGACGGGATTGGCGTGGAGGCGCTCTACCATCATCTGTGCCGTGCCGAAGAAATCGGCGCCGATTCTGTCCATCTTATTGACGAATGCGATGCGGGGGACGTGGTATCTGGCAGCCTGTCGCCAGACTGTCTCTGACTGCGGCTCAACGCCCCCAACCGCACAGAAAAGCGCAATAGCACCATCCAGCACACGGATGGAGCGTTCCACCTCTATGGTGAAATCCACGTGCCCCGGAGTGTCTATGATGTTAAAACAATAATCCTTCCACCAGCATTGCGTGGCGGCGGACGTAATAGTTATACCGCGCTCCTTCTCCTGCACCATCCAATCCATCTCGGCGGCGCCATCTTGCACCTCACCTATCTTGTAAGTCTTACCGGTGTAATAAAGGATGCGTTCGGTGGTCGTAGTCTTGCCGGCATCAATGTGAGCCATAATGCCTATATTCCGAACTTTATGTAATGGATATTTCCGTGTCATTTTCTGATAAATCACCAAAGGGATTTTTTAGCCGGAGATTGCGCAAATTACACAGATTCAGACTCTGCGTCATTTACGAAATCTACGGTTCTGCCATAAAGGGTAAAAAAAACCGGCAAAAAGTCGCACTTTATGCCGGCCTTTACTCAGCTTGAATTTATCACCAGCGATAGTGGGCAAATGCCCTGTTCGCCTCTGCCATCTTGTGAGTATCCTCTCGCTTTTTAATAGACGCCCCAGCTTTGTTATATGCATCCATCAATTCAGTGGCGAGGCGTTCCTGCATTGTTTTTTCAGGGCGGCTGCGGGTATACTGAATAATCCAGCGAATAGCCAGAGCCTGCCTGCGCGCCGGTCGGACCTCGATAGGGACTTGATAGTTTGCGCCTCCCACACGCCTTGAACGAACCTCTAAAAGCGGTTTTACATTCTCCACTGCCTGTGTAAAGATATTGATGGGATCATTATCCGTAATTTTTTTTCCTATCAAATCCAGGGCGCCATAAAAAATCCCCTCCGCAACCGATTTTTTGCCCCGGTGCATCATGCAGTTTATGAACTTTGCCGCCAGAGTACTATTAAACTTTCTATCCGGCGCAATTACTCTCTGCTCTGCTTGACGTTTTCTCGGCATACTAACCTGCTCCCTCCATAATTTGAATATTACTGACCATAAATTTCACAGATTAAGGTAAGAAAAAAACAGTAATCCGTGCTAATTCTACGGCTCAAAGATATATCTGTTATCAACACCCGGTTACGTTATTTGGGGCGCTTTGTCCCGTATTTTGAACGGGCTTTCTTGCGATTCTGCACCCCTTGCGTATCAAGCACGCCTCGAACAATATGATACCGGATTCCAGGCAAGTCCTTCACGCGCCCACCCCGCAACAGCACCATCGAGTGTTCCTGGAGATTATGTCCCTCGCCAGGTATATAAGCCGTAACCTCCATACCGTTCGTGAGGCGCACGCGGGCAACTTTGCGCAGGGCGGAGTTCGGTTTCTTAGGCGTGGTGGTATAGACACGCGTGCAGACGCCTCGCTTGAAAGGGCACGATTGCAAAGCCGGCACTTTATTCTTTTTACGCACAGGTTTACGTCCCTTACGAACCAATTGATTTATCGTAGGCATAAAATTCCCCACTTCTCCTTAGAAAATATAAAAAAATCTTGGCGCTCTTTGTATAAAATCAATAAATCAAGCAAGCGATATAATGACTTCCCGCTATGCTGTCAAGGTATTTATTTGATTTTCCCAACCCCTTCCCGGGAAATAAGTCAGATGACGTAACGATGACAAACTTCTGAATCGGCTAGCTAAAAATCTATAAGGAAGCCCGGAAACTATGAATCTTATCCGTCGAAGGGAAATTTTCTCCTGTATTCCTGGTTTCCTTATAGAAAATTCTCCGAGACCGAGTATTACAATTTTGTGACCATTTCGAGCTCAAATTCACTTGTTAAAAACTCTCATTGTTTCTTATGAACTATTTTGTTATCAAAGATTCAGTAATTTTATTCCGCAAGGGCGTTCTGGGACAAAGCGTGAAGGAACGCAGTTACATCAAGCCTTTTCGGCGACGCAAATACCACTCCAGCCCTGTGAGTGTGATGAACAGAAGAAACCAGCCCGGACCACCTGCCAGCTCTTTTTCGATGCGGTTTTGCTCTATATGTTCATCGCTTTGTAATCTTTTCACAATTTCACTCACATTGAGCAGGCTGTAGTATCCACCGCGAGTCTCTTCGGCGATGGCGCGAAGGAGCGTTTCGTTTAAGGCGATTGATTCTGATTCGCGATATGGTCGCCCGACAATGAACTTCAACGTCTGGGTTTGCGTCTCTTTGTTCGCAGAGCCTGTGATGCGGACTTCATAGCAGCCATCTTTTGAGGGCGAGAAATGAGCGACGAAATCCCGCGAGGCGGTTTGCGGAAAGTCGAGTTTCGCAACTGTTTTATTATGGCGGATGAGGGAGGCGTGGAATTCGGGTTTATTGCCAGCGAGTCGGGCATTATTCCAGCGCACCGTGAGGGTTGCGCGGCTTTTGGGTGTATAATAGACGCTATCAAGTCGGGCGAGGAACAGAGGGGCGGTTTTATCCTCGCCGATAGTTTGTTTCGCAACCCAGCGTGCGGCTTGCAAGTAAAGTCGCTCCGCCACACCTGCCTCATCGGGTTTTTTTCTGTTAAAACTCCAGCGCCAGAGCTCATCGGTTGCGATGAGGAGGATGCGCCCCTTGCCGTATGTCTGAGTGGCGAGGACGATGCCATCGGCACCTGATTTTGTGCGGCGTCTTAAAAGAACTTCCGCGCCTACTTTTGGTTTGCCAACGGGATACCAGCGTTGGAGCTTGCGTTTTGTGATTTCAGGTAACAGACCCGTCAGGAGTTCGTGATTGACACTTCGGACATCGGGTATGGGTGTGTATTCTATTGGCACTATTGGGCGGGTGCGTTTAATGAGTTTGACGGGGAGGAGTTTTGCAAGCGGCGTATCGGCATATTCGTCCGCGCAGAGTGTATTGAATCCGCCAGCGACAATGACGCCTCCGCCTTTTTCGGCTGCGAATGCCTCGATGGCAGCGAGTTGTTTATCGGAGAGGAATGCACGCGGGATGTCGCCCAGAATCAGACAATCGAATTTAGCGAGGGCATCGGGTGAATCGGGAAAGCCACCGGTGAGAGTCTTTCCGTCCTCCTGTTGATATGCGCGGTCAGGCGTAGTGCGAATCAGGAATGTCGGTTCAATATATGGGTCGGCGGAGAGTGTGCGTCTTATGAATTTGTATTCCCAGCGTAAGGACCCTTCGGCATACAGGAGTTTGAGCTTTGCATCGGTGACGAGGAGGGAGAATTCTACAGAGTTATTTTCCGGGATAGCGTCGCGGGGGGAGAGTGGAATCACTATACGAAGATGCCTCAGTCCCTTTTTGCGCGGCAAAAATTCAAGCGATATATCCTGTTCCTTTTCGGGTGTAATGGTTACGGATTTTTGAAGGAGTTTCTTTCCCTCTTCTTCGAGCCGAACGTTTACAATCTCTCCGGCGAAACCGCTTTGCTTGAATGCGATGCGAATGGGGGTTGTTTGATTGCGAGGGGTCCAGGGATTTGTTTGTATACGCACAATGCCTATGTCAGAAAGCAGGGTATCGGGGGAGATTTTTTTGCCCACACCGACCGCATAGATTGGACAACCGAGTGCGCGCGCCTGCGCGAGGGGCGAACCGGGGACGGTTACTGCGCCATCGCTAAAGATAACGGCACCCGCCCATTTCCCCTGCGGGCGCTTCTGTGCGAGGTATCCAAATGCACCCCCCAGGTCAGTGGCATCGCCTTGCACACTGAGCGAAGGTATTTTATTTGCCCCCGGCAGCGGATGCACCTCGCTGTCAAATGTAAAATATGCAACATCTGTATATTTTTCAAGTTCGTCGGAGAATGAACCACTCCCGCCGAGAACCTTTTTGACTGAATCTATCCGGGATAGTCCCCCAGCAGAATCTCTTCTTTCCATACTTTTCGATGTATCAATAATTACGGCAACCTGCCCGCGTGAGCGACTTGTCTGGCGGTAAATCAGCGTTGGATTGAAGACGAATAGCAAAAGCACCAGCCCCGCCAGGATGCGAAGGAAAAATAGACGCCGCGCCCATACCTCTCCGACCACAGCCCGCGTGGGGCGATTCCATAGTGCAACACCGATGGCAAACGCGCAAAGGACAGATGCCATCAATGGCAGGTTCCAGAAGCCTGCGAAGCGTATTCCGATGAATTTAAGCGACGTCATTGCGTCCAGCCTTTTTGCGGTGCCATTTCCTGCACCTCAATTTGCCCCCGGCGACGTATCAGGAGACTATTGGCGAGGTAACTCTCCGCTATGAAGAGCAAAAGGGCAGCCAGTAGTAGATAGTGGGAAAGTGATTTACCCTTGCGACGTGCACGCATTATTTTTTTCAATTCAGCCGGTGAGCGGCAAAATGAAATTGGTAGATTGCGCGGGAATATTTTCTTTAGCCCGGTATTTGATATGCGCGAAAGGTCGCCCTCTGCCGGGTCTACATTGACAGAGAACGCACCCTCGGTGATATGCCCCTTCTCGCCGAAGCGGAGATGATAATTTCCGGCGAGCCGGGTGTCCGTGAAAACCATTTCCCTACCGTTTTCAACGGAGAGTTTGTGGATTTTCTTGTCAGGCGCTGTGACCTCGAGTATATATGGTGTAAGAACGGAGGGTGGGGGAATCCGTGTGAGGCGCACAGGTTCACCGACTCTTGTATAACCGCCACCGGAATCGGTGAGGAGATATTTAATTGATTCGTAAAGCAAGGGGATGAAGAGCGGGCGTGTGGCAAGATTGCTGGATTCGGGTGAAATGCCGGAAAGGAAGGTGAGTGCTTTGCCCGAGCCGATGCGGTTTTCGATAATGAGCGGCGAACCATCACGCGCGCGGGCAAGAATGCGTGCCGAGGTGCCGGAACGAAGTCGTATCTTCCAGCCGTGGAAAAATCGCACTGCCGAAAAATCTATATCGGGAGTACTCTCCAGCGCCCCGATGATTGGGTGATTGCGGTCAAGTTCGCCAAACGATTTTGCCTCCCCGTTTTGCCCCCAGGTGTGCTCAAGGCGAAATGGGAAAATTGTATCATCGCCGTAGAAGAAATTTTCGGCTGCGCTTTCGGGTATATTCGCCCCGATAAAAAATACCGCATTGCCGCCGCTTTTGAGATATTTCATAAGAGCATATCTGGCGGTTGTGGTCAGGTCCTGCACATCAACAAAAAAGAGCACATCATAATCTTTAAGTGTGAGATTTGCCTGCTGGTCGGGGAATGCGTAATCAACACGACATAACTGCCTGCCATTCACGGCTTTTTTCAAAGGCTCGAAAGCGGCGGCGAGGAACAGGCTGCCATCGGTTTCCGTCGGGCGCATCCCTTCCGCCGTCATAATCAGCAACCGTACAGATTTCAGAATATCGGAGTGGTAGTAGTAGTAATTGTCCGCCTCGAGCGCATCGCCACCGAGGGCTATCCTGCCCGTGAGGATTCCGGGCGAGCCGGGCATGAATTTGAAAGGCACACTGGCTATTGCTACGGGCGGAATGTGTATTGTCCGACGCTCAATAAGTTGAGTGGTATCCCATAGACTCACCTCCGTGTCGGCGGGTTTTTCCGAATGATTTTGAATATACACCTCGATACAAATATCGAATCCCGGAAACGGCAGAGGCGAATTTATGAGCGCCTTTGTTATCGTAAGGTTTTGAATCTCTTTCTCTGGTGCCACGCTACAGATGTAGATAAATGGGGCGGATTTTTTGAGGTGGAGGGCTTGTATTGCGGAGCGAGGCTCGAAGGCACGAGCCTGCGAGTCGCTGATAAGCATAATCTCGCGAACAGGTTTTTGCGATTTTGAAAGGATGTGGACAGCCCGCTTAATCGCAGGAATGAGGGGACGTGCCGAATCGGATGGTTTGAGATTTTTTACTGCATCGGCAAGGCGTGGGATATTACCCGTAAGAGATGCCACATCAGCAGGCGCACTGCCACTGGATGTGATTACGGCAGCCGCATCGCCACTCCGAAGCGTCTCGATGGCAGCGATGGCAAACTCGCGCTCGCGGGCAAAGAGTATCTGTTCCCGATAACGCAATGCGGTGCTGAACGAATCATCGAGTATAATTATGCGTGCGGTATTGCCGCGTGCCAACCGGACATCTCCGGCTACGCGCCACACGGGCTTTGCCAGTGCTAACGCAATAAGTAAAATGATGAAAATCCGGGAAAGTAAAAGCAGCAAATCAACTAATTTGTGTCGCCGGGCAGTGTTAACATCTACCTGCTTGAGGAAAATAAGTGTGCTGAATGGTATACGCTTGCTGCGTTGTCTGCTCAATAGATGCAACACAAACGGCACACCGGCGGCGGCGGTGCCTATAAGGAGCGTTGGGTTCAGAAATGTCAGGCTCATCACGAATTTATCGGAGAATAGAGAATCCAGGATTCGGGGCAGTTCGCCACGGCGAATCTCCGACTTCCCAAAAGGATGAGAATCAGCCACCGTTGAGCGCCGATGTTCGCCGATACATCTGCATCAGTTAAACATTAGACGGGTGCATCTCCCGAATTCGGGAGAAGGTTATGCGGCTCGTAAGTTCCTCCA
>CAZGKP010000182.1:0-2993 GCA_964526215.1 uncultured Candidatus Sumerlaeota bacterium
CGGTGCGGGGAAAGGCTCGGACTGCACGCAGGCAAATGCCATAACGTGGAAAAAGAAGCTCACCTTCCAGGGCTGGCATCCTGACTATGTGACCCACTACTACCCCGATACGAATAGCTACGGAGCGTTTAAGGTTTTTAGTGACAGCAGTGCGGAACCCACATCCGATACTGTGATTTCCTTTGCAACCGAAAATATTTTAGAGACAGAAATACTGTGGTCAAATCTCGATTTTTCGATAGGGCAGGCGATAGAGGTCGCTGTGACAATGACTGGTAATTTCTATTCAGCCTTTGATGCAATGCCAGACCAGTCGAGTGGACCCTATGGCGGAGATAGTAATGATGTAGTAGATATCGCCATCGGTATTGTATGCGATAAAAATGGGGACGGTGTGCCTGATGATGGGGAATATTTCGTTGATTCTTCCCAGCTTGATGTAAATCTGCCGGTTTTTGCGGTCTCATTCCAGCACAATAACTCTCTCTGTGCCACGACAGACACGTGGATGAATGCAAACAGCACCGATGAATGGCTCCCCATCCCCCACCCGCGTAGCCCGGAAAAAATCATAGCCACCAGGACCTCACCATATTTTGATTACAACGGGAATGGTATTGTGTATATGGAGTTGCAAGAGGATAGGATTGACCTCTCTATCTCACCGGATGCCGAAAAAGTCGGGCGATGCTATACCGGGGAGGGAAAAGAACTGGTAACTCTATTACACTACCGGACACATCAGTTCCACCTTGAAATGCCAGAGTGGGGTGGTTTTAAAGTATTTCGCAAGGAACCTTATGAAGAACTACCAACGATAGATAATTCTTTTGAAGCAACCCCCGGGGAATATACAATTCGCAGAACCGAGGCAAGAGTCAATGGTTGGGTTCTCTATTGAGCAGTCATATTCGAGAGGCAATCCGTCGAAAAAACACCAAAAGGTAACAGTATGGCTTACGTAACGTTAAAAGACATCGCAAAAAAGGCGGGGGTCTCGAAGGCGGTCGTATCCTATGTCTTAAACAGAAAGGAGAAGAAGTATAGGATTGCGCCTGAGACGTGTGAAAAAGTTCGAAGGATAGCCGAGGAGGCAAATTATATCCCCCATCTTGCTGCCAGTGGATTTCGCCTGGGCAGAACCAAGATCATAGGCTTAATTGTCCAGGATATCTCTTATCCATTCTACTCCGAAGTGGCAAAAGGTGTCTCGGATTACGCGCACAGAAACAATTTCAACGTCATCTATGGTAGTAGTTATGAGGACTTAGAGCGTGAGAAGGAATTGGTGTATTCCCTGATGGCTCAGAGAGTAGATGGCATAATCCTTCTACCTCTTTCTGTGTCTGCTGCCGATTACCTTGAGATAGTCAAAGATAGGGGTGTTCCTATTGTCTTATTTCAAAAAGCGCTAAAAAAATCGCCTTTTCCAAGCGCCACATTCGACGATTTTAAGGGCACATACATAGCAACGGAATACCTTATCAAACTGGGGCATTCGGCAATTGGATTTTGCGGGACTCGCAATGAGATAGAGATGGTGCGCATAATTGAACAATCACGCGAACAGGGTTTCCAACAGGCACTAATAGATTATGGCTTGAAGCCCTCAAAAGCACGGATTTTCAGGTTCACAGATTACGTTCGCGATGTTATGGTAAAACAAGTTCGCCGATTCCTAACACGGAAGAACTTACCACGGGCACTGATTTGCCTGAGCGACCATATCGCGGCGGAAATTATGATAGCCGCAAGGGAGAAGGGGATTGAAATTCCCCGGGATATGTCAATTATGGGAAATAACGATATGGAAATTTGCACTTATCTCACCCCGAAGCTCTCGACTGTGCATTTCCCGAGATATCGAGTAGGGGAATTGCTCACAGAGATATTGCTCGAGCAGATCAAGGCCAAGAAGCGCAAGAAAGAGACTCCTTTGAGGCACGAGCTACTAATGCCCAGCCTTGTTATACGTGATTCCTGTTCGCCACCGTGCCGGTAAAAAGTCCACATTATGCTGCTAACGCAGGGCAAATATATGCGTCCCTTATGGAAAAACGTCAAAAAAAATACAAATTGCTATCTCTTTACCCTGCCTACCATTCTTTTTCTGGGGCTCTTCAGCATCTTCCCGTTCTTATGGGCATTTGCTCTCTCCCTGTTTCGCTGCAAACCGGGGCAAGAAGCCCACTTTGTTGGGTTAGAGAATTTTATCCATTGGTTAACCGACCCTGTTCTCATCCCCAGTATGCTCCATATGTTTTTCCTCGCGGTAGTGGCGGTATTTGCCCGGGTAACTGTGCCCATAATCATTGCGCGCATAATATACGGCTTGCCCACGGAGCGGAGCAGACACTTTTATCGAGTCGCCTTTCTGCTCCCGATGATGTTTCCATTCACTGCTATTCTACTCGTATGGGCTTCGGTTATTTACGGTGATACTGGTCTATTGAATCAGGTTCTTACCCTTTTGGGAAAGGAGGAACTAACCCGCGGGTGGCTGAGTAATCCCCGCACTGCGCTTGCTGCGATTGCGTTCCTCGGATTCCCATTTGCCGGCGGTTTCGAGATACTCATCTACTACGCCGGGTTCACCAGTATCCCTGAGAGTGTGAGGGAGGCAGCGGTGGTAGATGGTGCCGGTGTTGTGCAGAAATTCTTTTCAATAGAAATCCCAATGGTTCTCAGCCAGATAAGGATGCTCATCATACTCGCCATTATCGGTGCTGTGCAGGGGTTTGAAGCAATTCTCATTCTTACCTCCGGGGGACCAACCGGAAGCGGTGGTCCGGGGTTCAAGACGATGGTGCCGGGACTGTGGATGTATATTAACGCATTCCTCTACCAGAATCTTGGCTATGCCTGTTCCATAGGCGTTTTCCTCTTCGTACTAATTATGGGACTCACCGTTTTGAATCTCAAAGTCATTAAATCCACCTCGGAGCTGCAGAGGACATGAAAAATACCATAGTGAAAACATCAGCTCACCTTGT
>CAZGKP010000182.1:3005-8456 GCA_964526215.1 uncultured Candidatus Sumerlaeota bacterium
CCTCTGGGCATTTTTATTGATGTCGGTCTTTCCCTTTATCCTGATAGCCCTGAATAGTTTTCGCACGACACCTGAGATAAATCACGGGGTGATTGGTTTTCCACATCAGGTCGCGACATTTTTCCAGCAGATTTGGGGGAAATCCTTCGCAAACGAGGATGGCACGGAGAAAACACTGATTGATACTTGGTACGAGCTGACAATTGGGTATAAGCGGGCGTGGAAATACCTGCACGTATATATCCTGAACACGCTTCTCGTAGCGATGGCGACAGGTGCAGGTGTGGCATTCATCGCCTCACTCTGTGCGTATGTTCTCGCCCGCTATCGGTTTCCGGGAAGTAAATTCCTATTCTTAGTCATCATCAGTATGCTGATGATTCCCGGAGTACTTACCCTGATACCGAGCTTTTTGCTGGTGAAGAATCTCGGATTGCTAAATTCCTACCTTGCATTGATTTTACCCTATATTGCCGGCGGGCAGATTTTCGCCATTTTCCTGATGAAAGGTTTCTTTGATGACCTACCAGAGGACCTGTTCGATTCTGCAAAGATTGACGGCGCTGGACACTTCAAACTCTATTGGCACATCGTTCTCCCCTTATCACGGCCGATTGTCTCCCTCATCTTTGCACTCAATTTTTTGAGCGTGTGGAACAATTTCATCTGGCCGTTTGTGGTGAACAGCGACCCGAAATTACACGTTGTTGCCTCGGGCATTTTCATTTTAAGCCAGCAGCTGGGTGGACAGGGCGATGCTCAGAGCCTGTTTTCGGCATACATCCTCTCTGCTGCCCCGATGCTCATTCTTTTTATACTGGCAACCAGAGCCTTTCTACGAGGCGTTACGGCTGGCGCTTTCAAGGCGTAGTGTAAGGAGTGCTGAGGTGCACATTAGAAACATAGGCAAAATAGCAATGAAGGGATTTGCCATTGTTGCCATAATCTTTTTTATTTCCCTATTGGTGTATGACCCACAGGGACGCGTGGAGGGGTTGGGTAAAAAGGAGAAGGAGGAGAAAAAGGGGAATGAAAATGCGGCTTCACCAGGTGCACCCAGACACGCAAACGTAAAATATACTATTGTGGTGAACGCGGGCAACTATATGCCCGG
This sequence comes from uncultured Candidatus Sumerlaeota bacterium, assembly GCA_964526215.1. Lineage (GTDB taxonomy): Bacteria > Sumerlaeota > Sumerlaeia > MWCT01 > MWCT01 > CAZGKP01. Next base: position 4,120 of record CAZGKP010000182.1, read on the forward strand.
TAGCATGGTCTACGGGAGATTGGGACCGCTTCGGGGATACCGGGAAGTAGCCGATGAATTCGAGCAGCTCTTCCCCGATACTCGCATCGAACTCCGCATTTTTCCAACCGACCGCTCGTGGGTAATTACCCAGCAGCTCGGCGATATGGCGCCGGATATAATGGAGATGAATACGGGTGATGTATGGCAGGATGTGGACAAGGGCTGGTACCTCCGGCTGAACGATTATCTGGAACAACCCAATCCCTTTGTTGAGCCGGGAGCCCCTGGTTCAAAGCAATGGTGGGATTTATTTAAGTACCAGCATTTTTGCCGGGGGCTGGTGTTTACGGATGGCGGATACTACGTGATTTGTTTCGATATGATATGCGCCGCATTTTACTACAATAAGGATATTTTCAGGGAGCTCGATCTCACTATGCCCCAGAACTGGCAAGAGTTCTTAAAGCTCCAGAAGAAAATTAAGGATGCCGGCTATGTCCCGCTCGGGCTGGGTATCTCCTGGGCGGTGACGGATTGGGTTCTCGACTTTGTCTTTGACCAGCTCTACTATGATATTTCCCCCGGCATAGATGTCTATGATGACCCGACGCGTGGAAAGTTTCTGGACTGGAATGAAATTGTTTTCCTCTATCGAAAGGGATTTTTCACCAGTAAAGATACGCGATGGGTGGAAATGTGGCGGCTGATGAAACAGTGGCGGCAGTATTGGAACAAGAGCCTCACCGTATCACCGGCGGAGCTCTTTATGAACAAAAAAGCGGCGATGATCTGGGACATCTCATCGCTGAGCCTCTTATTAAACATCGAAAAGAGCATCGACTTTGAGTGGGGTGTTACATATATGCCACCGATGACGAAGGCAACTTCGATCTATTGTGTGGGGGCTGACCCCTGTGTGGTGAGCGGTGCGCGGACGCAGATATGCGTTACGAAAACCGCCTTCAGCGATACCAAAAATCCAGAGACCTCGGAGAGGTTAAAACGCGTTATTGCCTTTCTCCAGTTCATTACGGTCCCGAAGAATTACCGGCGCATCGTCAATGAGGCGCAGCTATTTCTCCCGGACATTGTCGGGGTTGACCCACCGGAGCATATGCGCCCCTTCGAGGAAATTGCCGGCAGGCGCATAAATCCGAGCAAATGGCAGTTTACGTTCGATCACCGATTTGGCGACACCATCCAGAGAATGACCAATCTCTATATCGAGAACGGTATTTCAGATGAAGAATTTCTCCGCTGGATTGATACGGCAATGGATAAAGCGGTTGAAGATGCCATTGTGTCAAGAAAGTATAATGCTGCGAAACTGGAGGCGAAATGGGAAGAACTCGCGCCATTACGCAAAGGCAAGCGCGATCTCCCTTGTATGGAGGGAAAATAAATTGAATCAAGGGGGGTACATTAGATGGCTCTACGCATCCTTCTTACGATGTTATTTCTGGGGGTAGCTACTATGACACCGGGTGCTTTCTACAATACCGAAAAAGAGGGAAATCTCATACGTTTGTCCCTTTCGGATGAGGTGGAGAGCGAGTGGACAGAAGCCGAGCAGTGCACGTTTTTGCAGGCTGAGGCGCTGTATAATACCGCTTGCGTTTCCGGGAAATGGAAAGTTGAAGAGACGAGCTGGGCTGGTGGAGGGAAGAGCCTGATGCTCGTTAGCAAGCCGTCAGAACACTCTTCTTTAAGCCTTAGATTTTTCGGCACCGGCATAATTATCTATGGGATGAATAACTCCTGGAATGGGCAGATTGCCTGGTCGCTGGATAGTGGTCAAAAGAGCGGGATTATGGACCTCTATACAGAGTTTGGCTATACCTTCCAGGATGAGGTGCTACGTCTCGATGACCTTTCCGAAACAACCCATACCCTTCGGATAGATTCACTCTCGTCCGGCTACCAGAAATATTCGCCCTGGTGGCAGTCCTGGCAGATTTGGCTCGATTATTTCAAAATAAAAGGATACGTCGCTGATGAGCGTCTGGGCAATTTCAGGGGGGATAAATGGACGGTTGCGGCGGGAGAGAACTTAAGTGGCAAGAGGGCGGTAAAAATCCTCCCTGGCGGTGAACTGACCGGATGGTTTCTGGGGGATGAGATGGAGATTACGGCTCTCAAGCAACCCGGCGCAGGTATACTTGACTGCACTATTGATGGCACCACACATACTATTGTAAATCTGAATAGCCAATCTCCACACATCTCTTCGGTTATAAAAATTGAGAACCTGCCTCGTGGTGTGGAACATCTCGGCATAACACACCACTACAGCATAATGGCAAAAGATAAACCCTGTATTGTCGATCAAATACGTTTCGGTCGCCACCTGTATCACAAGGAAGGAACTTACACTATTGATGCGCCGACATACGGCCGTAAACGGTTGGCGGTGGTTGTCCAGGAGCGTTTCGTTTACACAGATTCTTCCATTATCTGCCAGGCGATTGATGCTGACGGAAAAGTCGTTGCGAAAACGGACCTATGGCACTTTGACCTTGGACCGGTGCCTCCGGAGAAAATACGAAAAATTCGTTTTGTTTTCCAACGGGGACGCTCGCTGCGGTCTCCGGAATTGGAGAAAGTGCACCTCCTTTCAGTCCCGATTTCTTCAGAGACATCAGCGACGCTGGACATTTTAGTCGGGAACGATACCGGCACGGTGAAAGAGGTGAGCGAAGCAATCCGAAATAGTCTCGGCAACATAATATGGCTACCCAAACCCGGTATGTTCCCGATTGATAAATGGAGCCGCCACCCAAAGGTAGATATCTTCAGGGATGCAGCCCAGTGCCGGAATCATAATCTCTATTTTATGGTAAGTATTCGCAGGGGGCTGGGTGATTTTGTAAGACCGGTGAAGGTGCTCGAAAATTGGGCGAGTGATACCACGCCCGATATCTACACCCCAGCGGAAATTCAGGCACTGAAATCTATCTGTGGGGAGCAATTCTATGGTGTTCTGATGGAAGAGATGGACACCAGTATGCTTCAAGGGGCACTGCGTGATGAGACCATTGACGAATTCCCTGAACTGTATGGATTCACTGACCGTCATAGCGGGAGACTGGCATACCAAAATGAGATTGCCAAGTATGCAAATCGCTACCACTCGTGGGGGGTGCGGGCACTGGTTAATTGTGGCGTTACATACCAGTTCGCTTCGTATCGCGCCGGTGCGGATATGGTGGCCGCCGAGCTCCAGGAACATATGGTGAGCAATGGGGTGCAGCTTGCATATCTTCGAGGTGCTTCATATCAATTTGACAAACCCTTTGGCGCCTGGATTTCGCTCTGGTATTACCTGAAGCTTCCGAGTGATGACCCGGATTTGCGGATTTATTGTGGTAACAATCAACCTGCCTCGCCGCCAGACACCGGTTATTCCCCCGAAGAGCTGAAGAAATCTTTTTTTATGGCTTACTATTCGGGAGCAAAATTGATGGTTCAGCAGGATAGTATCCCCCTCTTTACCGACTTTGACCGTGACGGCAACTGGGAGCTTTCCCGCCGGGGGCGGGTGCTCAAGGAATTCTACGAATACACACAACACCACAGCCCGGGAACGCCGGTCAAACGGGTGGCACTAATGATAGACAGGGACTGTGGCTGGTCCCCCAGTAACCTCTGGCAGGGATTCCCCAGCTGGCAAGGGGGTATATGGCACCGGGGAAGCCCATTAGGTCATCTATGGGGGGAAATTCTGGCCGGTCGCCCAGAGCTAATGCAGCGGGAGATTCTTAAAATTATTTATCCCGACTTTGACCAGAACGGGCTTAAGAAATACCCCGGAACCTTTGCCGATACCCCGCTCGGGCCCATTGATGTGGTTGCTTCGGACATCTCGAGCGAAAAACTTTCAACCTATGATGGACTCATTATTGGGGGATACTCGAACCCGGATGATGCATTAATGAATAAAGTGGAATCCTTTCTCCAGAAAGGCGGTTGGGTCATCGCCAATGCTGCACAGTTTGCATCATATGGTATGAGAAAATCCCTCTGGGGTGGCACATTTGGTGAGGCAACGGTGCAGTGTTCCGGGAAAATAAAGATTCTGGGAAATGGAACGTTATTAAGTCAACCGGTCACCTATGACCTTGGTAATAGAATATACAAATGTCACACGATGGACGTGAACTCTGCCATACCCATCGTCGCCGGTGAAAATGGCATTCCGCTCCTTGTAGAACATAACGTTGGCGCTGGGAAAATTTTCCTCTCACTGGTGAACTATGACCTGACTGATGAAGCATTAACAAAAGCGGGGCTGTTACCATCAACCACTGAATTGGTGCGCGAATTCGTGCCCCACTTCAATCGAAAAGATGCGAAGG
>CAZGKP010000183.1:0-8400 GCA_964526215.1 uncultured Candidatus Sumerlaeota bacterium
TTGCCCGTTTTGGCTACACTATGATCCTGCCGTCTATGCAGGAGGGATTGGGCTTAACCAATACGGAAGCCGGGGCACTTGCTACCGGGAACTTCATTGGCTACCTGTGCCTTGCCCTCATTGGTGGGTTTTTATCCTCGCATTTCAGTCCGAGGCGAGTGATAACCTTCTCGCTTTTTGTTGCCGGATTGGCGATGATTCTAACAGCTACGTCCAGGGGGTTTATCTCGGCATTCATATGGCGTACGCTGACCGGGATGGGGAGTGGCGGTAGCAATGTCCCGATTATGGGACTGCTTGCCGCTTGGTTCGCCAGAAGGCGTCGCGGTCTGGCGACCGGAATTGCTGTGTCGGGATCGAGTCTTGGCTTAATCATTACCGGACCGCTTATTCCGTTTATACTGAAGGACTCCGGGGAGGGCGGCTGGCGATATAGCTGGGTTGTGCTGGGTGGGTTCATCCTCCTTATAAGCCTATTTGCCTGGTTTCTGCTCTGCGACAGACCCGAAGAAAAAGGACTGGCTCCCATAGGCAACGGGTCGGACAATGGCAAAGGAAAAATCGTTTCAGGTAACCGGGATAGCAACCCTCAGTCGGCTAAAGGTTCCTGGAAGCAAATCTACAAGTCGGGAACGGTCTGGCATTTAGCCCTGATCTACACTACGTTTGGTTTCTCATATATAATATATGCTACCTTCTTCGCCAAGTATCTGGAAGCAGAGGCGGGTTATAGCAGGGAGGCTGCAGGGAATCTCTGGCAATTCGTGGGGTGGCTCAGCATATTCTGCGGTTTAATCTGGGGGTGGGTCTCAGACGTTCTGGGGCGCAAATATGGGCTGGGACTGGTGAGTTTCCTCCAGGGGAGTGCCTACCTCCTGTTTGCCGTATGGAGGACGCCTGTCGGATTTGGGTTTTCCATAGTCCTTTTCGGATTAACCGCCTGGAGCATACCCGCCATTATGGCAGCCGCATGCGGTGATCACCTTGGACCACGCCTGGCGCCGGCGGCTCTGGGATTTATTACTCTGTTTTTCGGTATAGGTCAAGCCCTGGGACCCACTGTGGCAGGGGGTATCGCTGACATAACTGGCTCCTTCTCGCCAGCCTTCCTCTGTGCTATGAGTGTAGCCTACCTCGGCGGGGTGACGTCACTCCTACTCCCCCGCGCCCGTTAATTGAGGTCGGGATAATTGCCTTCAAACACGCCCGGGGAATATGAGTATGGGTCTTGCTCTGCCTCGGCTGGGGAGATTTCGCCAACCTCTTCCGCCTCCATTAAATCGTCAAGCCAGTATGCCGCATCATCCCGCTCAAACTCCATAAAGCGGGACACGTCCTGGGGGTCGTGGGCGCGGTGATACCTGAGGTAAATTTTTTCTTCGGTAACGCCGACCACTTCGATTTTGCCGCTTGCGTGGGACATTACCAGACGTGCGCGCTTCGCCAGACCACTCACCTGGGACTTTGCCATCTCAAACACGTGATATGTCTCCACGAGCGGCATTTCAAATGGTTTGTTCCCGGCGGTTGGGCGGCACTGGAAGAAATAATACGGGGGCACTCCGATGAAGGAGAGCTCACGCATAAGTTCTGCCAGCACATCGGGGTCGTCATTGATGCCACGGACAATCGGCGACTGATTGCACAGAATTACCCCCGCCCTTTGTAGTAAATCAATGGCGAGATGGGCGGCATCTGTCAGCTCCCGCGGGTGGTTGAAGTGCAACATAAAATAGATGCGTTTATGGCGCGTGCTATAGCGCGCCAGAACTTCAAGAAGCTCCGGGTCATCAATGATGCGATAAGGGTTAAAGGCGGGCATTTTTGTTCCAATACGGATGATGCCCACGTGAGGTATTTCCCAGAGCGAGCGAATGATGGCTTCAATTTTACGAGTGGAGAAGATTAAGGGGTCTCCCCCTGTAACAAGGACGTTTGTGATCTGGGGATTTGAGCGGATGTATTCGAGTCCGGGACGGATGTCGTGAACCACCTCATCGTTTCCGTGCATAAAAAGCCGCTTGCGGAAACAGAAACGGCAGTAGCTTCCGCAGACCTCATTTACGAGGAGAAGCGCCGTATCGCAATACTTGTGCTGACAACCCTCGGCAACGTAATTTGTAACCTCATTACTGACATCGAGTGGACCCCAGGGTTCAAGCTCTGCGGGGTCAGGGATGACAATCTTGCGAATCGGGTCATCGGGGTCATCCCATTTAATCAGGGAGAGATAGTAATCGTTGGCGCGAAAGGCGTATTTCTGCGCAACGGTATTCAGAAGGGGCATCAAGGATGCGTTCAGTTGAGAAACCTTAAAAAGGTTTCTGATGTAGCGGACTTTAGTCATATATATCGCCTCCTTTCACAGACAATAAGTCTATTTTCCCCGTCTTCGGGCGCTATCCTTAAGTGCCCTGATGAGGTGAAGCTGCACGGTGAAGCTGACCTGGGTAAAGGCCGGAGGACACCGGCTGCGCGTCGGGCAGATACAAGAGAAAAATACCTACTGGGCTTCTTCAAGAGAAGGGGAGCAAACAACCATAAACTGCTGATTACCCGACGGAAGGACGGAAGCGAAAATTTTATCCCACTTCCGCTTATTATGTAAGTATAATTATCCATAAGTAGGGCGCTTGTCAAATAAAAAATAGAGGAATTTTGGGGGATTTCTTGCTTGACAGGGTTCAGGGGCACTTCATAGATACTGCAATACTTTTATGGGTATAAAAAGCACTGATTAATCTCGAAATTCGCCAAAGGGACAGGGGATTAAGCGGTTGGCAATCATTGTGCAAAAATTCGGCGGCTCATCTGTGGCTGATGTGGAAAAGATAAGAAACGTTGCCCGAAAAGCAATCTGGGAAAAGGAAAAGGGTAATGATGTGATTGTTGTTGTCTCCGCGATGGGGAAGACGACTGATGCCCTCCAGGATATGGCGCTCAAAATCACTCCCGAGCCAAGCCCCAGGGAAATGGATATGCTGATGTCAACCGGGGAACAGGTCTCGATTGCTATGCTCTCGATTGCAATACAGTCTTTTGGATACAAGGCAATCAGTTTCACAGGACCACAGGTGGGAATTACCACAGATACCTCCCACCGAAGGGCAAGAATCAAAAGCATCAATACGGATAAGATACGGGATGCCCTCAATGAGGGTAATATTGTAATTGTTGCAGGTTTTCAGGGAATCACCGGGGATAATGAGATAACGACGCTCGGGCGCGGGGGTTCTGATACCACAGCCGTTGCCCTCGCCGCCGCACTCAAGGCAGACGAATGCGACATATATACGGACGTTGACGGTGTGTATACCGCAGACCCACGTATAGTTCCCCAGGCACGCAAGTTAGAAAAAATCTCTTATGACGAGATGCTGGAGCTGGCGAGTCTGGGTGCCCGCGTTCTTCATTCGCGCTCGGTGGAGCTGGCGAAGAACTATAATGTCGTTATTCACGTCCGCTCAAGTTTTTCACATAAACCGGGGACACTGGTCATAAAGGAGGATAAAGAGATGGAAGACATTGTCGTTAGCGGTGTGGCATTCAATCGCAGCGAGGCAAAGATATCCATTGTGGGTGTGCCCGACCGCCCGGGCATCGCAGCGGAGATGTTCGGCAAGATCAGCGACGCCGGCATCGTGGTGGATATGATTATTCAGAATGTCGGGGAGCCGGGGAAAAATGACATCTCCTTTACGGTCTCCAAAGATGATTTCAGGCGGACTCTGAGAATCTCCGAGGAGTTATGCGGGGAATTGAAGGCGGATAAGGTCATATCCGACGAAAATATCGCAAAGGTTTCAGTGGTGGGTGTGGGTATGAAGACCCACTGTGGTGTTGCGGCAAAAATGTTCCGCGCCCTTGCAAAAAACGGCATAAATATTGAGATGATTAGTACCTCGGAGATAAAGATTTCCTGCGTCATCCGCCAGGATGACCTCGATAAGGCTGTGCAGGCGATTCACGATGAGCTGGAACTGGAGGCTGCCCCGGTATGAGGAGGAAGCGTAAGCCTGCCGACCTTAATAGTGTGCGGACATACCCGATTCGCACACGCAAGAGTAAATTTAATTATTCACTCGTGGCGCATTGCCCCGACCCCGCGGCTCCCCTTTCGGATTTCTTCAACTCTCTGCCCCCCGTCCTGAAGGCGCGCGACCTCCTGCGCGTTGCCAGAAACATTGCAATCGCCGCCCACAAAGATAGACTCGTCCTTTTTATGATGGGTGCGCACCTCATCAAGTGCGGGCTTTCTCCGCTCCTCTGCGACCTCATAAAGCGCGGCATTGTGAACGCCGTTGCAATGAATGGTGCTACCGCTATTCACGACTTTGAACTCGCCTTCTTCGGAGAAACATCGGAGGATGTGGAAAAGGGGCTTGCCGATGGCTCATTTGGTATGGCGCGTGAAACGGGTGAATGGATGAATGCCACGATTGGCGAGGGCGTCCGACGTGGCTATGGACTCGGTGAAGCCCTCGGACAGACCATCTCACGCCGTCATCCACCTTACGTGAAATACAGCATCCTCGCCACCGCCTTCGACAGACGTATCCCCGCCACCATACACGTTGCAATCGGCACCGACATTATTCACCAACAACCCAGCGTGGATGGTGTTGCGTTGGGCAAGGGGAGTTTGCTCGACTTCCGCATACTGGCGGGGCAGTTGCCCGACCTTGCAGATGGCGGCGTTGTCATTAACTTTGGCAGTGCCGTAATTATGCCCGAGGTCTTTCTCAAGGCGTTGACCGTTTCTCGCAACCTCGGCAACAAGGTGAATAATTTTACCGCCGTGAACTTTGATATGATTCAGCATTACCGCCCCAATATGAATGTTGTGAAGCGTCCCACCCATAACGGTGGCGAGGCATATACATTCACCGGTCATCACGAGATTATGTTTCCCCTTCTATACAGTGCCATCCTTTCGCTCCTTTAAGAGGCGACATCCGTCAAAAAAAGTAAGGGGTCAGCCTCTAGAATGAGTTCAATTAAGGTTTGACTCTAAATGCCATTATCTGAAACATTTTGCTTATGGCTCGTCCCAGGAGAATCGATTTGCCCTTTTGCCTTTTTCCGGGAGCGGGGGGTCAGCCTTTATTCGGAAATCTTGGATATAATTGATCACATATCGCAAGCCGTAGATTCCAGGTAAGGGGGCTGCCGTGGGAAAAATGAAATTCATGATTGTCTGGATGATTTTGCTCTCTGCTGCCTTTGCCCAGAACGCAAAGGACAGAGCTATTCAAGACGTTTTCATCCTTTCGGATATTGACCGGGGGCGCATTGAAATCCAGGTATGGTTGAACGAAGAAGCCGTCAGCCGCTTACAGGACGTACTCGTTGATCTCTCCGTTGAGTATCCGGATGGCTCAACTCGAAAAACCAACGGCATCAAGTTCAGTCCGCCCGCGGCGGATTCGTGGTCTACGGTTGTGGTAGACATCGCCCCCGTCATCCCCTGGCATCCCAAAACTCCACACCTGTATAATCTGCAGATTACGTTCAAGGCTTCGGATGGCACCCCTTTGGCTTCGGTCACTCGAAGGTTTGGTATGCGTAAGTTGGAGAGCCGGAAAGGACGCTTTTACATTAACAATAAACCGTTTTACGTCCGTGCCTGCGGGCACGAACGAGAATCCATCTGCGACAACCTGGACCGGCGGGGAGTGCTCAAGAGACTCACGCAAGTCAAACGCTACGGCTTCAATGTGGTGCGGCACCACTCACACGTCCCGAACGAAGTTTATCTAAAAGTAGCTGACGAAGTCGGCATTCTCATTCAGATGGAAATCGGTGGAAAAATCGGAACTGACCCCGCCTCGGAAAGGTTCAAAGAGTCGAAAAATGCCTGGGGCGATATGATCAAACGGGGACGGCGCCACCCGTGCACTTTCATCTACAGTATGGGAAACGAGATTTACAAAAACGACGCTGGATTGATTCGCTGCCAGAACCTTTTGTATGACCTGGCAAAAGAGATGGACCCCGGCGTTCTCGTGCTCAATCGTTCCGGCTCCAACCCCTTCAACGATGCCTATGGCAAATATGACCTGATTGAGCGCCCCATTGGGGAATACGAGCATACAGCCGAGTTTGCCCGCGAGGCATTTATGCTGTATCTGCGGGGTGAGCGCAAAGGGCGAAGCGACCAGTTCCCGATTGTGGCACATGAGTATCCTCTGGTGGCATCCTATCCCAACCCCGAGCTGGCGGCGAAATACCCTGAAGAACCGTTCTGGCTCAAACTGACCGTTGAAAACGCCAGGAAAAACGGGCTGGAACACTTGCTCCCCGACTTCGTGCGAAACTCGGAGAAAATCCAGGCGCTCTGCCGCAAGGAGATGTTGGAAGAAGCCCGAAAGTTCCGCGAACTTGACGGCTATAGTATGTTACGCTTTACTGACTGTATGGCAAGGGTCTCGGGGGTCGTTGACGATTTTGCCGACCCCAAGAATGTCACCGCCGAGGAGTTCCTCCGTACCAACGGAGAGACGGTTCTGTTGTGCACCTGGAACGCGCGCAGTTTCTGGTATGGGGATACCCTAAAGGCAACTTTGGAGATTTCACATCACGGGCAAGCACCTTACTCGGCACAGAAATGCCAGTGGTGGCTTATGAAGGGTCCACAGGTTCTCGCCAAGGGAGTGTTTGATAAGATAAATGTCGGAGCAGTGGACGTCGCCGAGATTGGCAAGATTAGGGTGAAAATCCCAACCCTGCATAAACCAGCCAGGTTGACGCTTCGCGCCGCACTGCCAGAGTCACCGACCTATATTAATAACGAATGGTTCTTCTGGGCATTTCCGAAAGACACCATGAAGCAAGAGATTCAGAATAAGGTAATACTCTGGGACCCTCGCAAGAGACTGAAACCCTACCTACAAGTTTACCCCCACATCAATTATACGTCCGAGGAAAATTGGGTTGCCGCCGGCAGCAAGGTAAAGCTCATCATCACTGATTCGTGGCAGGAATCGTTCTATGATTTCCTGGAGAGTGGCGGGCGCATCTGGGTGATTTCTGATAAGCTATGGCCCTGGCCGGAAGAGATAGGTATTTTCGGACTGCACATCACCCGGTTTCATCCCCTGGCTCAGGCGCCGCCGGTCTTCCCTGAGCTGGATGACCACTGCACGAAGTGGCTGACAATCTGCAGTAATTCCAAATCCCGCTACGGCAATAGCGGAACCGTCATTTATCCGCATCCCGCCCTGCAGAACTTTCCCAACGAGGGCTTCTGCGACCTGCACTTCTGGCCGATGATTTACCGCGCCAAATCCCTTCAGATTGACCGCTTTCCACCCGGAACCGCACCTCTGATAAGAACGATTGACAACTACTACCGAGGGCGCAGTAAGGGCTATATGGTCGAGCTGGGAGTTGGTCGAGGAAAGGTCTTTGTCAGCACGCTCAACTTTACCCAGAGCTTTTCCCGGGCAGTAGCCACACGCTATATGTTCGACCAGCTCCTTCGCTATCTCACCGGACCGGAGTGGCGCCCTTCGGTAAACATAACCTCGGAAGAGCTTCGAAAGATGATTGACGATTTCAAGGTGGAACTGGCAAACCGGAAACCCCTCACTCATAACGAGATGCCCGCACGCTATACCACCCGCTGGAAATGGCTGTTAAGTCCATACGAACTGATTGTCCTGCCTGTTTACGAAGCAAAGGGTGTTAATGAAAAACGGCTGGACGTTCATTGGGAATATGCCCAAACCCAATGGTATCTTGACGCGCGACAGAAAGATATCCTGACCTGGGAATTCAAAAACAAAACAGAAGATGATTTTATCGGTACTCTACATTTAGCCAGTCATCTTAAGAACATTGTGCTCTATATCCAGATTGACGACGGGGAAGTGCAAAAGGTGGAATTCAAGGGGTCAGATGGCTGGGGGCATTTTGTGCCCGTAAAATTCGAGATTGCGAAGTTGACTCCGGGAAAACACAAACTGACCCTATCGGTACCGGAGGATGCCCCAACCCACATTGGACGACGAACCCTCAAGATTCGTGAAGTTGAAATGAGAGCAGGCAGCCTTAATCCGTGAAAATATGCATTGAGAAAAACAACGGACACGAACCACTACACACAAACACTAGACTTATTGCGCATAAGTACAAAAATGATAATATGTACATTTAATCAAGTAATATGGCTAGTATCCTGACCGCTTAATAATGCCGAAGGCGCGCCATCGGTGGGATGTATCATTTATTTATCCATAGTTATTCAGGTTACGACCAATGACTCGGATGCTTGCATCCACGTATGCCTGAATAAAATAGCACACGGATCACGCGGATTTAACGGATTCTCACTGATTTTGTTTATAGATGTATATCCGTATATATCCGTGCCATCCGTACTACTATCCGTCAGGTTTT
>CAZGKP010000184.1:0-8223 GCA_964526215.1 uncultured Candidatus Sumerlaeota bacterium
CGTGCTCACAACCTATACCAATGTCGCCCCTGAAGACATCGAGACGCTTATCACCAAACCTGTCGAAGAAGTATGCAGTATGGTGAAGAATGTTAAGACCGTAACCTCAATCTCGCAGGAAGGTATCTCGGTGGTGATGATAAAGTTCGAGTGGGGCACGAGCCTCGATGCTGCGGCGCAGGATGTGCGGGATAAACTCTCCCTCCTCACAAATCTCCTCCCCGATGATGCCGATAAACCACAGGTGATGAAATTCAGTATGTCTGTTATGCCGGTCATATTTTTCGGCGTTACGGGTCTTGAGAATACACGCATTCTGCGGCAATATCTCAAAGATAATGTGAAGTCGCCGATGGAGCGGCTTGACGGTGTTGCATCCGCATACGTGATGGGCGGGCTTGTGCGCGAAATACGCGTCGTTGTGAATAATGACAAATTGGATGCCTATCGCCTGTCGGTTGAGCAGGTCGTAAACGCACTTCGGCAGGGGAATCTAAATGTCAGTGCGGGGCACTTCCAGACTCACTCGAAGGAATTCACAGTTCGCACCTTTGGCGAATATAAAGACCTTGAGACGATACGAAACACTGTTATCTGTGTTCGGGGCGGGATGCCGATATATGTCCGCGATGTGGCGAGAGTGGTTGACACACATAAGGAGGTGCGAAACTCCTGTCGCATAAATGGCAAGGATGGCGTGCTACTGGCTATTATGAAGGAATCGGGCGCAAACACCGTCGCAACCGTTGACCGCGTCAAAGCCAGACTCAAACAATTGCGCAAACGAATTCCTCCCGAGATAAAGTTTTATCCTTTGATGGATCAGGCGGAATTTATCAAACTGGCAATCTTTCACTCCGGCGGTAATGCCATTGCAGGCGGACTGCTGGCTGTATTTATGATATTTTTATTTTTGCGGGATTTGCGCCCAACTTTCATCATTGCCCTCGCCATCCCATTTTCCATTGTGGTGAGCTTTATTGGGATGCACAGCCTTGGTTATACATTCAACATCATAACGATGGCTGGGCTTGCGCTCGGTGCCGGTATGCTTGTGGATAATGCCGTTGTGGTTATTGAGAACAGTTTCAGACACCTGCAGAGTAGGGAAGGACCAGCGGTTGCTGCTGCGAATGGCGCCGCAGAGGTCGGGGGCGCAATCACTGCATCCACGCTCACGACTATTGCCGTCTTTCTACCTTTGATTTTAGCGGGCGGGATAGCCGGCATACTCTCGCGCTCGCTGGCACTGACGGTCTGTTCGGCACTTCTTGCGTCTCTCTTTGTGGCGCTGACGGGTGTGCCTATGTTATGTTCCAGAATGCTGCGTCCGGGGAGACGCAGTGCAGAGACGGTCTTTGAGGGACCACGCAGGGTATATCGTTCAGCCCTTGTGTGGGCGTTAAAGCGCAGAAAAACTGTCCTCGCCATTGCCGGCATCGCTTTTATATTAAGCATCGGGCTACTCGCAATCACCGGGGCAACCTTTATGCCAAAACAGGATATGACGATGATTCTGATGATGCTGAAGATGCCGGTCGGCACGAATCTGGAGCAGACAGACCGTGTGGTTGCACAGGTTGAGAAAGTGATGCTTTCGCAACCGGAGGCGAAATATGTCGGCTCATTTGTGGGGCTTTCTGAAATCACGCAGATGGACGTTGCTGCGGGTCAGGGCGCAAGCGATGTGAATGAAGCCGAGATGATGGTTACGCTCACCGAAAAGAAAAAACGCAAACGCACATCGCAGGAGATTCAGGAGGCAGTGCGCCGGCATTTGCCTGAAATCGCGGGTGCGGAATATCAGTTCATAGATATGTCTTCGTCAATGATGGGCAGCTGGGGGCAGCAGGCTCCGGTCACCATCAAGATATTCGGAAAAGACATCGAGATGTTGAAGCGCCTGGGCGAAGGCGTGGCGGCATTGTGCAGGCGTATCCCCGGAATACGGGACGTCCAGACAATTATGCGCGCCACAAAACCCGAATACCATATTGTAATTGACCGCGACAGGGCGAGTCAACTCGGTCTCACCGTCGGCGAGATTGGCGAGACCATTAAGGCAAACATACTCGGCATCGTCGCAGGGAGATACCGCATTCACGGTGACGAATACGATATACGCCTCCGATGCGAGCACGCCCAGCGCGATTCACTGCCCGACATCGAGCATCTCAACATTATGACACATCATGGCGTTCAGACTCCGCTCTATCAGGTTGCAAGACTCAAGCACACGCTCGGTCCCGTGAATATCCAGCGCGAAGACCAGGAACGAAAAAATATGGTTCTGGCGGATACTTATGGGCGTTCAATCAGCAAGATTGTGGCTGATATAAAGTCCGTGCTTTCGCATTATCATTTCCTGCCGGGATATTATGTTGAATACGGTGGCACATACAAAGATATGCGAGAGGCGTTTGGCACACTCTTTACCGCGCTTGTCGTTGCGGTTCTCCTGGTATATATGGTGATGGCGGCGCAATTCGAGTCCTTAAAACAGCCCTTTATCATTATGTTCACAATTCCACTCGGCATAATAGGTGTGGCGATAGGGCTGGCGATTTTCGGGATGGAACTATCGGTGCCGTCGCTAATGGGGATGGTGATTTTAGGCGGTATAGTCGTCAACAACGGCATAGTGATGATTGACTACGTGAACCGATTACGGCGAGGAGGGATGGAGGGAACGCGTGCACTGGTGGAGGGCGCTGCGGTGCGTTTGCGTCCAATACTCATCACGGCAGGCACGACCATTTTAGGCGTTTTGCCGATGGCATTCAGTCATTCCGAGGGTTCAGAGATGCGAGCGCCATTAGCGGTAGCGATTGCGTTTGGTTTATTATCCTCAACCGCGCTGACACTATTTATAATACCGGTAGTTTACAGCATCTCCGAGCGCATTTCCTTCCGCAAGAGCAGACAACCATAGAGCACCTGATAGCAATTTCGGGTTTCACATTTAATTCTCCCACTTTATATGTAATGTTCATCTTTTCCTGCAATTTTCACCAATGCCGAGAATGTTACCGGAAATTCCGGGCCTGATTTGTTAAATACTTGCGTGTCAGGTTCGATTATTCTTCTGAAGGAGGACAGGTCAGTGCAGGGTAGAACAGTAAAGATTTGGAAGAACCTCAGGCGGGGTTCACATCTGTTACTTTTCTCTATACTCGTAGTGGCGTTGCTTTTTGAGGTCTATACGTTTATCGTAGTTTATACCGAAGGTAACCGAACCTTGCCTGCGACATTCGGAAACTTTGAGCGAGTCAGAGCACTCCTAAAGGACAATGAGCAAAGTGATGGGTTCTCTTTCGCTGTCGTGGGGGATACAAAAGGATGTGGGACTTTTGAGCGGATTTGTGCGGCATTGAAAGATGACCCCCTATCATTTATGGTTCTTCTTGGGGATTGCGTTCGCAAGGGGACACCGGGTTACCACAGATACTTCAGAGCCGAATGGTCGGGGGATCTTGCCGTGCCCTTTCCTGTATTTTACGTTGTAGGGAATCACGATGTTGACAGGGAACAATTTCCAATCAGTCAGTTCGAGAAAACCTACGGACCAACAAATTTCTCTTTTGATTACGATGGATGTCTATTCATAGCGCTCCGGATATTAGATAAACCCTATTCGACAAGGGAGAGCCTTGCATTTTTGGAATCGCTATTGTTGGCACGGCGGAGTAACTATCGTAAGGTCTTTGTTTTTATGCACATCCCCCCTCCTGTGTCATCCGATTTCTCCGTGAGAGATGTTGAGAATTCAGATGAACTCGTCGCCTTGTTTGACCGTTTCAAGGTGGATTATGTAATCGCTGGTGATTATCACGGCTATGCCAGGGTAAGGGAGAAGAACACTGTCTATCTCGTGACAGGTGGTGGCGGAGCTCACCTAAAAAAACGCGAATTTGGTATGTTTCATCACGCTATTGTAATCAAAGTAGGACCAGATTCAGTCTCCGAACGAATACTTTTTGTTGATAGGAAGGAAGATTATGAAGATCAAATGGAGCGATATGCATTGGCAGAACTCTATCCCTGGCTGAAAAACAATCGGGCTTTAGCCGTAATTCTAAACGTGGGGATTCTGTGTCTTTGTTTCTGGGCGTTTCGTGGATTCTTAAAAGGGTGCAGGACATCCCGATAATGTAGGAGACGTCCTCTTATGCTGAACAGATAGTCCACTTTCGTCTAAATGCAGCTTGACCACAACGTTGAAATTCAATAATAATTGAGACAGTTTTCTAAAGACACAAATACTTACCTTGTTAACCACTTGATATAAGTTATGATGAGAAGAGAAGACCATATACTGTATTGGATTGATACGGCGGGGCGAGACTTCCTCACGATGGAGCATATGTTTGATTCTTGGGATTATCATTGGTGCTTATTTATGGGCCACTTAGTAATCGAGAAATTGTTAAAAGCCTGTTATGTTAAAAATGTTGATAAAAATGTGCCACGTATTCACAACCTTGTGCGCCTTGCGGAGCTGGCTGGCATCACGCTCGATGATACTCAAAGGGAAATTTTAACGCGCATTACCTTATTCAACATAAATGCTCGTTATCCTGACCAGAAACAGCAATTTTATCGAATGGCTACAAGGGAATATACCGCCACGCAAATCGGTGTTATCAAGGAGGTTCGTGAATGGCTACTATCAATTCTGTCGAAACAATCAAGTCCGTAATCGAACAGTATCTTGCCGTCTTAAAAGCAAACGGAATACGTCTTATGAAGGCGTATTTATACGGGTCGTATGCAAAGGGCACAGCAGATAAAGACAGTGACATAGATATAGCCGTTGTTTCTCCAGATTTGAGCGAGAACCACTTCGACAATCAAATGCGTCTTATGCGCCTTACCTGGGAAATTGATACACGTATTGAACCTCACCCTTTCCATCCCGAAGAATTTTCGCCTGATAACCCTGAGGCTGCCGAAATTATGAAAACCGGTATAATTTTAGTCTGATACTTGAGAAGATGTGAACAGGGGGCTGATGCGAAGAGCCAAGGATGAAGAAGAACAGTGAAGTTTTCTAAAATGGAATTCACATAAATAATGAAACATTTGGTAATATAGATGATTCAGATGAAAAAGCTTCTCAAACTTTTAGAAGAGATTTATTTCTTCCCATTGCTGGCATGCATACTCATGTCAGGTTGTGCAGGAATGTTAGAGCCCTCTATATCTGAAAATAGCAAAAGATATGTAGATAATTATTACTTCCATAAGATTATTAGAAGCACAAAACAATATTACAGATCCGGTCCCAAATATGATAATAGAGCATATGAGAAGATTTTAGGTCACCACATGGACCGTTTTATTGGTATTGGAATGACCAACAAACAACAGAGAAGGTTCGATCAAGAGGTGTATCCCCTTTTTCTGGATGCAATAGAAAAAACCGAAGATGTCGCCGCTTGTGCCCGTCTTTGCAACAATTTTTCCAATTCATCGCAAAGTAAGCTCGGGGAAAATCTATGGGAAAAACTCTTACTTGCAAGTAACGACTCTAAAGCATTCAGCAAGTCTTTGGCAAAATATAAAATCATCTTTGGTAAAGAAGCCGCCAAGTCTTTGGAATTTAAGGACCTTGTAAAGCGTGCAAAAGAAGGACATCAATCTGTCAATAGTTGGGAACAAAATAGAATCTTTCTAAATGAATATGTAAGCGATTTTGCGAACTTTGGGATGAACCTAAGCCAGTGGGAAACTTTTCGTGAAGAAGTTTACCCCATTTTAACCGAATCAATAAATAACCTTGGCAATCTTAATGCTTGCACAAATTTCTGTTTACTTTTTTCAGATACTCCAATTAGATCGCAAGTTGAGAATTTATGGCGAAGAACACTTTTAGATCATTACTCATCGAGAGATTTTTACAAAAATATTAGGCGTTACGAAGAAGTATTTGGGAAAGAGGCATCCGAACAAATCCATCTCAAGGTTACTGACATGATGATTACAGAAGCTCAGAGTTCCCCAATATATAGTCCCCTACTATCTTATGTGAATATAAGTTCCTCTGAAAAGGTCATTCGAAGGGTGCAAAAGGCATTTGAGACAAAATTATCACAAAAATTCTTATCATCCTCTAATATTGATGATCTGTACTCGTTTCTTAATTTATTCACCTCATCAACTTTACAACTTGCGGCACGGAAAAGACTTATCAAACTTTCTTTCGAGAAAGCAAAGCAATAATCCTTCCGCATTACGTGTTTTTGCAAAAGAATTTAATACCGAACCCGAATCTAAGGAAGCCCTGCAACTTGCCAATAAAATTCAGACGGAGATGGAAAACCTTGAATTCCAGGTAGTCTTCAATTCTGGATCTATCAAGCAAGTTCGTGAATATCTTTCCAATTCTCCCCCGGCAAGATTCCGCAGTAAAATGCATCTCAAACTTATTCAACTAAGTTTTGAGGAGGCAGTAAAATCAAACGATCCAGAGAACTTGAAAGCATTTGCTTTCAAATATCCGTCTGAACCAGAAACAGAAAAGGCCATTGAATTAGCAAAAAACTTGGCATGGCATTTAGATCGGATATCTTCTTTGATAGCCAATAACAACCTTTGTGGTTTGAAAGAGTACTTAAATATGTATCCGAACTCGCCTTACCGAGAACGCGTGCAAGTTGAAACAACCAAACTGGAGCGACAACTGGAAATCAAAGCGATTATCTCCAGTGTGGATGAAGAACAATCAAAATCAAAGCGACGGCTCTCTACTGAAGAAATCGCTAAAATTGGATTAAAGTCCTGCGTACTTATAGTTACAAAAGATGGCAATGGTTCGGGAGTTTTGATTAGTTCAAATGGCATCATTTTGACTAATTGGCATGTCATCGGGGATAGAAGATATATTAAAGTAATATCTGAGTATGGAAAGCGTATAAACTTCGCGAGGTTTTTATACGGGTCACCCGAAAAGGATATCGCCATTTTATCAATCGATGTTCATACCTCTTTTGCGATTTTAGGTAATCCTCGATTGTTACGACCTGGGCAACAGGTCGTAGTTGTAAGCAATCCTTCAGTGGGTTCGAAAATATTGAGTAATACCGTGGCTCAAGGAATTGTTTCAAATCCGAGACAAGAAATTTTCGGCCATGAATGGATTCAAATTGATGTGAGTGTTAATCCCGGAAGTAGTGGTGGTCCAGTCTTCAATGAATTCGGCGAAGTAGTAGGTATTGTTTCGTCCTCGCTCATTGATCCGCACTTAGTGGTTTCCCCTGACTTAGAACATGGAATTCGTTTCGACAAAATAAATGTGCCAAAACAGGGGCTTAATTTAGCCATACCTATTGATGCAGCAATCCCATATATCAAAAAGTGCCTAAATTCTTATTGAAGCCAAAAATTACGACGGATGGAAGTGGACTTGGCGATTTTCTCCTGGGTTGATAAAAACGTTTTGAAAACAGAGGACCCAGAACACGGCTACATAGAAAACGTCCTAATAGTTCCCGTCAGACTGATGCAGAAAAAATTGCAATAAATAGTTTTGGTCGCTCATTGCGGGTTATAGGGGAGGTCATACGCCTCGTAGAAATCGCGGCGACCGTTGCACTGCACAACCCGCATATTGCTCATCAGGACATTTTCCATTACACCGTGGTCAATTGCGCTATCGGGGAGCTGTTCGTCTCCGTGTGGATATTTGTAACCGAAGTCGGGGTGAAAACTCTTCTCGGCAGGCACCCATATACATCGCACAAGCCAGAAGTCGCCGTTCGCCTTGTCTATATTGTCCGCGCCGCCTTTTGGACCGAACGTATCCGCCGCAGATGAATTGTACGCATAACGAAAGTTCTGAACGCGCCCGCGATATTTCTTTTTCAATGCTGGACAGAATAGCGCTTTGTCGCTGGATAAATAATGCATCTTAACAAGCAGGCGCGGTGCGCCATCCCACGAGCCACCTGCCGCAGGTCCATTACCTATCTCGGTCTCTCCGGGGCTGGGTTCGGGACCCGCTACGCCATCTGCCGGTGGGAAGCGATTGTAATCCACCTTATACACTGCAAGGGCACAACCAAGCGCCTTCAGATTTGCCGCACAGGCTGCTCTATCAGAACGCTGCACTGCCAGTCGAAAATTCGGCACTGCAATCAACGCTAGTATCGCAATAATCGCAACTACTATCAAAAGCTCGATAAGTGTGAAAGATGAATAAAAGTTGAGGTATCGAGTGTGGGT
>CAZGKP010000185.1:0-8222 GCA_964526215.1 uncultured Candidatus Sumerlaeota bacterium
AGATTTTAGCAAAATACCTGTGTGATTTTGTGCCAGATCTTAGCTAATTACCAAAAATTTTACGCAATAGTAAATATTCATTGCCGTCTTGAATGCATTGAGGATATGGGTCGGGTCGTTATGAATGAAGAATAGTGAGTGATGAATTGAGAATTGAGATTCCCCCGGAGGTTACGACTCATTCGGAGGTTACGTCTCATTCATAATTCACAGTTCACTATTCACTATTCATCATTGGGTTGTTGGGAAGTTGTGGAATTTACGGGATTTTGTCAGCTCACTGAATGAAACTCTCCCTCATAGTTCCCATATATAATGAGGCGGAGCTGCTCGAAATTGTTCTCGAGAAGGTCCGCGCCACTATCCCATTTGAGCACGAACTTATCCTTGTTGATGACCATTCAACCGATGGGACAATTGCCATATTAAAGCGCGAGGAACAAAAGCCTGGCACGAAAGTCCTTTATCATAATCGCAACAGAGGCAAAGGTGCCGCTATCCGCACCGGGCTTAAGTATGCCACGGGCGACATTGTTATTATACAGGATGCAGACCTCGAATACGACCCGCGCGATATCCCTCGTGTGATTCAGCCTATCCTGGATGGCGAGACCAATGTGGCTTATGGCTCACGGTTTCTGGGCACAATCGAGAAGATGGCACTACCGAATTTCGTGGCAAATAAGATTCTCGCCTGGCTGGTTACGATTTTATACCTCCAGCGCATCACCGATGAGGCAACGGCATATAAGGCTTTCCGGCGAGAGGTGATACATTCAATCCCCTTGAAGTGCCGGCGATTTGAGTTCTGCCCGGAGGTAACGGCAAAGGTATTGCGGCGTGGTGAAAAAATTATAGAGGTGCCCGTTAAATTTACCGCGCGAACACCTCTGGAGGGAAAGAAGATAGGCTGGCACGATTTCATAATCGCCGTCTGGACCCTCCTTAAGTATCGCATCTTTAAGTGATGAAAGTGTTTCGGGAAAATGCCCCAGAATAAAGGAGACCACTCCGCTCAAGAAGGGTTCAGGGCAAGAAAATAGAGCATCAACCCCGCCAATCTTCTCACATAGGCGTAAGTTGTAACAATCTGGCAGTCTAAAATATAACCCAAATCCAGCGATAAGCGGGTAGATAATGTTGTAGGTGGTGTGTGGCAGTGCTGGTGAAAGAAAAATATTAACCACCAAGACACAAAGACACGAAGAATTCACCAAGATTTTTCTTTGTGTGCCTTTGTGTCTTCGTGTCTTAGTGGTGAAAAAGATTATTTTTTCACGTTTTGCTGGCTTCGCCTATCAAGTAATACAAACCATTGTTACAACTACTCGAACTTTATGTCTTTGATTTCAAGTTCGGCGTTTCGGTAGCCCCGCCACTCGTTTATGAAGGGCTTAAAGGCGAGCCGGAAACTCCTGCCAGGGTCTTTGAGCTCCGGAAAACAATCTGCCATTGAGAAGCCTATGGCGGATAGACTGATGCCGTTCTGGCATAGCATAAGTTTGAGGTGATTATTTCCGACAATTCGCGGGGGCTCGAGCAAGGAAACGCCCCGCATTGAAAAGATGGGAGATGGATTTGCTGTGCCGTGTGGTTGGAGTGCGGATAGTGCCTCGAGGCTATTGAGGCTAAGGTCTTCTGCCGCAACTTCGGCATCAATCGTGAGCCTGCGGGTGTGTGTTTGGTAATCGGGTATCCTTGCGGCATATTCATTTATGGCATCGGTGAAGCGAGGGACGTCTCTGGCATGCAGCGTCAGACCGGCGGCACGTTTGTGTCCACCGTATGCCAGCAGATATTCGTCACAGGCAGAAAGTGCACTGTAAAGGTCAAAGCCCTCGATGCTGCGCCCCGAACCTCTTGCCACATCTTTATCAATAGCCAGAACAATAACCGGGCGATGAAATCGCTCGAGCAGTCTCGAGGCGACAATCCCCACCACACCGATGTGCCATCCCTCGCCCGGTATCACCAGAACCATCTGTTTCTCTACAGCCACATTGAGTTTGAGGAACTCCAGACAGGCGGTGAGTATATCGGCTTCAAATTTGCGACGCTCATTATTCAAACGATTCAACTGTCTGGTGAGTTCAATCGCCCTCAGATTATCCTCGGTGAGGAGCAAATCAACGCAGAGTGAGGCTTTATCTGCGCGTCCCGCGGCATTGAGGCGCGGGGCAAGATGGTAGCTGATAGAATCAGGTGTAAGTGTCTTATCTTTTGCCCCGGCGAGTTGAAGCAACGTCTTGAGTCCGACCTTGTCAGTGTTTTGCAATCTCTCCAGCCCATATTTCACGAATGTGCGATTTTCACCGGTCAAGGGGACGATGTCTGCCACGGTACCCAGGGCAACGAGGTCGAGCATCGAGGTCAAAAAACGTTTTGCAGAATCGGGTGGGGTGTCAAGGACACGCGTGGCGGCATCGGCGAATTTGAAAGCAACTCCCACACCCGCAAGGGGCGTTGCGCTGTAAGGGGCATCTTTGCGGTTGGGATTAACGACAGCCACTGCGGGCGGCAACTTCGCCCCCGATTGATGATGGTCTGTAACAATGACGTCCATACCGAGTGAATTTGCATAAGCTACCTCATCCACGGAAGAAATACCATTATCCACAGTGATGAGAAGTTTTGTGCCCTTTTGTGCGATGCCTTCAATGGCGGTGCGATTCAGTCCATATCCCTCGCTGATGCGGCGCGGGATGTAAAAATCCGCATCTTTGCCGAGCCAATGAAAAAAACGCAGCAACAGAACGGTGGATGTTATACCGTCCACATCGTAATCACCGTATACACATATCTTCTCATTATGGGTAAGGGCTTTTTTCAGGCGTAGCGTTGCCTTATCCATATCCTTCAGGAGGGAAGGCTCTTCAAGGGAGGCGAGACGGGGATTGAGGAAGGTATTCACCTCATCGGGATTTTTCAGTCCGCGCCCAGCGAGGACGTGTGCAAGGAGCGGACTTAAGTGGAGCTGCCCCGAGAGTTCAGCCGCAACCTCCGCATTCTGCGGACGATACTCCCAGACCCACTCGGCTCGCCCAGAATCTTTCCGGTTTCGATAGTCCATAAATTTACTTCACTATTCAAGATATAAAGGGTTACGGGTTAAGCACGGGAAAGAGGCGATTATGATTACGTGCGTAATTATGATTACAAGCGAAATTATGATGATGAAGTGTGAACTGTGAATTATGAATGAGGCGTAACCTCCGAATGAGACGTAACCTCCGGGGGAATCTCAATTCACTATTCACTATTCTCTATTCAATTCACCCAACACCAAACCCCCAATCAATACTCCCACGGTTTCAGGATATCCTTCAGTGTGCGCTTGTAGCGCTTGTGGCGGTCCTCGATGAAGTCTTCGGTTTTTATCTGCTTCCAGGATGTGGGTCTGGGGGCATCTGCGGCTAATCTTTTCTTTGCCTCCTGCAACTCATATTTCTCCATCACATTCTCATAAAGGCTATTAGCGAGCGATGCACTGAGTGCAAGATTCAGGACAAAAATCATAATACCCTTCGTGACAATCCCTAATCCACAGATGCCCGTAAGAAGGATAAGAGTGAGAATTGTTACACCAATATTATCCATTACGAGTAAAAATGAGCGGATGAATGCCTTTTTTGCCCCGACTCCTTGATGAACACTCAAAGGGTATGCATAAAGCGCCATCGCAATCAGGTAAAGAGATAACCATACGCAAAGCCCAGCGATAACGGTGGCAATCATTCTCAATTGCGGCGGTATCACCCGCGGATTGATATAAAAAGCGATGTTCAAGGCGATTAACTCAAAAAGAAAAACAAAGAGAGCCGTTAGTTTCATAAGGGAGAAGTAATGAAGCCTCAACCCCTTCACAAAATCTCGGAATTCGGGTTCGCTGTCCTGGTTGATGAGCGAGATGAAATACAGGAACCCCGCCGCCGGAAAGGGAAGCGCAATTATACTAAAGATACCTATTCCCAGGGCTAAAATTACATAACTCTGTTGCATCAGGGAATAAAGAGGATAAAGAGTGGTGAAGATTGCACCCATCAGCCCCGCTATGATAAAACAAAAAATGATATTCGCAAGGATGAGCCTCCCCACATAATCATAGGCGTCCCAGAGGAATTTTGCAAAGACGCGCGCAAACATAAATTTAAGCCTCACCCACGATGCGGGGTATAAACTCCGCTCTCACAAAAATTTAACCCCCATAATTAAGAAATCTCACACACCCCATATTGTCCCGTCAAGTCTAACCATAAGCGAAAAAATCCAGACTATGCCGAAGGCGCGCCATCGGTGGGTGGATACAAGCATCCGAGTCAGCCGATAAAGATTGACTGGATAACACAAACATAATTTATGGCAACATTTCACCATAGGCGAATGTTTCCGCCAAGGCGGACGAATGTTCCATCGCCTGTGAAGAATTGAGGCAGCCCCTTTGCCCGGTGACGGGATTAATTCCCCTGAAGTATGAGGGAAACAATATCTCCGATATCTATTATGTCGTCATTATTGATGTCAGCGGCATCGCGTCGCTCCGGAGGAAGCGGCTCACTCCCCACTCCTTTTAGGGTCATTCTATATCCTTTATAAACTATACACGCTGGACATTGGGCGTTAATAATGGGAAATTGCTTGACCCTTGCGGCGGATAGATTTTGTGTCTATACTTGGATTCTGTAATAAATTGAGGCGATGATTGCGTATTTTAGTGGATTTCCCACGATATTTGGGGTTTTTTATGTTAAGTGAGCATTGAGGTTGTCGAGAGAAAGGATCTATGCTTTTTTCAAGGCTTCTCCGCCTACGGCGGATGAAAAAAGGATGTAAAATTAAAAACTGATAATTAACAATTATGAGCGGTTGTATATAGACAGATGGGCGAGGAGGCAAACATTCGACGTTCACTGCCGAATCCGCCTCAGGTGGAAACATCCAACGGGTAAACGGCAAATGCTCTTTTTATGTAAGAATTTCGCCCGCAAGGGCGTCAATAATTATGAAAGGCGGATGCGATTGCGCGATGCGTAGCGGGGAGTCCAGGGAGGTTGTGAGTAGTCTTGTATTCCGACTTCAGGCGGGAGAAGATTCCGCAGTCCGGGACCTCGTCAGGTTATACGGTCCGAGATTAAAGGGGTTTTTGAGATGCCTAGTCCACTCTGACGAGCTGGCAGAGGATTTAATGCAGGAGGTATTTGTAAAGGCATACGTGAAGTGCACACAAATTGAGTCGCCGGAGAGACTGGAGGCATGGCTATTTGCGCTATCCCGGAATGCGGCGTATAAGGAGATGAGGCGCAAGCGCTATAAATTGGAGACACCCAGAGACCTTGCGTGGTTCGACTCTGTGGAGGGAACAGCAGGGAGCAATCCCGTAGAGGCACTGGGCGCCGCCGAATCGGCAAGGTTCCTGGAAGAAGCGCTGTCCACCCTTGATGCCAGGCGCCGCGAGATTATGGCGCTCCGCTATTTCTCCGACCTCTCTCTTAAAGCAATCGCAGAGGTGATGAAGATTCCCATAGGGAGTGTCGGAACCACAATAGTGCGTTCCCTTAAGACACTGAAAAAATACTTTGACTCTAAAGGGCTAAAGGTGGAGGATTTGTTATGATGAACGAATTGAGGCAAGACATACCCGAAGACCTGGGAAAATTGGACAGGGCGCTTGAGACTCTGGCGCACCGGGCGATGGCTGGTTTTCAGCCCCCCGCTTCGCTTTTGGAAAAGTTAAAAAGGATGAAGCCGCAGGCGCGCATTATGCCTATCGGCGAAAAGGAACCGGCTTCGTATCCCCATCGCAGAGTGCGTAAGGTGCGGGTATGGATGATGGGTCTGGTAGCCGCCGCTGCCTGTTTAATAGCCTTCTTTGGATTTCGAAATTTAGCCTCTAACAATCTGGGGCTGATGGAGTATCGCAGTGGCTTTGCAACAATTATGCGTTCAGGGCGCGCAGTAGGTCCTTTATTGGTGCAGAAGCTGAGGAGTGGAGATATCCTTGAGACCCACCAAGGAAATCTGGCTGCACTCCTCGATAGCCGCGTCCAGCTCCTTATGAATGAGAAGACGGTCGTCAATATTTCGGCGCGGAATAAAATCGCCCTCACAACCGGTGAGATATGGGTTTACGTAACGCCGGGTTCGGGTGCCTTCAGGGTAGAGGTGCCCGGTGGTGTGGTGGACGTCATCGGGACATCCTTCGGTGTGCGGGTCGCCCATAATGGCATAAACGTAATGGTCAGCAAAGGTATTGTCGGATTCAGTGCAAATAACCAGGATGAACGCATAATTGCTGGTGAGCGGCTGTTTTTGCCCCGGGGTGGGGTGCTTTCTGCTACGAATAAGATTAAGGATGAAAATTTGCGTCATCCACCTTTGTGGGTGGAGAAGATAATAAAGGCGATAGCTGCCGAGCGACTGCGGGAATTTTTCCCATCGGCGGTGCCTGTAAGGTGAGGGAAATAAGACGATTGAGCCAACTATAGGATACCCAATTTGCAGTTTCCGATTTACAACCTGCAATTTGCAATTCCCAGGATTGAATAAGCGTCCCATAGGGGCGTATTGAGTGGTGGAATAACGTCATTTAAGGGCGCACCGGGTATGCACCGTGAGTTAAAGAGTTTTTCTCTTTTGGAACTCGTAATCGTGGTGGGGATTCTGACGATTCTTGCCCTTATAGCCGTGCCGAATTTCCTCGTCGTTCAAACCCGCGCCAAGGTCTCTACTGCAAAATCAAATATCAGGGTTTTAGTTGATGTTACCGAGGTATACAGGGTTGACTGGAATACTTATCCCCCCACATCACAGCAACTACCGTTTGACCCTTACGGGATTTTAAGCGATGTCCAGCTAAGGGTATTGACCACCCCGATTCGATACATCGCCTATACGAGCTTTCGCGACCCGTTCGGGAGAATCAGGAGTCAGGCTCTGGGGTCTGTGGCGAACGCGTATCCCGTAGATTCGGATTTCCCGATTCCCGAAGCGCCAAATCCAAAAGGCAGCCTCCTTTATTACAACTATTACTATTTCTCCAGACAGACCCGTAATCCATTGATTGATGCCCCGGCGGTTGCATTTGTCAGTATAGGACCCGACAAGAAGGATAGCTTCGGGGTCTTTCGTCCATTTTCCTCTGATGCGCTCCCACCTCTGGCGCAGCAGGTTGGCATCTCAAGTCCCCTTGATACCCAGTATGACCCCACAAACGGAACCATAAGCAGTGGCGACATCTGCGGTTTCACCGGGGAAGTGGCTGTTTCCCCTTGTGCGGGAAGGCTCCCATAATGCAAATTACCACTCCAAAAATGCGGGCGATTCTTCTGGCGCCTCTTGTAGCGGTGCTTTTCCTTTGCGCATCACCCTCTCTGAGTGCGGATTGCGGAGCACCATCAAATCTGACAGGGCTATATGGGGGAAATGTGGCACAGGCGGTAACTCCGCTCACTCTCCCTGACAAAAGCCGCGCCCTTGCCGCCGTATTTGCATACAGCGACTCGGTATCTATCTTCGTCAGAAACGATTCCACCGGTGAGTTTGCACCCTGGCAGACACTGGATGTGGGGTCAAATCCGGGCGTGGCAAATGACCTCCCGCGCGACATCCTCGCCGCAGATGTGAACCACGATGGTTTTACCGACCTCATCGTTTTATGTTCGGGCAATCCCAATCTATACACACACGGAAGTATACAGGTATTAGAGGGTCGCCCTAACGGGATGTTTCTGCCCCATCCCCCGATAGATGTAGAGCCGGATGATAGCACATCATTTCACCTGCCCGTAACGCTTGCCGCCGCTAATCTCAACAACGATGACCTATTAGACCTCGCTATTGGTTACGGGTTCTGCCGCAGTGTGGGAATTTTCAAAGGTCTGGAGTATGGGGGTTTTAGATTCAGTGAAGAAATCGTCCTTGCAAGCGACAGCGGAGGGGCACCGGCTGTTGCCCTAACTGACCTCGATGGCGACGGTAGACCAGAGCTACTCGCAGGCTCTGAGAATAGTCTCTTTGTGGCGCGAGGTCTCGGGCAACTCCGTTTTTCCTTCCCGTCGGCGATATTTATTGCACGCGATGCTGCACCGAGCGCAATCACTTTAGCCGATATTGACCATAATTCCTACCTGGATGCAATAGTTGGCGACTCGCGCGGTTATGTATATGTCTTCCGGGAAATTTCGCCGGATAGAAACAACGTGCAGCCACCAATCCGCCTGAAGGCA
>CAZGKP010000186.1:0-8209 GCA_964526215.1 uncultured Candidatus Sumerlaeota bacterium
GACTCTAAACTCAAAACAAAACGTATCCATCATTTCAACTGTGACAGTGCACTACTCATATGTAAGAACTTGTGACGCTTCTCAAAAATCTTAACCGGACACTGCTTACCGCAAACCTTTAATGATGATAGAATGGCGACATACACCCACCGCAAGGCTCAACGGGAAAAACCTTTTGACAAGCTCGCGTAATAGCCTCATAGAAGTTGTATATATTATTATGATTCTGGATAAATAGTGGAGTGAAAAAATGCGCCTTCATTTGAAACCTTTTGCACTCTCGGTCTTGTTTCTAATTCCCGGGTTCCTTTTCGCCGATACGCTATTTTTGAAGGATGGCTCAAGTCTTGAGGGAATTATTCAAGAGGAAACCCCGCAGCTGGTTACGATTAAAACTCAAGTTATGACGTTGACGATAGCCAGGGGAAGAATTGCATCAATCAAGAGGAGTGTCGAGAAGCCGGAAAAAACTACCACCCTCGGTATCCCGTCAGAAACCACTTTCGAAAAGGCTGAGAAACTCTACCACGAGGGGAAAATCAGAGAGGCGCTTCCCTTTTATCAAAAGGCGCTCACTGAAGACCCGAATAACCGGGATGCCACCCGCCGCATTCGTGAGATAGTGAACAAACTTAAAGGCAGGCTCATATCCGACAGGGCATTTTCCATCGTTCCCATTTCTGAAAAAGATATGATACTTTCAAGTATAGCCCGAAAAAGGGAGAAGGCGGCATCCCAGAGCCCGTTCACTCCATTCGCTCCTTCTCCAGCACAAGTGAGTCCGTCTGTGAGTCTGGGACCATTTGCCCCTCTCGCCCCTTCTCCGACCGCGGTGAGTCCACCTATGACTCTTGGTCCATTCGCCCCACTTCCACCCACCCGGCTGCAGCAGATTCCGCCTGCTCCCACACCTGAATACGCATTACGTCCGTTTCAACCCGGTGCCACGCCACCATCGCTCCCGCCGGCGACGACACCCCCACGCCTGCCTTCTCCATTTGCCCCGATACAACAAACTCCCGCCCCCCAAGTTGCACCTTCGGCACAGGCGGGGGAATTTCGTGGCGTCTGGATTACGCGCTTTGAATGGCCATCCCCCGACCCCGTCCGTTGCAAAGAGAATATCCTTCGTTATCTCGATGACCTGATGGCTAATAATTTCAATGCCGTCCTGTTTCAGGTCAGGGGACAGGGAGATGTGCTGTATCGGAGTCCGTTCGAGCCTTGGTCGCGCCTCATCGGGGGCAGAGACCCCGGGTTTGACCCGCTCCAGTTCGCCATTGAGGAGGCGCATGCACGCGGTCTGGAACTCCACGCATACGTCAATCCTTATCCCGTATGGCAGGGCACAACGCCGCCTCCGCATTCCTCACCCGAACACCCATACTGGCTCTATTGTCAGCCCGATTCAAAGCCCTGCCTCGCCTGCGCCGACAAAAACGGGCAGATTATGAAACCCGACAGGCAAAAAAACGATGCCTATATCTATTTCAGCCCCGGCATCCCCACCGTTAGCGCCTATGTCCGCAAGGTCGTGATGGACATCGTAAACCGCTACAATGTGGACGGCATCCACTTTGACCGTATACGCTATCCGGGTTCTGATTACTCCTATGACGAGATAAGCAGGCGCCGCTTCGCTGGCGAGGGAAATCCCAATCACTTATCCTGGGGCGAGTGGCAATGCGACCAGATTACGCGCTTCCTTAATGACATATATGGCGAAGTAGCATCGGTAAATCCACGCGTTAAAATTTCCGTTGCCGGATGGGGCATATATAACAAGAATCGCTACCCCGGTTATTCCCGATTCTCAAGCGGTTATCATCAGTATTACCAGGACACGTTTGCCTGGATGCGAAAGGGCGTGATTGATGCTCTCGTGCCAATGATTTACTGGGACATCAAAGACCCCAAACCGAATTATGGTGAGCTGGCGAGGGATTTCATCGAGAACGCCGCCGGTCGGCACGTCTATTGCGCCAACTGGGTCAATTGGAAATCTATGAGTCCGGCGGAATACTTTGCGCAAATCCGCCTCACGCGCCAGCTCGGCGGTCAGGGCAATGTGGTATTCTCCATTGGCGGCTTCGAGAGGCGCGGACTCCTTCCTATATTTAAACAAAATATTTATCCCGAACCGGCACGCGTCCCCATTATGCCCTGGAAGGCAAATCCGCAGACCGGTATCATCATCGGCAAAGTCCTTCGCAAAGACACCGCCGAACCCATAACCGACTCCCATATTACGTTGACGGGGCGTATGGAGACGTATCTCTCCAGCGCGGATGGCTTTTTCGCCATCCTGAATATCCCGCCGGGCACGGATTATCGCCTTAGTGCAAAGAAAAATGGTCTGGGCGAGGCAACATCAGAACCGATTGAGGTGAAGGCGGGGCAGGTTGTGCGCATCGAGGTGAGGCTGGGGGGATGAAGACTGCGGCGGAAAAGAATATCGCAACGAATCGCAAGGCGCGCCATTTCTATAACCTCTTTGAACACTTCGAGGCGGGCATTGCCCTGAAAGGCACGGAG
Organism: uncultured Candidatus Sumerlaeota bacterium; assembly: GCA_964526215.1. GTDB lineage: Bacteria > Sumerlaeota > Sumerlaeia > MWCT01 > MWCT01 > CAZGKP01. Next base: position 2,536 of record CAZGKP010000186.1, read on the forward strand.
GTCAAATCTCTCCGGCAGGGAAAGGCTAACATAAATGACGCCTATGCCACAGTCAAGCAGGGCGAGGTCTTTTTGCAGAACGCCCATATCTCGCCTTATGAAAAGGGAAATCGCTATAACGTGCCCGAACGGCGTCCGCGCAAACTCCTCCTGCATCAAAACGAGATAAAAAGACTGATTGGCGCCGTAACCCGTAAGAGTTTCACAATCGTCCCGCTACGCCTATATTTCAATGAACGCGGGATTGCAAAGGTCGAGATTGCACTCGCTAAAGGCAAAAAGACCTTTGACCGCAGGGAGGACATCAAGCGACGCGACCTCGAACGTGAAGAAGGAAGGGAATACAAGATAAGATGAAGATTGTCAGCGCCTGTCTTGTGGGGCTTTGCACAACATATCTGGGCGAGGCAAACACAGCCGAGGCGCTTGTTGATGCACTCAAGCGGGGTGAACTGATACCGGTGTGTCCCGAGCAGCTGGGTGGACTACCGACGCCACGTCCCCCAGCCGAGATTCAGGGAGGCAATGGCGCAAAGGTGCTCGAAGGAAAAGCACGGGTGGTGCGTCAGGACGGCACCGATGTTACAGATGCCTTTTTGCGCGGTGCAAACGAGGTCTTAAAGCTCGCACGAACCATAAACGCCGAGTGTGCCATATTAAAAGAGCGAAGTCCCGCCTGTGGTGTGCATTTCGCCTATGACGGCACACACGCAGGCAAAGTTATCGCCGGATGCGGAGTAACGACGGCACTCCTTATGAAGGAGGGTTTTGAAGTCATCTCCGAGGAAGTTTATGTCTCGTGAATATGTGGCGTTAAATCAAATCCGCCTCAGGCGGATAAATCATTGCTTGATTAAAACCGGAAAACCCTCATTCAGGCTGAAATATTTCATTACTCGGGCGTAATACTCGGTCGTAATGCGGGAAAATAAGGCGGCAATCTGCTCGCTGCAAAAGAAATGATGGAGAGTTATTTTCAGGGGGCTTTTCTGGGAGCCGCTATCGGAGACGCCCTCGGCACTCCCGCCCAGGGGCTTAAATCGGGGCGTGTGAAACAACTCTTCGGGCGCATCACGGGTTTCCTCGACCCCGACGTCGCCTTTGCAAAATCACCCGCCCACTGGCGATTGAAGGGTCTTTATACCCTCACCACACAACAAATCCTCGCGGTCACTGAATCGCTCATCCTTGAGCAGAAATTCGACATCCACGCCCTCGCGGACACCTTTCGCACCCTGAGTGAAGGCGAGGACAAAATGGGCATATTCCGCGGCACCGATGAGGTCTTCAGAAAGGCAATGCAAAATCTGAAGAGAGGTGGCGACCCTCTATCCTGCGGCATTTCACATCCGGGTATCGGCGCGGCTAAACGCCCCCTGCCTCTTGCCCTCTTCTTCAAAGATAACGAAGAGGCGCTTTCGATAGCCGTCATCGAATCTTCGCTCCTGACGCACACCGACCCGCGTGCAATTGCCGGTGCATTGGCATTTGCCTCGGCTTGCGCCCGAATCGCCCAAGACCCTGAGGCATCTCTCCAAAATCGGGCTGAATTTATCGCCGCACTCCAGCGCTTTGTCTGCAAAGGCGAGGAATTCCTTCGGGATAATTACGCAAAATACCTCGACCCCGCTTGCCCCCCGGGTGCGTATTATGCAATGAGCGATTCACTCTCTGTCCTGATTCCCTGTCTGCGGGAGAAGAATCTTGATTTAATCAAGCAAACCATAATTGCCGAGGCGAACCGTTGTGAGCCGCCCTTTAGTATTACGGCTGTGAATCAGGACTTTGCGCCATCGGCAATCACTTACGCACTTTATCTTGGGCTTACGGCTCGCTCGTTCGGCGAAGGCGTGGTAGAGGCGATAAATGGCGGGAAAGAAGCCTGCGCAATCGGCGCAATGGTCGGCGGGATACTTGGGTTGCGCTTCGGTGCGGAGGCGATTCCTGAGGAGTGGCGCGCGGGTCTTGTCAATGCTGGACAGATTGCTATCAGAGGAACAGAGATGACGGCAGGTTTCCCCGATTGGTCAGAGCGCACCGATATAGCTACCCTTGAGCGTGAATGGACGCAGCGCGAGCAAGAAGGGCGTGAGAAGCGGATAGACGCATTCCTGTTTGAAAAGGAGCGGCAAGAGCAGAAACATCCAGCAAAGGCAAAGCCAATTGCCGCGACACAGCAAAGAATCAAGTCACAGGAAGAAGCGCCATTTGCACCACCGCCGCAGGTAGTGTTCAAAAGACAGATACCCGAACATTTACGCGCTAAAAAAGAAAAAGCGATGCGAGGCAAGAAGCGAGTCCAATGGAAAGAAGGCAGACGCCACAAGAAGAAAAAGAAGCACCCCTAATCAACCATATCCGCCGTGGCGGAAAGGAATGATTCATAGGCAAAGAGTCCGATTTTTCCGAATCCGAAAATTTCACTCTGCCTGAGGCGGATTACACAGATTTTCAAGTCATGCAATCCGTCGTGGCGGATTGGATATTCTGTTATATCTACAAAATGTTGTAGATCTCGGCGCCTTAAGCACCTATAGCGTCCTTTTTTAAATGGCGTTTGTGGGTGAGGCGTCGGGCGGAGATGGCAGTTTCTCGACATAGAGGCTCTGCGAGGGGAACGCAATCGAGATATTCATCTGCTCCAGAAGCCGTATAATGGCAAGATTCACCTCCTGACGCACTTTGCAAAATCCGGCGAAACTCGTATCTTTCGTGAAGTAGTAAACCATTATGTTTAAGGATGAATCAGCGAATTCGGTGAAATAAACATAGAACATCTCCCGGTCAACATCTGGGTGATTTTTGAGTATCTCTTTTATGCTGGCGATGCATTTTTCCATCTGGTCGGCGCTTGTGGTGTAAGTTACGCCGATTGTGACAAGGACGCGCCTTTTCATCATACGTGAATGATTGTTTACGGAGGCATCGGCGACTTTGCTATTGGGAATAGTGACGAGCGTTTTAGGGAATGTGCGGATTTTTGTCGAGCGGAAGCCTATTTTTTCGACTGTGCCCTCCACGTCGCCCACCGTAATCCAATCGCCAACCTGAAACGGTTTATCAACAAATATCATTATTGAACCGAATACGTTTTTGAGCGTCTCCTGAGCGGCGAGTGCGACCGCCAGTCCGCCGATGCCGAGTCCCGCAACCAGCGCCTTCACGTCATAACCCAGGCGGTGTATAATCATAACAGCGCCAATAATTATGAAGATAATTTTGATTGATTTTATTAAGAGTGGAACGAGTTGGTCATCCAGTTTCGACTCGGTGCGGCGCGCCAGACGCATCAGGAATGCATTCAGGATGTCCGTTGCACGGATGAGCATCCATACCATACAGGCAATTATGCCTGAATCCACTATCCGTTCATAAAAGAGATTGATATTGATTGCGCCTTTTTGCGGGAGATTCAGTGCAATGCCCGCAATGCGGAAACCGATGAGGAGAACCACAACCGAGAGGGGTTTTTCAATTGCCCGAATCAGCTTTACATCAAGGTCGGTGTGTGTCCTGCGGGCAATTTTGACGAGCCAGCGATTTAATATCAGGGAAACAATCTTTCGGGCAATCATCGCTGCAAGGATAAAGAGAAAGGCAATCAGGCAATTTTTAAGTGTTGCCCCCTCCCATAGAGAATAATCCAGGAATGCGAGCAAGGATTTCATATTCCCCTCACTTACCGTTAGTTCATTGTCCGTTGTCTGTTGTCAGTTGAGCCTGTTTGTCCGTTCAAAGTTCGACTTTCAAAAATCAAAATTCACAGTTCCCTATTCACAATTCGACATTATGTCGCAGATGCACCTCAGGCGTGCCGTTCAATGCTCCTCTTGAATTTCAACGCCGAATCCAACATTGCTTGTGGGTTGCAGATAGCCGTCTGCAAAAATGGGCGAGCCGACGGCAATGTCGTCAATTATATCAAAATGACCGTCGAGGTCAATGTAACTGACATTGGGCAGAGCCATTGCTAAATGGAGGGCAGCGGTGATTGAGAGTGCCGATTCGTCCATACATCCCAGCATCGTATACACACCGCCAGCTGCGCAAATTGTGTCAATCTGCATTGCCTCATCCAGACCACCGCATTTCATCAATTTTATGTTCACCAGTGGCACAGTCTTTTGTGATACTATCCGCAAGGTATCTGCCGCGTCAAGAACCGCTTCATCAGCCATTATGGGAATGGGCGATGACCGGGCGACTTTTTTCAGGGCGGCAAGGTCGGTCTTCGGCGTTGGCTGTTCCAGGAATTCAATCCCTGATGGGTCTATCCGATTGATAAAGCCAAGCGTATCTTCCAACGAGTATCCCTGATTGGCATCGAGGCGGAATCGAACGGCGGGACCGGCAGCGTTGCGTAACTCTCTAACACGTTCGGCATCCTCTTCAGGACCTTTTCCCAGTTTCAATTTCAGAATGCGGAAGCCGCTTTCAACAGCCCGACGCACCTGTTTCTTTGCATAGTCTATCGGGCAAAGCGAAATCGTGTAAGAGGTCAAAAGCGGCTGCGCCGTGCCTCCAAGCAGGTCATAAACAGGGAATCCCGTTATCTTGCCCAGCAAGTCATAAAGGGCGATGGATAGTGCGGCGCAGGCGGTTGGATTTCTATCCGCTGATGCCTTGCGCACTTCAGCCATCAAGCGCACACGCTCCAGCGGATTTGCGCCCATAAAGATAGAAGGTGCCACATCTTCAAGAAAGGACTGAACCAATTCTGGTGTTTCACCCGTTACCTCTTCATCGGGTGCACCGGAGCCCCAGCCAACAATCCCGCTATCGGTCTCAAGTCGCACAAAGATGTTAGATGCCACATCCTGCGTCCCGTAAGCCACTGCCGACAAATACCGGAGTTTGAACCGTCTCGCAAATACATCCATTCGTTTGATTCTCACGTCATCTGCCTCATAGTAAAATGATAAATGCAAAACGGGAAAAATAACTAACCCCTTACAACTACAGCAGACAACTAACAACGGACCACGGACCAACACTTCAAACCAATTTTGTAGAGCGATAAAAAAATCAACCTTTTTTCTTGCACACCTAATGCCTGTAGAGATATATTTAATCTACTCTTAACTTTACGGAAGGTCTAAGGCAATGCCCGAGAACGTTTGCCCGCATTGTAAAGCCAAGATACCCAAAGGAGAGTTCATCTGCCCCGCCTGCGGGCTTGATATACGTGAGTGGAACCCCGATATGCTCCGTTGCCCCATATGTCGGGCGTTCTATCCGAAAGGAACCAAGTTCTGTCTGAAGGACGGCTCTTCCCTCGAGCCTGCCATTGTGGATTTTGATACAGAGGCAACAATATTTCTCCCCGGTAGCCTGAAGGAATCTTCCCTCAAAAAAGAGGATTTGATACCGAGGATGAAATTCGCACCAGAACCGGACCGCGTTATCCCGAAGCTTGAGCGAGACAAGAGCGGGCATATCGCTCCCCCCAAAAAGCCCCCCCCACCGCCAAAACCCGAACCTGAAATCATTATGCCCGAAATCTCTTTTGGTGTGTCTGCACCAGTGGAGACTCCGACAGAACCACCGCCGCCACCACCACCGGCTACTTCGCCTCCGGTTACCCCATCTCCCGCTACTCCGACTCCGGTGCAGCCCCCAGAACCCAGAACATACGTCCCTCCCCCGCCTCCGCCCAAACCAAAAAAACTATTGA
>CAZGKP010000187.1:0-8183 GCA_964526215.1 uncultured Candidatus Sumerlaeota bacterium
GTAGCTGGATTTGCCCCTCCGCCTAAAAATAAATCCACAAATAAACCGATGATGATAAACAGACTGAAGGCGTGTTCAATGGATGCCAGCGCCAGATATTTACCTCCGTATTCCGCCATCGGACCCGACGCAATCTCCTGTGGCGCTGATGCTATGTCAAAGGGCCTTAACCCCAGCATCGCCGGCAAAATCAAGAAATACGCTATCCCCGACAGAACCATAGGCAGTGAGAATAATGCCCAGTGTGCAGTTTGCTGCGCCTTCACCACCTCTACTATGGAGATGGTTTTGTAATGCGTCATCACCGCCAGAACTACGAAGAGAAAAGGCACCTCATATCCCAGACTCAATATGAGCTTGCGTGAGATACCAATGCTGATATTGGGATTTGCTGCCTCTCCACCCGAAAATGCCATCCCTAATGGAATAAATAACATTACATAAAGGATTACGAGCAACCCTCCCGAACCACTTAGCGGACACATCCCGCCGAATGGCATAAATAAAATCACCACTATCGAACCGGCTAAAGAAAGTATCAAGCCGAGGTCAAAGATAGCTCCGTGCGATACGCTCTTTTGATAAAAGAGCTTTATCATATCAATTATGGGCTGCGTGATAGGCGGACCATAGCGCCAGTGTATCCTCGCCATAACCTTCCTAGCTAATCCTATGAAGAATACACCGATTATGAAGGCAAGAAGCGGCGATACGATTATGTCAACAATCTTCATAACAGGCCTTAGAAGAAATGCAAAAATCAAAATGCAAAAATCAAAATTACATATCAAAAATCAAAATGCCTTGAACCGGTTTTTTGAAGCACAAGTGCATAAATGATTGTCTGGCTTTTTTTGCCTTTTGGATTGTAATTTTGATTTTTGCATTTTGCATTTTGATTTTTCTTCTTACCATATTCTCCACCATAGCTGGATAAAAATCAAGAGTGCCAGAAAGAAAATAATATATAAGGCATAGTTGCCCACATCACCGGTGTATATTTTTCGCACTGCATTGCACGATACTTGTGTTGCGCGGGTGAGAGTCTGATAAAACTCATCAGCCACGTCTCTGAGATAAGGTGTAATCATTCGGTAGAGGGGCTTGTAAAATTCAACCGTATAGTTATACCTTTCTTTGGGGATATATGAGCCAGCGGCATAGGTATTGTCCTGGGCGACGGGAACCGATTTTGCCCCGATGCGAAAGAGTATCCATACCACGATGGTAGCGACTAAAATTGCCGCGAAGATGTTTATTGTATTCAACGTGCCGGTTTCCGAGGCAATACCCCAGATGTTTACATTCAGCGATTGAAAACCGAATGAGGTCCCGATGGCATTGATGACCTTGAGCGGGATACCGGGGAGGATGCCAAATAGAAGTATAGCCGCCGAGAGAACAATCATCGGGAATTGCATACTGAACGGTGCAGGTTTCAAATCTTTATATTTCGCAGGCAACTGCCCCAAAAACATATTGTGCAGGAACTTGTAAACGGAGAGAAATGTCCCCCAGGTTCCAATCAATGCGGCAAATGCAAGGAAAGGAGACCCTTTGATAATCAAGGTCTTATAGATTAGCCATTTAGAGATAAATCCATTAGTTAAAGGCATCCCGATTAAGCCAGAAATACCCAAAAGTGCGCCAACAAAGGCAATCGGCATTTTCTTGATTAAACCGCCCAGATTATTCAAGTTTCTCTCTCCTGTTCTATACTGGACTGCCGCAACACTTAGAAACAAAAGGACTATATATATTGCGTGGTTCAAGGTGTGAAAGATTCCACCCGCCAGACCCAAACTCGTCCCGTAGGCAATACCTACAATCATATAACCGCCTTGCCCGATTCCGTGCCACGCCAGAAGCTTCTTCGCATCGTTCTGTAGCATTGCAATAAAGGTCGGGATTACAATTGTGATAGCACCTAACCACGTAAGGATATAATTAAACTTGAGAACGCCAGTTCCTAAATGAAGAGAGCGGCTCGCTCCAACTACCACATATATAGCCAGCAGAAATCCATATACGCCCATCCGGGTTAGCATCCCCGAAAGCACAGCCGTAAATGGCGAAGGCGCCTCTGCATAAGAATCTGGCAGCCAGGTATGCAGCGGCATAATGGCATTCTTTATCCCAAAGGCGATGGTGAAAAGAATTAAAATAAATAAAATATATCCCGATGATGCAGACGCAATAAGAGAGGCAATGGCAGATACGTTTAGAGTCCCAAAAGTGCCGTAGAGCGACAGCATCCCGATGAGCATTGCGCCTGAACCTATAATGGACATAACGATGTATTTCATCCCCGCCTTAAGCGCGGGACCCCGGTTATAGGATATTAGCAAGAATGTGCTCCACGACATCATTTCCCAGAAGATGTAGAAAGAAACAAGGTCTCCCGATAGGACAATGCCCAGCATCGCAGCATTTACAAAGAGCATCAGGAAATAATAGCAATCCAGCCTCTGCCTCCCCTTCATATAGCTTAGTGAAAAAACAATGCAAAGGAAGCTAAAACTTGAAATAGCTATCGCAAAAAACCACGAAAGCATATTCAGTCTTAAAATAAGTGGTAGCTGCGGAAGTATTATATAGAAAGTATTATGCAATGGCTTTCCATATAAAAACGCCGTAATTACCACCAGCGCCAGCGAAAACAGGACGGCAAAGAAATCCCGCATTCTCGCAGATAACTTCCCGGCAAGATAGGTGATAAATGCACCGGCAAAACCAACTATGAGCAAGATTTCTAAACTCATCACATAAATCCAAAAATTAAAATTCTTACCAACTTTTGGCAGTGCGCCAAATTGTTAAAATTATCTTTTACCTCTAAGTGTTAAAGTGCTTGATGCGAAAATATTTGAAATTTCATTCAGTTCATTTAGAAACCAGGAAACCTTTTGTGCAGATGTGCGTTTACTATCACGGAGTAATGCAAGCCACAATTTGCTCTCGTTAGCAGATTTAAGAGAGATATTGAAAAAATTGGTGAAATCTTTCTTGCTGCTTGCAGCCTAACCCTCGATATAATTCCCTATAATACTCGTTCCGCTTCGCAACTGCTGGTTGCCGATTCTCCTCGAAACACTATCTCCTGGCAATGTATCCAGAAATTCAATTAGCCGCAGCGTAAAGTTATACAGTCTCTTCTTAAGTTCCTTTTTGAATTTTGCTCTGTCATTTCGCATTTTTACTTTTGACATTGGGTATTCCGACTATCCAAAAACGCCTTTAATATACTGGATTCTATTCAAGATTTCGCTCGCCGTTGAATGTAGAATCCCGCTCACGAGCTTTGGATATACGCCGATAACAATAATCAGAACCACAAGGACAAATATTGGAATCATAGCCGTTACAGGTGCATCCCCCGTGCTCTTTTGCCCTTGAGCACTTATGCCCTTATGCTCTTGTGCTCTTATGCCTTTATGCTCCTGTGCACTTGTGCTCTTATGCCCCTGGTCTCCCTTAAAGTACAACGCCTGAACCACGCGGAAAAAGTATGCTGCCTCAATCACCGTCCCTAAAAGCACAAGCCCTATCAGCACTATGAATAAATTATTCCCCTTTGCCAGGGCGGCTCGCACTATCAAGAATTTACTGGGAAATCCGATAAAGGGCGGCAATCCCACAAGCGAAAATGCACCAATGGTGAATCCCAGAGATGTGAGCGGCATCTTCTTGCCCATCCCCTCCAATTTGGAAATCTCCATCGAACCTGCGCGATATATCATATATCCCACTGCCAAAAACAAAAGTGCCTTTGCCAGCGTATGACTCAAAAGCTGAAATAAACCACCAACCACGCCATAGGTTGTGCCTATCCCCAGCGCAAATACTATCAATCCTATCTGCCCAATACTGGAGTAAGCCAGCATCCTTTTGATGTTATTCTGGCTGAAGGCACTCATTTCCCCCACAAGGAGTGTCAATAACCCCAATAACACCATAAACATAAGGATGCTTGTTGCGCCAAATATGGTGAAGATGACTCTCGCAACGGCGTAAATCCCCACCTCTATAGCGATGCCGGATAATATTGCACTGATGGAGGATGGCGCAGATGAATGCGCATCGGGAAGCCAGGCATTTAAGGGGAACATCGCCCCTTCTACCCCGAATCCCGTAATCAATAATGCGAGAGGAACAAATATCGAAAGCGAACTGACCGAATGGATATTCCTTGCGATATCCGCCATATTGAGCGTCCCGAACTGCCCGTAAAGCAGCCCTACTCCCAGAAGGACAAGACTTGAACCAATCGCACCCTGAATCAGATATTTTATTGCCGATTCAATGCCCGCCCTATCTCCCAGATAGGCAACTAACGCATACGATGAAATGCACAGAATCTCAAAAAAGACAAATAGATTGAATATGTCTCCCGTCAGGACAACACCCGTCGCCCCTGTGAGCAGCAAAAGAAAAAGCATATGATACTTCTCTTTTGCACCTTCGCGGATATAATGGATGGCATATATGGAGACCAGAAATCCCACCAGGGCAATAACTGTGGAGAAAAATATCCCAACCGGACCAGCTACTAAATTGATGCAAAATGGCGGATGCCAGCCCCCGATAATCTCCACAATAGGATGTTGTAAAACTCTGGGGATGAGGGAAATAGAAAGGATGAGATTAAATAGCATCCCGACAACAGGGACGTATTTTTCCAGCTTTCGCCATACAAGTCCGACCAGCGGAATGGCAAAGGCTAAACCTAACGGCACAGCAATTAATAAAACAGGAGACATATTAAAACTCAAATCTCAAAACTCAAATCTCAAAGTTGTGAAAAAAAACGCAAAGCTCGAATCTCAAAATATGAACAATATATAAAATTACTTTTATCGTCCTTTAAGCGTTAATACGCTTGAGCCAATCATATTTGAGATTTCAGTTACCTCATCCAATAAATTATACAAGTTCTCGCCTTCATAGATATTGCTGTCTCTCAACAGGTAAAGCCAATATCTGGTTTCATTGGCAGATTTTAAGGCTATCTGAAAATAGTTGATAAAATCCTTTCTACTACTTGCCGCTTTTGCTTCCATTAGATTGGCACCGATGCTTGTCCCAGAACGTAGTAATCGCTTCCCTATTACCCAACCCACTTTATCGCTTTGTAAATCACTCACGGGCTCAATAATCCGAAGCGAAAATTTATATGCCCTCTTTTTTAATAACCTTGATTCTTCCACAGCTTTGAGTTTTGAGCTTTGAACTTTGAGTTCCTTTTACCAGCGCTGTTCTTTTATCTTACGCAAATTGAGCGTGCCATAATGCCCGTAAAGCCTTATGGCTAAAGAGAGCGCGAGGGCAAGAACCGCTACGCCGATAACGATAGCCGTCAGCACTAATGCCTGCGGCACAGGGTCAACCATACGTTTTGGGTCTAATCCTGGTTGAGAGAAAATCGGTGCAGTACCCTTTCTTATGTAACCAAGAGAGATGAGAAACAAATTCACACCGGTATCCATTATGCTAAGCCCGATGATGACCTTGATGAGATTGCGCTTGGCAAGCACGATGTAAAGCCCGATAAAGATAAGTCCGAAGGCGCCAATATAATAAATATAATGGTTCAAGAAATTCATTAGCTTTTTTCCATCAGGTTATCAATAACGCCAGCAAGCTCCGAGCCGACCTTGAGTCCAATCGCAATGTAAATAATGGGAATAATGCCTGCGCTGAAAAGGGTGTTGGGAGTTCCAAATGGCAGGAAGTTCATTAGAAAATATCCACCCGCCGTAAGTCCAAGTAATCCGACTATCACGAACAGGAGTCCGGCTAAGGATTCTGTGATTTTTGCGGTTTGTTCATTTATTCTCCTGCCCCTGCAACCCAGATAAATTAAGAGAAAGGCAGAGGCAATAATCGCACCCCCCTGAAACCCTCCGCCCGGAGTCAGATGTCCATGAATAAAGATGTATGCGCCCAAAAGTAAAATGAATGGAAAGAGAAAGCGACAACCCGTGGTTAAAACCAGACTGGCAGACTCTACCTTTCCCCTTTCTTTTCTTTTACCAGTTGCAAAAACGGCACCCAGCCCGGTGGCTGCTATAAATAAGACCGTAACCTCGCCCAGCGTATCAAAACCGCGATAATTTACAACTACCGAGGTTACGATATTGGTGGCACCGGTTTGTTTTATGCCTTTATCAATATAGTATCTGCCAACTTTTGTTTTGGGCACACCGAATGGTATCTTTGCCAGAGAAAGGCTAATCCCCACGGCAATTACCAAGAGCAATATGAGACTGATTACGGTACGCATAATAAGAAATTCAAAAATTAAAACGCGAAGTTACATATAAAAATTCAAAATTGTAGCGTTAGGGTTTCCTGGTTTAATCCTCGTTTCGTTTTGTTCTCTTTATGGCGATGATGAATATTGCAGTTACGAGAGCTGTGCCGACAGCGGCTTCTGCCATAGCTACATCTGGCGCCTGCAAAAAGTAGAAAAGTATCGATGCAATCAGACTCACGAGTGCTGCAGCAATCACGGCATTCAGTAAATCTTTGAAGGCAGACGCCGCAATCGCTGCTATAAGCATTATGATGACTAAAATAGAGACGAAAATCATTCTGCCACCTCGGATTTACGGCATTCTTCGAAATCCCTGCTTTTATCCACGACGCTTCTATCACAAAGCGGAACTCCGCTTTTACAACTCGCCCTGCCTAATGCGTGATTGGAAATCGGGTTGGTTAGCAAGATGAAAAACGCAATGAGCAGCGTCTTCCAGAACCACGCTGGCTCCATTATGCCAACTCCCACAATGGTGCAAACAGCCCCCAGCGTGGTGCACTTCGTCCCTGCCTGCAGGCGATTGTAGACATCCGGGAGTCTGAATATCCCCAAACTCCCTAAAAAGAGGAATATCGTGCCGATTCCTGTGATAATTATACCTACCAGATGCATCTAAATCCCCTTTTCCAGAAACCGGGCGATGGCAACTGCACCTATGAAGGTCAAAACCGCATAAACCAGTGAAACATCTAAATATACATATCTCTTAAACACAAAACCCAACAGCACCAAAAGTGCAGTCGTAACCGTGGAGAGCGTATCCAGTGCAACTGCCCTGTCGGGTGCAGTGGGTCCCTTCAGCATACGCAAAAGGCATAGAACAATGCCGGCTCCAATGATAGTGAGGAAAAGAATTTCACTCATTCAAACCGAACCCCGCATATAGAATCGTATATTCGGTATATGAGAATAATACGGTGAATATAGCGAAAAAAAATCAACCTTTCTTGAGTATTTCCATAATTTGTCTTACCGTTGTATCAATCACGCGATAACAAATCTTCGTCCCTTCTTTTCTACCCCTAATAATTCCGGAGCTCTTCAGTGTCTTGAGGTGCTGGGAGATTGTAGATTGGGGTAACCCTAAAGCCTCCTGAATTTGCGAAACGTTGCATTCATTTTCCATAATACCGACAATAATTTGCAGGCGTGCCGGATGCCCCAGGGCTTTTAGTTTTTCACTGATTTGCTCATAGTCGGGCTTCACCGCTTGTTTCACATCTCCTTTCTGCACTGCCTCTATCTTAAGGTATTATGTATCTCTCAAAATGAGTGTATTATTCAAATATCACACGTAAATACTTTTCAAACTTTTCGCCTATGAGTTTAGTTGTCTCATCAATATCTTCGGCTTTAACATTTATCCAATGAATGAGGAGGTTATCACCGATAATATCCAGCGTGAAAGTGCCAGGAGTTAACGTAATGGAATTAGCCAGAATCATCTTTGCAATATCCTGTCTCAATTTCGTCTTTATGATGACAATCCCCGGCTTTATGGGCATCCGGGGATGAATTACTCTGTATGCCACGTCAAAATTCGCCTTTATTATCTCCTTAAAAAGCACAATGAGATAAATAATAATAAATGCGATTCTCTTTAGCGACAGCGGCGGAAGCCCCAACCGGAGATAACTCTCGTTCAAGAATAGGGCTAAAACAAAACTTATGAGAATACCAGTGAGTAGCTCCTCTCTGTTAAAGGTAGAGGTCAAACAGAGCCACACCAATGCCAGAAGTACAAATAAACAAAGGAAACTTCTCGTTCTATTTTTAACGGATGATTTTCCCATCAATATCCTCGTTGCCCCGCCAAAAATACTGAAGCCTCACACTATGCAGGTGATACGGGAGAAGAACAAAA
>CAZGKP010000188.1:0-8183 GCA_964526215.1 uncultured Candidatus Sumerlaeota bacterium
TCGCATATAAAGTGTAGCAACAACAACCGGAATAACAAACCCCAATTGGAATCCCCACCATAAACCCATCACTTGATTGCTCTCAAAGCATATTGCACCCAGCATCCACGCCATAATTAGCGCCCCGATTTCCGCTGTTTTTAATCTTCCGCCCTGTTCCAATAGTGCGAGGCTCACAGGAATCACTATCCAGATAAGGTGATTTACCTCCATAATCGCCATTATGTAATAACTGACTAAAATACAAAGTCCGGCTGATGCCATCGGGGAAAGACGCCTTTTCCACCCCCACCATAAAATCAGGGCGTAAACAAGCAAAGCCGTAATGCGTCCCACCCAGAAGACACGTAACCCCAAGGCAGTAACCGTTCCCTCCGCAAACCCCAGATGCACCCCCCAGTGATGTATAATGTGAAAGAGGGAAAAACTGGGTAGCATCGTGTTAAATTGCCATCTCGGCAAAATCTCAGACGCCAGAAACCATTCCCACTTCCACCAGCCCATCAGCCCTATAAATAACTCATATATGATGGCTGATATTATGACGGCGAGAATCCCCCGCCTCTTTAACAGAAATATTAAACCGGGTAGCCACAGAATCGGTGCAATCTTCAAAATGATTGCGGCGGCTACCAGAGTCCCCGCAATCCACCTGCGCTCAAATCGGGCAAAATAAAGCCCCCCGAACATTGTTACAGAAACCCACAAATCTATCTGACCGCTGCAAAACGTGTATAATAGCGGTATATAACCAATCACGAAAAATATCGCCAGTATAGCCCTTTCTTTTTTCTCCTGCCGAGCCGAATCCCCTTTAATAGCCATCAGCCTCTTTGCCCATAGCAAAATTATGACGACAAACAAGAGCAGCGCAACCCAATTGCCCAAAAACCACAAAAAGTTCGCCGTCGTAAACTTAATTCTCGTAATGGGAACAAGAGCAATGGCAAGCAGTAACGGATAACAATAAACGGTTGGCTCGACGTGGAATGAGTATGGAGATTTACCAGCCGACACATTCAAAGCTGCATTGTAATACGTGCAAAAGTCGGCAGAAGATGAGACCTCCATTGCCTTCCACACACCATATTTAACGAGGGCGAGTAGGCAGGCAAACCCCGCAACGACCCGGAGGATTTTCAGCAATCTCGCCCTGCGCCTTGCATCATTATGTCGGGATTCACCTTTGCTCAAACTAAATCCTTCGCTCTGGCTCTTGAAAAAGTCATCAACTTGAATTGACGATAGTAAAGAATAGCAGCGCAAATCGGGATAAAAAATCCAAATTGAAATCCCCACCATAATCCCATTGTTTGAACACTCTCAAAACAGAGCGAACCTAATAGCCACACAACACCTACCACACCAATCTCCAGTATACTTAATTTTCCGCTCCCTTCCAGAAGTGCGATAATCATCGGCACCACAATCCAGATGAGGTGGTTCGGCTCCATAATTGCCATTATATAATAACTGATAAGAACGGCGAGTCCGGCGCAAGCCCAGGCGGACAAACGCCTCTTCCAACCCAACCACAAAATCAGGGCGTAAATAGATAAAGCCACAATGCGTCCCGCCCAGAAGATACGTAACGCCCAGGCAGTAACCGTCTCTCCAGCAAAACCAAGATGCATCCCCCAGTTATATACAATGTGAAAGAGGGAGAAACTGGGTAGCGCCGTGTGAAATTGCCATCTTGGCAAAATTTCAGATGCAAGAAACCACTCCCATTTCCACCAGCCCATCAGCCCAATGAACAATTCATAGATTACGACAGATATTATGGCGGCAAGGATTCCGCGCTTTTTTAACAGAAATATCAAACCGGGTAGCCAGAGAATTGGCGCAATCTTCAAAAGGATTGCCACCGCTACCAGAACTCCTGCGATGCCCCTGCGCCCAAATCTGGCAAGATAAAACCCCGCAAGCGTTATGGCAGAAACCCATAAATCTATCTGCCCATCGGAAAACGTATACAGCAGCGGCACATAACCGATAACTAACAATATTGTTAGAGCCACCCTGTTCCCTCGTTCGCGTGGGGTGCGTGTGTGGGACGTGGCAATTAGGTTTCTTGCCCAGAGCACGATTATGGCGATGATTAAAAAGAGCGCTACCCAATTGCCAATATACCATAAAAGCCTCGCCTTTTCATACTCAATATGCGAAAGGGGGATAAGTGCAGCAGCGAGCAATAAGGGATAGCAGTAAATATTGGGTCTGTTGCGGAGTTCATAAGGGCATTTTTTATTCGCCGCCTTTGTGGCGGCTTCGTAATAGGTTTGAAACGCAATCGAAACGGGGGATTCTCTTGCCTTCCATACCCCATATTTCATCAGGGTGGAAAGGGACGCTATCACCGCCACAAGCCACAGCATCCGCAATAAACCTCGCCTCTCGAAGGCAAAAGTAATCATCTCTTTTACAGACGAGGGGAAGATATTATACCTCCAGCGTGCCACGCATCACATCCCTCACCTATATTCGGGGAGACTGTGGAGCAATACCTGCACGATACGCTTGCGATATGGATGTATCTTTGGTTCGGCATTGATATGCACGGTATTTGTGTTAAAGATTAGAAAGGTCTTTGAATGTTTATCAATCCAGATATAGGTGCCGGTATAGCCGGTGTGTCCGATGAAGGAGCCATCGGGTGCCTTCCTCGAAACGTAAGGCGGGTCGAGATAATTTATCCAGCCAAGGGCGCGGCGATTTAATTCACCCTTGTGGTCGGGCTTCTCTTTCGGTTCATATTTAGGGCGTGTCATCTGCGGGCGCGTCCACATATCCACTATCCGGGGTTTATATATCCTCACATTGTTATACATCCCTTTATTGAGAATCATCTGAGCAAAGACCGCCATATCGCGCGTGCTCATAAATAGACCGGCATTGCCGGGGCAGTGCTTGAGGGTAGATTTGTAATAGTGCGCCAGCGGGTCATGGACGACGCCGACCTCTTTGCTGGATGTGGGAGCGGTGCGTTTGAGCTGTTCGGGGGTGAGGATGTAGCCGGTGCTTTTCAGCCTGAGCGGCTCCCAGAGGTGGCGTTGCAAAAATGTCTGCATACTCTCGCTGGCAACGGTCTCATTCACGCGAGCGAGGGTCAGAAAATTCAGGCAAGAATACCAGTAGAACTCGCCGGTCGGATAGCGTTTTTTCAGAGAGCAGATGTAATCAATGAGTGCATCGGTGGTAGATTTATCCCCGCGCCGTTTATCAGCCTCTTTCCAGTTGCAATAAGGCGGCAGACCGGATGTGTGCGTGAGCAGATTCCAGACCGTTACATCGCCTTTTCCTTCTTTAGCGAATTGCGGTAGCACATCGGCAACTTTTGTATCCAGGGTGAGTTTCCCGTTCTGAATCAGTAGCATCGTCATTGCGGATGTGCCGAGCACTTTGGAACAGGACGCCAGGTCGAAGATTGTATCCTCCGTCATCGGCTCGATGTATGGTTTCACGCGGCGATTGCCATAAGCCTTGTGATATACAATCTTATCGTCTTTACCGACGAAGAGAACCGCACCGGGCGCATCTCCCTTCTCTATCGCCTCATTGATGATGAGGTCAATGTTGTGCAACTTATCGGCGTCAATGCCAGCATTAGCGAGAGTTCCTTCCCCCAATGGCAGGTAACCTGAATCCGGGTATTCGCTACTGGGCGGTAAAATCTGCGAACAACTCGATAGAATAAAAATTGCTGCCATAAACCATGCACAGCGAGTCAGGAACATAGACGGTCGCATTTTTTCATCCCCCTGTTCAAAAATTGAAGCTCATCACCCTTTTTCAGCTTGCGTGATAGCATCAGAATGTAAATAGTATCAACAAGAATTGCATTTGCAAGTTCAATTCCATGCAACATCGAAATGAGCGATGAATAATTATTTCGGCAATTTCATAAGTTTCTTGGGAGAATCTGATTTCGTAGAGCTGACTCTCTATGCGGTCGGATTCTTCCTTAGCATCATTATGATAATTATAGTTGCCCTTGTGGTAAAGGGAGTCGTAAACCGTAAAGTCCGCAAAGTCAAACACTACAGAATGGATTTAAACGCCCTTACGAAAATGAGGCGCACAGGTCTGGTCTCGGAAGAAGAATATAAACGAATCAAGTCTAAACTCATCCAGCGCTTTATGGAATCAACACCCACAGAGGAGCAAAAGCCGCCGGAAAAGGGACAAGAATTACCCCTTAAACTGCCACCCATAAACATTGCGAAGCCCGAGGTGCAGATTGGTGCAACACGCCCCTCGCCGAGACCCCGCGAAACCAGACCCGTTGATATAAATGACCTTTTGAAAAAAGGTCTGATTTCCCCGGAGGAATATCGCCAGCTATCTTCTTTTGCCGGAAAGAACCCCGCCAGTAAATGAGTCCAACAATCCTGACATATCATCACGTGGCGGAATCCCCGGATAATCATCCGCACCGCGGTCTTTTTGTATCACCTGCCTCCTTTGCCTGGCAGATGGATTTCTTGAGGCGCAGCGGATTCACCATTACCACACTCGACCATATTCGGACAGGGTTACTTGGAAAAACTGCCCTTCCCCGGCGCACAGTCGCAATCACCTTTGACGACGGGTATGAGGATAATTTCACCTATGCATATCCGATACTGAAGCGTTATGGTTTCCCCGCAACCGTCTTTATGGTCTCCGGCGAGGTGCGTAGTGAGGCAGATTCAGCACAGAATCCCAACTCTTGCACTCGCCACCTCTCGCTCAATCAACTTCGCCTGATGGCGGCATCGGGAATTACAATCGGCTCACACTCCGTAACCCACAGGCGGCTCGCAAGTATCCCCATCAATGAAGCTCAAAAAGAAATCGCCGGCTCAAAAGAGGAACTGGAGACCCTGCTCAACTGTCGCGTTCAGTGGTTCAGCTATCCCTGTGGCAACTTCAATAAAGAGGTAGTCGAAGCCGTGCGCGATGCGGGATATATCGGTGCAGTCTCCGCCATCAGGGACAATCGTATTTGCGCGTCGCAACTTTTTTACCTCCCGCGGATTATGGTTATGTCAGACGTGACGCCGTTCCACTTCAGATATTACTTCAGTCCGCTTTATCATTTCATACACCAACGCAAGAACAAGAGACGCTGGGGGAATTACGTTTGACTGAAATTCAGAAAAACACCAGCGGCGTTTTTGCCGCTGCGAATCTCAACGCAATCAGCAATGCGGCGTAATCAGCAATGCGGCGTAATCAGTATTGACAATAGACTGATGATGCCTGATCGCAGAGCAATCAGGGATGACTGATTTATGAGAATCCTCCATACAAATTTCCACAGAGGCTGGGGTGGGCAATCGAACCGCATCCTTACTGTTTGCCGTAAACTATCGGAAAAGGGGCACGCCGTAACCATTGCAGCACCGCCGGGGAGCATCCTTT
Source organism: uncultured Candidatus Sumerlaeota bacterium (assembly GCA_964526215.1). Classification (GTDB taxonomy): domain Bacteria; phylum Sumerlaeota; class Sumerlaeia; order MWCT01; family MWCT01; genus CAZGKP01. The sequence continues at coordinate 5,407 of CAZGKP010000188.1, forward strand.
TAGAACGGGCGCGAAGCGATGGTCTCGGGATTTTTGACGGCGCACAATTCATAAGTGGTTTTCGCCCCCTCGCCATCCTCCGCGACATCCGCACACTCCGCAGCCTCATCACAAAAGAGGGATTCCACATCGTCCACACACACGGTTCACAGGATTCCTGGGCGACGGCATTTGTCCTGATTGGACTCCGCCCCCGCCCTCTCTTTATCAGGACAAAACATAATATATTCCCTATCCGGGACCATATTGCCAACCGCTGGCTTTACGGGAAGGCGATAGACAAAATTGTCTGCATATCGAACGCCATCCTGACCTACTGCGCCGCCAAACCATATATCAGGCAAGAGAATCTCGCCCTCATCCACAGTGCGGTGAATGCCGAATATTACGGTAGCGGAGACGGCGAGAAGGTGCGAAGCGAATTAGGCATAACGGGGCGTTTCGTCACTGGCATAACCGGACGTCTTCGCGAGGAAAAGGGACATCGAACCCTCTTTCAGGCAATTGCCAGAATAAAAGATGCGGCAAAAGACCTGATTCTGGTCGTTAGCGGCACAGGTTCAATGTATGGTGAGCTGACGGCTTATGCCCGCAATCTTGGGATATCCGACAGGGTCTTTTTCACAGGTTTCAGAGCGGACATCCCTGACGTGCTTGCCTCTTTTGACCTCTTCGTAATGCCCTCAATTTCGGAAGGATTAGGGACGGCGGTTCTGGAGGCGGCGGCAGCGGGGCTTCCGATCATTGCCTCCAATGTGGGCGGGATACCCGACATTATCAAGGATGGCGAGCGAGGGATACTCGTTGCGCCGGGCGATGCCGATGCACTGGCGAAAGCAATCCTCTTCCTTTACAAAAATCGCCCGATTGCACAAACCTATGCCGGAGTCGTAAGGCAATATGTCCGCGAAAATTTCTCGGAAAATACCCTCGCCGAAAAAACCGAGGCACTATATCGCAAAGCCACAGCACACAGCTAATATCCTGACCGCTTAATAATGCCGAAGCGCGCCATCGGTGGGATGTGTCATTTATTTAACCATAGTTATTCAGGTTATGACCGAGGATGCCCGGATAAAGTTAATAAAACTCTACCCATCATTTTCTTGAGGTTAGACTACTAATACAATCCGCCCGATTGAGCAATATACTACTAACCGTTAAAATCTTGTTTTTTTGTAACAGTTTAGCTCTACGAAAAACAGCCTCTGGCAGGTGTGGGCGGAAAAAGCTTGATTGTGTCTCCTTGCATCGTCTTTATATCTCGTATCCTCTGGAGAATTTGGAGTATTTATTATTTTAGCCGGAGTGTGGGATGGGAAAAACGATTATTGAGAAAATCATCGCTGCTCACTCGGATGATGAGGTGCGGGCAGGTCAGGTCGTCTGGATGAATCTTGATGTGCGAAGTGCTCGCGATTTCGGTGGCGCAAATGTCGTGAAAAACTTGCGCCGGGAATATCCCCAAAACCCGATTGACGATGCCAGCAAAACCGTCTTCACTTTCGATTGCAATGCACCGGCGGTTACGATTCCTTATGCCAACAATCAGCAAATCTGCCGCATCTTTGCCAAGGAACAAGGCATCCGCATCTTTGATGTGAATTCGGGCATCGGCACGCACGTCCTGATTGAAAATGGCTATATTACGCCGGGGATTACGGCTGTCGGCACCGATAGCCATTTCAATATCTTCGGCGCGGTGGGTGCCTTCGGGCAGGGGATGGGCGACGTGGATATTGCATTCGCATTCAAGTTCGGCAAGACGTGGTTTGAGGCGCCTCCTACAATGAAAATCATTATCAGGGGAGCATACGATTATCCCACAACTGTCAAAGACCTTGCGCTCTATATCGTGGGGCGGATGGGAGCAGGCGGGGCGCTGGGGCGCGCAATCGAATTTTACGGAGAACAGATTGAGAGACTCGACCTCGCCGAACGCCTTACGCTTTGCTCGATGGCAACTGAGATGGGCGCGGTATGCGCACTGATTCCACCGAGCGAGGAAATCATCGAATTTTGTCGCACATGCTCCCGGACCCCGGAAAAAATTGAACCGGTTCTTGCTGACCCGGATGCTGAATATTGCGATGTGATGGAGATGGACATTACCGATTTGCCACCGCAGATGGCAGCCCCGCCAAAGCCCGATAATGTGCACCCCGTAACTGAACTCGCCGGACGCAAGGTGGATTCGGTCTTCATCGGCTCCTGCACAAACGGGCGCTACGAAGATTTTGCCCTTACTGCGGAATTTTTAGCAGGGAGAAAAGTTACGCCGAGTGTGATGGCAAAAGCGGTGCCCGCAACCCGCGAGGTCTTCGGGCAGATGCTAAAAGACGGTATCGTCTCACAATTTTACGATGCGGGCGTGATTGTGAGTCATCCGGGATGTGCCGGGTGTGCATCGGGACAGATTGGTATGACGGGGAGAGGCGAGGTGCAGGTCTCAACGGCGAATCGGAATTTCCCTGGAAAGCAGGGGGACGGCGACACATATCTTGCCTCGCCGCTCACAGCCATTGCGTCCGCCATTGCCGGAGAGATAGTCTCTCCCGAGAGTCTGATTTGAGCAACGAATTCAATATAAGGAGGAGAACAATGAAATTATGCATCGTAAGAATCGTGTCAATTGCGGTACTTGTTCTAGTGGTGGTGGCTATACCCGGGGTGACCTCCGCTGCGCAACCCGGTGATGCCAATAACGATGGCAGGATTGATGAACAGGACATTACCGCTACGATTGAGCAAATCCTGGGAAAAAGTACTGCACAGGG
>CAZGKP010000189.1:0-1923 GCA_964526215.1 uncultured Candidatus Sumerlaeota bacterium
CGCTGGGTTCCTCGCCCGAAATCTGAAGTCCCCCTATCGAGACCTTTATAGTAAGTCCCACGCTTATGCTCGATTGGGCATAGGTGGCCGCACCAGTTGGAGATACGCCAGGGGCTCCGGTGAAGATTGTCCTGAAGGGGATACTTGAGCGAAGTGTCCGGGTCATCTCTTCGCCCAGGAGCTGGCTCCAGTTCTGGCTATAAAGGAGTTTTGTCTCGCCGAAATTTCCAAGATAGTCTGTGAATCTTTCGAGGTCTGGAATAATGAGGGATTCCACCTGGAGTTTTGATTTATCTCCAATCTGTGGGAGGAATTGCCCCCGAAGGGGTTTACCGAGTGCCGCTTCTAATTTCTCCCTGTTCCATTCCACACCGAACTTATATTGATTTTTTAAGCTGACCTTAAAGACCCTGATCTCGATGTGGAGTTTAGGTTTCTCATCCATCGAGAGGCTTTCGGGAGCAGCAACATAGGCGGGGGATACAGAAGGCGTAGTAAGGGAGACAATTGAGCGTGTGAGCGGGAGAGGTTCCTGTGCAAAAGCGGTGGTTGATGCGAAAGCCATCGCGATGAGGGAAGCAAAGATTACGAGATTCCCCGAAATATTGCAATTGTTCATCTGGGACCCTCCCGTCAAATTTACGAAGTGAATATCACATTGAACTTGCCGTAAGCAATTGTTTTTATGAAATAAATCGTCAGGGAAGTCCTCTCCGCTTCTCTCTCCAGGACTCGATTGCCCTAAAGATTTGAATAAAATCCACAAAGTTGGTCGGAAGCCTCAGCTGGTTGTGTTTATTAATATGCAAATGCCCTTTGGGATGCTGATATGAATCACCCAGAGTTGCGTCATAATCTGCTTGCTTTCGTGCCTTAAGATTATCCCATTCATAAAGAATGCTGAAGATATTTTTGCCATCTTCATTTTCCCAATGAACCGCATAGCTATCAATATTGATTTCCCTGCCGCATTCCTCGATAGAAATCTCAAATCGAAGATATGATTCATCGAAAAAGAACAACACATCGTGCACTGATTTCATCGAGGAACCGATAAAGAGAACTTTTCTCCCCGCCCTTTCTTTTTGATGCACATATTGCGGGCGCTTAACGTAAACTGAATCATAAATGCATCTCTGGATTTCGCTCTTATATTGTTTGAAGGATTTGTGGATTTTCATTCCCTTGCCTGTAGATGAAGGAAGCGGTAAATGGTTGCCCAATCGTGGGTTTCAAAGGTTTCCTCAAACTCTCCCTTCTCCCACGCAGTATAGAAGGCTTCGGAATCCCTGTGATATTTTTCTTCAAACCTCTTCAACAATTCCTGGAGTTCACCATCGCTCAATTCAGTATTCAGGAGGCCAACCAGGAAGCGGTCCGTCCAGAAGAAGCTAAAGAGGTCGGGAGCCAGTTCCGCGAATTTTCCCTCCAGGTGTTCAGGGAGCCAGAATACGATTGGGAAATTGAACCGAAATTTCTCACGATTGGAATTCAGAATGCGCAGCCCAGTGGGGATAGTATGCTCTATGCCAAAGATAAAGACGCAGGGATTCTTGCCCTTAACCGTGTGCTGGAGGTTCTTCAGGCTTTGCAAAAGTCCATCCGGTATAAAATCATCTGCCTCGGGGGGGATTTGAATCTGCCGGACATCAAAGTCGCGGGAGAGTTCGCGCTTGAGGATTAAGGAGACTATATCCCTTTCCTCATAAGTCTTGTATAGAAGCAAGAGATAGTATTGGAGAGTTTCTTTATGAAGGACAATAGTTTGTGCGAGCTCCCGCAGATTTTCAATCACAGTCTTTTCCCTGGCGCGAGTGTGGTCTGGAGAGAGCGACGCCTCAAATATTTATCAAGTAGCGGTTCAACTATCGGATTTACTTGATACCACAACCCCTCATTATCTTTGTATTCCAGGACAACATT
>CAZGKP010000189.1:1933-8169 GCA_964526215.1 uncultured Candidatus Sumerlaeota bacterium
AACATTTTCACGGATGTAGCGTTCCATACCGGGGACAACTGCTTCTCTGGAGCGACGATATTTTGCAAGGTTCTCATAGTCTTCATCTGTCAGGAGGCGGAAGTAGGTTTCTCTTGCAGTTTGGAGTTCCATCTCAAGATGCTGCGCCATCACCCGCTCCTGATTTTCAATTATAGCATTCCGTATTGCATTCCGGGCAAGTTGGAGAAATGTCCTGATAAGCCCACCGCTGAAAATCGCCATCCTATCAACTAACCCTTCCGGGAAAGGCACTTTTCCGGCGCGCCTTTCAAGAAGTTCGGAAAAGAAGGTCATCGCCTCCGGGTTTGATTTGCCATTGCGCGATTTAACAGTGATGGGATAAAGGTTCACGGGTTGTTCATAGAAATCTTGCAAGGCGCGGATTTTGTCCTTATAGCAAAAAATAAGGGGAATTGTGAAGAGAATAGGAAAAGGAAATTGCTTGATAGTATCGTGGTGCTAAATGAAGATGTCTTCAATGATGCGTGGTTCCAGTTTCTCAAAGTCATCGAGGATGAAAAGGACCTTTTCCCCCTTTTCCTTCTCCAGTGTATTTTTCAGGGTGAATGCAAGGTTTACGAGTGCTTTTGAATTTTTTTTGAAAACAGGTATTTTGTTTTGGTGGTATCAATGTGTTGTAGCATCTCCCGAACCAGAAGGAACAGAAACGAGACATATCCCATATCTTCTTTTCCCGCCATTTCTTCCGGTTCGGGGGAGATGATTAAAAAAGTATCTTCCAGACCCTTTTTGATAACGTTTAGTTCGGTGGATTTGCCCACTCCAATGGGTCCGGTAAGGGGGAGTTTGGGATTCTCCTCACTTAAAATATAGGTCTTTAGCCGTTTGTAAGGATTATCGGGGCGGGGCACGTAAAAAGCCTCGATCTCTTTGCCTCGCAACGGGGTATTGGGATTCAGATTTTTCAGGGCTTCAAGAAGTGAGTTTGTCATTTTCCCATAGTCCTTTGTTCATTCTCACCTGCTCGGTTACAACAACAATTTTTTACAGGGTTGGGTCTTTTGAATGCAAGGACAAAGTGCGAAGAACAAACTCTCCTATCAACAGATCCTCCTCTCTAATTCAGGATTCGTTGTGCCAAAGAAAAGGGCGGGATATATTTTACTTGCATTTGTGTCGCTCGCTTCGTAGTGAACTGTTAATTTGATGTGAGTTTCTCGGAAACCCCTCGGTCGGAATAATATGTTAAATCGCCTGCCTTCTCATAAAATCTTCTCGCTTTGCTTGATTGCGGTTTTCCTCTCAACAAATCTCTTTGCCCAGCAGGAACCGGTGGTTAAGGAGATTGTAATCAGGGGGCTGCGCACTGTTAAAGAGGAAGATGTCCTGCGCGTGATGCAAACAAAAGTTGGGCATCGTTCATCCCCCGAAATGCGAAGCGAGGACCTTAAAGCCGTATATGCACTGGGCTATTTCTCTGAGGATATACATTTCTACAAGGAGGATGTGGCGGGAGGGATTCGCATAATCGTTTCGGTTAAGGAAAATCCAATTATCGAGGACATACACGTCATCGGGAATCGCAAATTCAAGGCAGCCAGGATTCTTGCCAGCCTCCCTTTCAAGAAGGGAGACATCCTCCCCGCAGGTGCAGAGATTAAGGCGAAACTGGCAATTGAAAAACTTTACTCTGGTGGCGGATATAAAAATGCAAAGGTCAAGGTGCGCACTGAAGAGGTAGAGCCGGGCAAAGCCCGCGTCAGTATCGTTGTGGACGAAGGAAAGAAAATCCTTATTAAAGACCTCATCATAAAGGGCAATAAACATTACGGCGGTTTTCGCCTGCGCCTGTTACTTGATAATAAAGGTTCGTGGGCGTTTGTGAAGAATTACTTCGACGAGACGACCTTTGATGACGACATTGATGTCCTGCGTATCTTTTACAAAAATCGAGGCTTCCTTGATGTGGTTGTGAAACGCGGTAAGGCTGAGTATGATGAGGAAAAGGGCTGGATTCGCCCCGTAATCATTATAGACGAAGGACCGCGCTACCGCGTAAATACGGTAATTGCAAAAAGTGTCACACTCTTTACGTCGGCGGAAATCACCGGTTGCTTTACCGAGCTTATCGGGCGCTACTTCAGCGCAGAGAGGTATCGTAAGGCGATGGCAAAACTCCGCCGCCTCTATGGTGACGAGGGCTACATCCAATTAGAGGTAAGTCCCGATTTTGAGCGCCTCCCCGGTAAAAACGCCATCAGTCTCGTCCTGAATCTGAGGGAGAATGAGCGGATATATGTCGGCAAAATTAAGGTGCGCCGCCGCGGATATGAACGCGGGAAACCAGAAAACTTCATTGAGAAATTTTACGACAGGGTAGCGCCGCCGCCAAAAGACAACGTAATCCTGCGTGAGGTTCGACTCAAACCCAAAGGCGTCTATCGCACATTTCAGGAGGTGCGAACGGTTGAACGCTTGAAACGCCTTGAAATCTTTAAAAACGTCTCTATCACCCGCGAACCCACGGAAAAGGAAAATGTCAGAGATGTGGTTGTCAACGTGGAGGAGACACCTACCGGGAATTTAATCTTCGGCATTGGTTATGGCGAGTCGCCAGGGGCATATTTTCAGGTGCGCTACCGGGAGAGAAACCTCTTCGGTGATGCCCGCGACTTAAAGGTGCGCGCCCTCCTGGGAACACGCTCCTCCGCTTTCCACATCGGCTACCTTGACCGCTATTTCCGCGACACCTCCACCTCCCTTGAATGGGACCTCTATCGGGACAGATTCCGCTATCGGGAATACAGCGAACGTGTCTATGGCACATCGGTGGAATTCGGGAAACCCCTGTCCGAATATGTCCGTGAATACGTGCGTCTTCGCCTCGAACATAAAAACTTCTACGATGAAGATGAGGACATTGAGACCGACCTTGATTCATATCCCGTGGCAGCGGTGCGCTATCGGATAGTCGAAGACCACCGGGACGATGTCTGGTGGCCCACAAAGGGCTTTCGCCGCAGTGCCGGACTTGAAGTCGGCTACGCAGATGGTCCCCTAACAAAACTATCCGTAAGCTATTCTTACTATGATAAGTTTTACAAAGACCTCATTTACGCCGTGCAGGGCTACGCTGGGTTGATTCCTTACGATTCAGATGAGGTGGGCATCTCGGAACGTTTCTTTTTAGGCGGCTCAACCGACCTGCGTGGTTTTGCCTATCGCGGCGCCGGACCTCACGATAAGGGCGACCATCATATGGCTCTCGGTGGCTCTACCAAACTCCTCATCAAGAATGAACTACGCTACCCTATCTATGGCGACCTGAAGGGCGTTATCTTTTTAGACGCCGGGATGCTGGATGAGACGGTCGGACTTGCTTCCCCGCGTGCCAGTATCGGCACAGGGCTTCGCCTGAAAATATCCGTCGTCCGCCTCCAGATTGACTTTGCAAAGGCTATCCTGAAACGCCACCGCGATGATACACAGTTCGTTCACTTCCGCCTCGGCGCCGCCTTTTAATCCAATTTATGAGGGTAGCAATATGAAACGGATATCTGCATTAATGGTGACGGGGTTTCTTTTGCCAGTTTCCATTTTTGCCACACAAGAAACAGGCTTGAATTTGAAAATTGGCTATGTTGACCTCGACCGCGTAATGGCGAAGTCTGCCGTAATCCGACGCACAATTGATGCCGTCCAGGAGGGGATTAAAAAAGAACGGGAATCTATGACGGAGAAACTCACCAGGTATAAAGTGTTATCCGATGCATACGAGCAGCAGAAGACAATCCTTACGGACGAGCAGCGCAAGACGCGCCGTAAGGAACTCGATGACCTGAAGATTGAGATTGAGAACCAGCGGGATAAAATCAACCGAGTGCTTCGCCGCTCCGAAAGCGAGGTTGTTGAACCCACCCTTGAGCGAATTGACCGCGCAATCGCCGCAGTCGGTAAGGAGGCTCACTATGACCTCATCTTGCGGAGTGATGCGGTCCTTTATGCATCTGAGCGCTGCGATATAACAGATAAAATTATCCAGAAGATTGAAACCCTCGACAAAGAAAAAGCCGTCCAGGAGATCGAGGAGACGCCCACACCTGAACCTTCACCGGGCGAGGTGATTGAAACCGCAGTCACCCCAATTCCCACCCCGGTGCCCTCGCCAACATCTGAGGGCATCATCTATTGAGTTGTGATAGAAATTCATCGTTGAGATTACAGATTTTACATCTCGCCTGTGAGCGGAGGCGGGGAAAGATATCGTTTCATTCATTATTTTCTTGCAACTGAGTTGCAATTATTCTATTGTCTATTTTGTTCTTCTATGGTTGGGGATTTATTTTCAAGAGTGGTGTCAATGCCAGCAGAACCTCTTTCCGAAAAAGCCGAGGGTATGGTGCGCAATTCGGGATTGCGGTGCACAAAGGCGCGGCGGCTGATTCTTACACTGCTACTGAAAGCCCATTGCCCCCTTTCACATCACGATATCCTCGATGCCCTTGCAAAAGGTAGCATTGACCGGGTGACCGTGTATCGCGTTCTGGAGGCATTTGTAAAAACCGGAATCGTTCACAGGGCTTATGTAAATTCCCGCACCTGGGTCTTTGAGTTACCCACTTACTGTGAGCGGGACCGCTGTCACCCGCATTTTACCTGCCGAATATGCGGAAAGACAGCCTGTATGCGAGGTGCGGTGGTGCCGCTTGTCAGCGGATTGAAAAAGGGTTACATCCCGGAACGCCAGAAGGTCTTCATCGAGGGGCTATGTCCAGAATGCGCCCGGCACAGCGAATCGGGAGGTGAAGAAAATGTCCAGGATTCACACATTTAAGCAGATATTAGCGGAACTCAGGAGGCATGCACCTTTCACGACATTGGGGGCAATGAGCGGCATCGTCATAATGCTGATTTTTTACAGACTACCCGGAAAAGTCGCCTTTAATATTTTTTACGTCTTGCATCCAATCCATGTCATCTTGAGTGCACTCGTAACTGCGTCTATGTATAAGCTTCATGTTGAGAAAAGATGCAAACTCTGGATTCTGATTCTGATAGGTTATACCGGTTCAATTGGGATTGCAACGTTGAGCGATTCGATAATTCCATATCTCGGCGAGGCACTTCTTCACCTACCCAATAAGGGGATTCATATAGGTTTCATTGAGAAGTGGTGGTTGGTGAATCCGATGGCGATAGCCGGCATTATAATCGCTCGCAACTGGCCAAGGACGAAATTCCCCCACGCCGGACACGTGTTCTTAAGCACCTGGGCGTCGCTATTTCACATCATTATGGCTATTGGTGGAACCTTGTCCCCGATGTTATTCTCTGTTACATTTGTGTTTTTATTCCTCGCGGTATGGATTCCGTGTTGCACCAGCGACATAGTATTTCCACTTTTATTTATTAAGGCTGAACCGCACTGACTTTTTCCATTTCAACTTTTCAAGGCGCACCAACCCGGTGGGTGATAAAGAGACGATAACTCTGCCCAGACATAGAAATTCTTACGGCATTTCTCCCTTGCGGTTTGCTCTGGCGCTGGCGACTCTGGCAGTTGCCGTCTTTATTATTCACGCCATTATCCACGCCGATGGACGCGAGTATCACCCCACCTGTCCATTGTGCCTCACGGGCAATAGTGTTGATGTGCCGGATGCCACTCCGCCTATCTATCAAATACTCCCGCAAAGTCCATTACGGATTATTATACCCACGCCGCAAATAGTTTTAGTCTCCGATGCACAATTCTTTGTGGTTCTGAAGCGAGCACCTCCTTTTTCACACCTGCACCCCTAAAACCATAATTGCTTGAATCTCTAAAGGAAAACTATATCTATCTGAAAGGAAGGTGTCGTGCTATGTTTACCCAAACCAGATACCCCATAAGGGGATTTACGCTCATCGAGCTTTTGATTGTGGTGGCAATCATCGCCATCCTGGCGGCAATTGCCGTCCCGAACTTTCTGGAGGCACAGACACGCTCAAAGGTGTCGCGTGTCAATGCGGAGTTCAGGACCTGTGCAACTGCCTTTGAATCCTACCGTGTGGATTACAATCGTTATCCCATCTACAATGGACTGGAGCAGTTCATTGTGCCATCCATACCCGATGATGCAGGTCCACACTTTCTGCCATACGAACTCACAACCCCCGTGGCATACATCGCTTCACTGTTCGATGAGATTTTTGAAGGCAGGAATACGCCGGGCAATATAACACTTTAATAAAGGGTGCTGACCTGCCCCCAA
>CAZGKP010000190.1:0-8118 GCA_964526215.1 uncultured Candidatus Sumerlaeota bacterium
AGGAGATTTGCCGCCTCCTCAAGGCGGTCAGCGGTATTGCTGAGGTGCCGGTAGACCTCTCGCCGTTTTAGTATCTCTTTCATATCGTCGCCTTCAAACAGTATGTTGACGCCTCTGCGGTAAATTTTCTCCACACGTCTCTCACATTTCTGGGTCTGCTGGATGAGTTTGATGATTTCAGGTGAGTGCGAGGGGAGCAAGGCGATTGCATCTTTGAGATGACAGGAGCCGGCGAGAATCACCTTTGTTATTTTTCGCATAGACTCATCGGGCGTAATATTGAACATCTCTACTTCCCTGACGGTGTTTTTGGCATAGTTAATAATCTGGTCAATTGCGGTGGATAGGGTATGAATGTCCTCGCGGTCAATGGGAGTGGAAAATACATTACCGAGTTCGGATGCGATTGTCCGCATAATATCATCTGCCTCGTGTTCAATATCTCGCACGCGTTCAGCGATTGCGGGGTCGCCGGTATCAAACCATTTAACAAGTGCCTCCACACCCTCGCGAACCTTTTCTACGTGCTCGGTGAGTCGCCCGTAAAAATCATACTCCCTGGGAAGAAATCTTGCCAATAACCCCCTTTTTTTTTGTTCTCTTTCCACAATTTTTCCCTCTCACACATTTTTATATCTTGCCCGCCAGCGGCATAAAGAGCAAATAAAAAATGCCCCCTAAAATTGCCGTGACGGGAAGCGTTACCACCCAGGCAAGCACTATGCTCGAGACCTTCTTCCATCTAACTGCCTTTTTTCGCACCGCCGTTCCCACTCCCATAACTGTGGATGAGACCACGTGGGTGGTCGAGACCGGTCCGCCAACAAATGAATTTCCGAGTATTATCATCGCCGATGCAATCTGTGTGTTAAAGCTGTGCTCAAGTCGGAGGTGGAAAATACCGCGCCCGACTGTCTTTATAATTCGCCATCCGCCCGACATCGCACCGAGTGCTACGGCGCCGGCACACGTAATCTTTACCCATAATGGCACCTGAAATTCAGGTAGAAACCCACCCGCAACCAGCACCAGCGTCATAACCCCCATTGCTTTCGGGGCATCGTTTGAACCGTGGCTGAATGCGAGTGCACAGGCAGTGAGCCACTGTGCGTGTTTCAGTTTTACGTTTGCCCGCGGGGTTGCCCATTTTAGGAAAAAGCGGGTCAGGTGCATTAGCAAGAACCCCAGGGCAAATCCAAGCAGTGGGGAAAAGAACAGCGCCGCTGCGATGCCTGCAAATCCCTGGAGATACTGTAGGTTAAATCCCCGGAATCCCCAGTGTATGGCAGCAACCTGGCGCGTTGCAAGAAGTGTTGCACCGACAAGACCACCAAATAGCGCGTGAGACGAACTCGAGGGCAGCCCGAGATACCAGGTGACCAAATTCCATCCGATTGCTGCGACAATCCCTGCCGCAACGATGATGATTACGTGTTGCGAGCCGTACTCCGACGTTATTACCTCTACGTTTATGAGGGAACCGATTGTATTAGCGACCATAGTGCCTACTACAAGCGGTCCCACAAATTCAAATACGCTCGCCATAAGAAGCGCCTGTCTGGCGCTCATAGCCCCAGACGCAATCATTGTGGCGATGATATTGCTGATGTCGTGAAAACCGTTTGTGTAACTGAAGACCAGGATTATAAGTAACGTAAGGATGACGACAATGGTGAGCAATGTCATAAGAGTAACCAGCAACCACGGATTAGATTGGAGCCAATATATAGCATTCGTGAAATTAGTGAAATCCGTGGTTCTTGCTTATAAACCACGAATTATGAGAATTACACGAATTGTCGAAATCACAAAGAGTCAGTGCGGTTCCGGGAGTATTATTTTAAGGTTTCCCGCATTACGCGAGCTGCCTCTTCTGGCGGTGTGGGGTTGATGTAAAACCCCGAGCCCCACTCGAAACCGGCAATCTTGGTGAGGCGAGGTATAATCTCGATGTGCCAGTGATAATCGTAGTCGAGAGTAGTATCGTTGTGTCGGGCTGATAAACGGAATGGACGCGTGTGCAGGACATAGTTGTATGGCGGCATTTCCAATACACGACACAGTCCCGCAATTACCTGCTGAAAAAGAGCCGCAAGGTCGCGCATTCCCGCCTCATCTTCTTTTGTGTAGGCGGCATTGTGTTTCTTGGGCAGAATCCAGGTCTCAAAGGGGAAACGAGATGCATAGGGCATCCAGGCGACGTGGAATTCAGTTTCAGCGATGACGCGTTTTGCGTTCTGCAATTCCTGATTGATTATGTCGCAGAAGAGGCAACGTTCTTTTAAGTCATAATAAGCCATACAGTTTGTGAGTTCCTCTTTAACGTGTTTAGGTATAATGGGCATAGCGATGAGTTGGGAGTGAGGGTGCGATAGAGACGCCCCCGCTTCGGCGCCGACATTTTTGAAGACGAGTCCGTAGCGCAGGCGAGTGTCTTTCTCCAGGTCGGCAAGGCGCACCTTGTATGCCGTAAGTATTCTGAACATCTGCTCGTAATTATGTTCTTCGGGGCAGGCTTTGTGGTGTGGTGAATCAACAATAATCTCATGTGCCCCTATGCCAGACATATGGTCGAAGAGACCTTCTCCCAATCGGATTAGATCTCCCTCGATGCGCAGTGCCGGAAATTTATTTGGGATGACGCGGATACTCCACGAACCATCGGGTTCGCTCCAGCGCCATATCTCAGGAGGCGTCATCGCCTCATTTCCGGGGCACAGGGGGCAGGTTGCCTCAGTTACGGTTTGCGGCAGAGTCCTGTGAAAGTCACGGGGGCGTCTCGCCCTATCAGCAGCAATAATGACCCATCTGCCCGACACAGGGTCTTTACGCAAGTCATTCATAATTAACCCGCTTAATCAGTGCACAGGTTCGGATAAATTCACAATAGAAGTGATAAATAGGCATAACGGGTGTGAGGACGTCAAGAATCCTTTTAACGCCATAAATTCAAGGCAGGCAATTGTCGGGGGTGTTTCCCTTACTCTATGAGGCAAAAGTGGTAGAAAAATTCAATACTCTACGTGGTGGGATTTTTAGTAGGAAACCAGAAATGCAGGAAATAATCCGCCCAGGACGGATAAGACTCGTGGTTTCTTGGCTTCCTTATAGATTTAATTTACTGTGTTGATTAAAAGACACGACAAGTGTAGATATACGGGTGTATTTACGTCGCTACATATAAATAGTTCACAAAAATTATGGAACGGTTTTTCAAGATGGTGGATTTTCGGGAGGCGGAGGACCGAGGGAATTTACCCTCTTCACGAGACGTGATTCGAGTCTTGCCGCCTTCTTCTTGTGGATAATGCCCTTTTGAGCGGTTTTGTTTATCACACGGATAGCCTGTGGTAATGCGGTTCTGGCGGCATCGGGATTTTCCTCCTCAATTGCCCTCCTGACCTTTCTGACAAATGTGCGCAGAGTAGATTTTGCGGCTCTATTGCGGGCGGCACGCTTTTTGTTTTGTCTCACTCGTTTTGCTGCTGACTTTTTGTTCGGCACTATCTTTCACCTCCGGATAAATCTCAAGAATCTTGAATTAAAAAGTTTCAAATATCTCTGGCTGTATTTCTCGAACCAAAAGGGATTCGATTCTGTAACGGGAGAGATAGCTTCTCGTCAAGAGTTATTTCCTTTTAGATTTTTGCGCACGGACGCTGTTGCCGAACCCCTTGCGGGTGTCGCCAAATTGGACACAGTCAATGACACCCATAACCAGTTCCCGGATAGGGGCATTGGGTATACCGAAGACAGTAGAAGCAAGCCCCGGAGCAGCTCCGAGCAGCACAAAGTCCCCTTCACCGGCATCCATATAATCCACCGCCATAGTTGGGTTACCAAACGGCTTTTTATCAAGTGTGAGCCTCTGGACGAGCAAAAGCTTGCGCGTCTGGTAAGCCGGGTGTTTCACGGTGGAGACAATTTTACCTATTACGACTGCCAGTTGCATCTATTTAGCCCTCGGGATATATTCTTTTCTGTAATCTACCTGGTCAACTATACCCACAATAGCGGCGTCAACGGGGATTTTTTCACCTTGAAGACCAGTGAAGACTGCATCACCACTGCTTACATAATAAACGATTTCCCCTGTGCCGCGCTGTGATGTCGAATCAGTAGCGACCAAGGGTTTCCCGTTCGGACGTAAATCCTTATCAAGAGGTTGGATAATGCATATCTTGGACGAAACCAGTGCGGGGTCTTTTTGCGTCGCCACTATTGTCCCGATTAAGCGTGCAATGTCCAAGGTAATTCTCCCTTAAGGGCATATTTTTTTTTGAGGACTTTATCCGGGAATCTAAAATACAAAACTCACAATTATCAGCCAGGGCAAGCTATATTCATTTTGAATTGTCTGTTGTCAGTTTTAGATTTTTTCATCAACGATAAAATGTTGTCATTCACGGCGCTCTAAGGGGCTATTTGAACTTCTGATACACCCGTTTCCCCTCAACCTCAACCGAATCTACAATGCCAATAATAGCGGCGTCAACCGGCTTACCTTTTGTCTGTGCGGCTATGCGAGCAGAACTCCCCTGCACCACAATCACCATCTCACCCATCCCGCACCCTATGGCGTCAGCGGCAATGACATAAGCAGGCGTCAGTTTCATCTTTATATCTACACACTGAACCACCAGGAGCTTGTATCCCTGCAAACCGACATCCTTCTGCGTTGAGACGACGGTTCCAACAACCTTCCCCATCAGCATAGAAAGCCTCCCGAAAAGTAATCAAATTATAAACTAAAAACAAACATTTCACACTAAACTTGAAGTTATCTTCACCCTATCATTCAAGTAAAATCAATCAAAAAAAACTTGCGGGATAAGGACTTACCGAAAGGTTTGAGAATCCATCTTGCGAAATTTCCACAGAGGTGCACACCCTGTGGAAAAACCTGTGGATAACTCACATCTTGCCCGACCTCCGATGAGGGAGAATACATTCATCTAATAGATTGTTTTTCAGGTTACGATGCAGGATACTGTATAGGTGCCCACGGGCTATTTCCCATCGTAACATATTGAATTTTAAGGACTTATGCCCATAACTCTCAAAGAATGCTTTATACATTCCATAATCTCTGAAAACATCGGAAATTTGGGATAAAGAGAGATTATTTACCGGGTATTTGCGAGCTGATTTTGCATACCATCTGCCTGTGGATAACTTTTCAAAAACTGTGAGAAGTAAAAGATGCACAGGCAAAATACCGAATGATACTATTTGGGTAGAAGTTAGCTAAAGGCAAAAAAATGTCCTCTTGACCCTGCTGTTTTCATTGTTTTATACCTTCTACGTTTATGTGGATATAATACATTCTTTAACATTTGGATAATGAAACGAAATGAATCTGTGGTTAAGGAATTGCCACTGAAACGCCAGAGCCTAGCGGCTAAATATGCAAACACCTTCCCCAAAAGTCCTTCTTCTGAATCCTCCGGGAAAGCATATATATCTGCGCGACTATTACTGCAGCCACGCCTCCAAGGCGCATTATTACTGGGGACCCTTCGACCTCATTGTTTTGTCGGGGATACTGAAGAGAGATTTTGACCTCGCCGCCCTCGATGCGATGCAACAGCGCCTCTCGCCCGAAGAGACGCTGCGGAACGTGTTAGAGATAAATCCTGATGCCATCGTTTTTCTTACCGGTGCAGTGAGTTTTGCCGAGGACTTTGCCTTACTGAAAAAAATTGCCGACCGGGCACCTCGCAAAATCGAGATGATTGGCACCGGAGATTGCCTGCTTGCCGAGACCCCAAAATTCTTCGCCGCGTACCCTTTTCTCGATGCCGCTATCCTGAACTTTACCTCATCTGATGTGGTTGGCTTTCTGAAAGGGGAGCGCGGTGAATTCAACAATCTCACTTACCGGATGCCTGACGGCTCACTTTCTTGTGGGGCACATCGCCAACAGAAGGGCGAATTCTCACTCCCCATCCCGCGCTACGACCTTTTTCCCTTCAAAAAATATCGCATACCGCACGGATTGCGCCTCCCTTACGCCGGAATCCTCACTGATTATGGCTGTCCCTTTCACTGCGATTATTGCATCGGCGGGGAACTCGGCTTTCGCCTGCGCAATATACATAATGTTATGGATGAGATGCGGGAGCTAAAGCGGCTGGGCGTGAAGGAATTGTGGATCAAGGACTTCACGTTTGGAGTGAATAAGCCACGCACACTTGAGCTGCTCGAGCGTATGCAAAGCGAGGGATTCAATTTCTCCTGGGTATGTCTATCACGGGTTAATGTGCTCGATGAGGAACTCTTAAGCGCAATGAAGGCTGCCGGATGCCACACAATACAGCTCGGCGTTGAATCTGCAAGCGATGAACTTTTAGAAAAATACACAAAGGGCATCAGTACTGAACAGGTTAAAAAAGTAGTGGCTCTGTGCAAAGAGATAGGCATCCGGATTCTGGCACATTATATACTTGGACTACCCGGCGATACGGTGGAATCCATCAGGCGGACGATTCGTTATGCGATTGAGCTCGATACCGAATTTGCATCATTCAATGTAGCGATGCCGCGAATGGGAACGAAATTCCGCAAGTATGCTATTGAGAAAGGCTTAATCACAGATGACCTCGCCACGCTTGATAACTCGATCTCTCAACCCGTTTACGAGACGGCGGAATTGAGTCGTGCAAAACTTTGGGCATTGCGAAACGAGGCAATACGTGCATTTCACCTGCGTCCCTCCTACATCTCTCGCAGGTTATTCAAGGTGCGCACGTGGTATGAGTTCACCACACTATTCAGGGAAGGCGCAGCGCTACTTAATACAACCAGAAAATAGCACAAATTCCTTAGCGGTTTCTACTCTATGCGAATTGGAAATATCTTTCGTCGAGGGACTGTCCTATATTTTAGACTGTTAAATTGTGACATGCGGGATTATGTCCCGGAAAGAATCAACAGAACTAAATCAGCGACATCTATGATGCCGTCCTTATTGATATCCGCCTCGTTAAACCAGATTTGCGGAATCGTCAGTCTGCCGAGGATATGGTCACGGATAACATCGGTGGTAATACCCAGCGCATATTCATCAGCGCCAATATCATAGTCCGAGCCGTCTCCCCGGAACTCCGGCCAGACATCTACCGGTCGCAAGTCACCTTCAAAATCTTCGGTTAAATCAGAGATGAGGCTACCGGCATCAACGCAGGGAGATTGGAACTTGATGTGGAAATCGCCGCCTGCGGGAGCGACAAACTCGGGATCCGCGGAGATATTACTTTCGCCGCCGCTCCAGTCCTGGATGCAGGAATATGTTGGCGTGGAGCAGTCATCAAATTGTGTGCCTGTGGGGGCGTCATTGTTCCATATAATGCAGTTTTTGATGTCGCCTACGCAATTGTGCAACCCACCGCCATAATCCCTTGCCGAATTGCCGTAGATTGTGTTATTCTGGATTGCGCCGTCGCATTTGTAAAGTCCGCCGCCGAAATCCCTGCCCAGGTTTCCGGCGATGACATTATTCTGGACGAAGCCGTTACACTTTGAAAGCCCACCGCCCAGGTCGGCTGTATTATCTTTAATTATATTATTCTGGATTATTCCATTACTCCTACCCAGGCCGCCGCCCTCGAAACCTTTATTACGGGAGATGAGATTTTCCCTGATCGTGCCGTCGCATTTGTAAATCCCGCCGCCATTACTATTTGCCATGTTCCTGCTGATGATATTATTCTCGATTGTGCCGTTGCAGAGCTGGATGCCTGCCCCTGTGCGGGCGGAGTTTCCGGATATGGTATTGTGGAGGATTGCGCCGTTGCATTCGTAGATTCCGCCACCCTTGCCATCCTGCGTCCCTTGGGCGGTGTTTGTTGTTATACTGTTGTACTGGATGGTCGCCAGGGTTTCGTTTCCAAGGATGCCGCCGCCGTTGGGAGCATAGCCATTGGTTATAGTGAAACCGGTGAGGACGCATGATGTGAGCTCCGTCCCTGCAAAGGTAACAACTGAACCGTTTTGAACGCCATCGATTACGGTGGCCGCAACTATGGTAGGATTTTCCGGTTCTGTAGAGCGCAGGATAATGTTTTTTCCTTTGAAGTTTATATTTTCCAGGTACGTATCCGGGGAGACGATAATCTC
>CAZGKP010000191.1:0-8073 GCA_964526215.1 uncultured Candidatus Sumerlaeota bacterium
CTCTTTCTCATTGTTCTTTTCCTCCTTTTTCGAAATTAACGTAGTGCTCGTTGTGGTTTTTGTTATCATTCGTATCTCCATGTCACCTCCTTTCTCTTTTAGATTTCCCTTAAACTGAAAACTTGAGCATCTGATTCCTTGTCTCCCCCGAGCTGAGGTCGATTCCCCTTTATCCACTTTTCTCACACCGCCTTATCGCTCGATATCCAGCAGTAGTTCGGTTGCGGAAATGGCAAGACCGATGCGGGTCGAGGTCCAATTCGCCGTGAGGCTGCCATCCGGTTGCGCATAGTAGAATTTTCCCGGAACCAATCCAGAGTGATGGTCGGAGATTCCATGAAGAATCACCGGCACAGTTTGTCCGCTGGATGCAGCGGCATCGGCAATGCCCAGAGGGATACCTGCTTCGCCCACTATCGCCGTGCCGTAAACTCCGTCCGCGTAAGCGACTACGATTTGAGTTCCTGCAAGAGCAGCGGCTGAGATATAATAAGTCTCTGCGTTGTTGAAAACACACTCCGAACCAAAGCCAATGAAATCTCCCGAGACATCACCGACCACAGCCGTGCCGTAACGAGAGTTCCCACCATCTGAATATGTAATGATGAATTTAGTATTCGAAAGGGCAACGGTGGAGTTGTAATAGGAATGAGCGTTGTTGAAAACATATTCTGAGCCATAGGTAATCGAATTTCCCGAAACATTGCCCACTCTCGCAGTACCATAACCGGAATTTCCATTATCTCGGTAAGCGACTACAAATTTGTTGGCAGCAAGGCCAGCGACGAAGATATAATCAGTAGGTGCGCTGTTGAAGATATATTCAGAGCCGTAGGAAATCGCGTATCCAGGGGCTTCACCTACTATCGCCGTGCCATACTTACCGTTTCCTCCGTCTGTGTAAGCGACAACAAATTTGGTGTCTGAAAGTGTGGCGGCGGAGCTGTTACTAGTAAATGCGCTGTTGAATACATACTCCCCGCCATAGTGAATCACGGTGCCTGAGACTTCACACACTATCGCTGTGCCGTAATTAGAGTTGGCTTTATCTGTGTAAGCAACGACAAACTTGGTAACAGAAAGGACAGTTATAGAGGGGTATAAAGTACTTGCGCTGTTGAAGGCATATTCCGAGCCATAGGTAATCGAATTTCCTGCGACATCACCGACTATAACCGTGCCGTAACCGGCGTGGTCATTGTCGCGGTAGGCGATGACGAATTTCGTGTCTGATAAGGCGGCAACGGAAATGAACTCAGAACCTCCAACGTTAAAGATATATTCCGAGCCAAAGACAATCGAGTTGCCTGAGACTTCGCCTACTACCGCCATACCGTAATTAAAGTTGCCAATGTCACGGTAAGCGACGGCGAATTTTGTGTCAGACAAAGCAGTGGCAGAGATGTGCATATTACGAGAGTCGTTAAAAATGGATTCTGAGCCGAAGTCCGGGAGGTCTTTTGGTCCTTTCTTAACGCTGTCTTTTATAAAAACAACCACATCGCCGGCAGAGACTGATTCGCCGGAGGCAAGCACGAAGTTGCGCATCAGGTTTTTCATGGCAGACTGGGCCGCATCGGCCTGGAAGGCATAGGGAGCTGCAGTGAGAGGCACTCGTGGAGAATACTTCTCGCTTGTCTCAAACCCGTCACCGTCCAGGTCAATCTCTACCTCCAGCCATAGATTGGGGTTGTCTTGGAAGAAATTGGCGGGGAACGAAGAGATACTGCCCAGTTCGACCGAATAACAGCCATTGGTAACCTGAACCGCGTCGCCGCCGCTATGTGTCTCCTGCCATTTTTGCGAGCTAGCGCTTTCGTCATCAAAAAGAGTAAAGCGCATTGCATAGGTACCATCTGAAGGAGGGCTACCGCCAAATTCAGTGACCGTGCCCTGGTAAGTAATCGTCCATGGTTTTGCGGCATATAGATGTGATGATACCAGCATAAATGCCAGTAAAACCATTGCCACAGGAATTAAGTTCCCGATGTTTTTTCCTCTCTTTCTCATTGTTCGTTACTTCCTTTTTTCGAAGTTAACGTAGTGCTCGTTGTGCCGTTGTGGTTTTTGTTATCATTCGTATCCCCACATCATCTCCTTATCTTTTCCAGATTTACCTCACCAATTATATGGGTCAGGTAAGGTTAGTCTGCGTTATTTATGAGATTACATAAACTTCCCGGGGACACAAATTTTATACCTGTCCTTATAGCCTCAAAATCCGCCGCAGGCAGGCAGACTGACGAATATTCCTTCTTTGCTATTATAAAATAGTATATCAATTGTGCATCGGCGCCATCAAGACAAAAATTGTGCTTTTTCAAAGAATATGGGCATCAGGGAATCTTCTGTAATTTGGCTAAAAACAGGATTCAAAATAAATATGAGGTTAAATAATACAGATTGACCCCCAACGCGTAATCAGGCGCTCTTTGAGAGATAAAAAAAGCCCGACCGGAATTCCCAGTCGGGCACCTTTATTTCTCAAGATTCACAAAAAAGTGCATTATTCAATGCTGAACACGGATAGCTCCACCGGCACATAATTATCAAGGAAGTCGCCGTAGCCGGATAAATCTTCCCCGCCGGTCGCCTTTCCCTGAAACCAGTGGTATCTCACATCGAGGTATGCCGAATCGTCTCCATTATTGAAACTCGCTGATGCGTAAACCGGGTCGGCATTGTAGCTATTGTTCTGTGTAATTGCGATCTTGTTGCCGTATAAGCCGTCGGGTCCGAGCAGGGCATCGGGTCCCTGGAGGATAACGCCGCAGTAGTTGCACGTAATCGCCCCGCCGGTGGAACTCGGTGAGATATTCAGCGTGTCTGATGGACTGCCGGAGCCATTGCCCGAAATGATGCAATCATTTAGTGTTATATGGGTATTGTTGGCATTACCGGAGATATAGATGTCATCGCTGGAGCCTGCGGCATCGTGAAAGGTGCACCGGTCGAAAGTTACGTCAAGTGTGCTATCGTCGTCGAAGCGGACGTTTGTAGAGGTATTTTGAGCGAAGCAGGAACGCACAGAATGGAAATCGCTCCTGTAATCCGTTGATGCCACATTCAGACCATATCCACCATTATCAACCACCGCCACGTGATAAATCTCATAAATCAACGATTCGGCTGCGAGCTGAATACCATCACCATCATTATTATGTATCAGAATCTGATTGGCACGAGTTCCGACGAACTCTGTCGCCTTTTTATCACAATAGACCCCATTGCCGTGGTTATAGCTGGAGCGGCAGCCGGGAACGACCCATGCACCCACATCGCCATCGCCATAGAACTCGAAGCCATCATAGTTACCGCTCGTTCCGCCGCCTGTGCCGGTTGCGGTTACGTCGTAAAACCAGGCATTGTTGCCGTGGTCATAATCCGGTCCGGAGTAGATCTGGAAACCTCCGCCAAACTGAGTGGAACTAACGGTTGGTGCTGATTTGCCGACCGAGTCCGCCCCGTCTGAGCCGTTATTTGGAGCGATGAGTAGGTTCTGCAAGACAATGTTAATCTTCTCGCTTGCCTCGTCTGCGCGAAGGGCAACAGTGTTATTATCACCCGTTCCGCTTGCGGTGCTGGGAAGGATAGTGATGGTCTGGTTATCAGAGCCGAAAGTCACGTTGCCGTCCAGCTGGGCAAGTATGGCGGCGTCACCGGAGTTTTGCGGGCATACGAGAATCGGGTTTTTCCCCGAGGCGGCGCGCAATATAAGTGTCCCGGATGCGTTATTCGTGTTACGCAGGACAAGCTGCGAACCGAGTGTGTAAGAATTGTCAATCAACTCAACCACATTTGGCTCCTGATTGTCGCCGGTGAAAGAATCAATAGCAGATTGAACATCTGTAAAATCGGCACCAATAGCGCCCACGGTCTTGACCTCCTCACCGGGCGAGTAACACAGGTCATCAAAATAAATCGTGCCGGTATTGTTCGCACCACCGGGGTAATAGAACTGCAGGCTTTCGAGCTTCAGGTCATAACCATCAATGATTCCATCTCCTGCGAAAGCATTTACATTGTCATTGGCAAGGTCCCACGTTACCTTTTGCCAGCCTGTCCAGTTAACGGTTGTATAATTGTTAGCTTCCAGCTCGCCATCGCCGTCTCTTATACAGAAGCGAAATTGGTTGTTTGAGGCGTCGCCATAAATCCACACGCTGAGTTTTGCATTCGGGCCGAAGAAACCCCTGCCTTCTTCTCCACTTACATAATAACACTCTCTTATAAATCCCGTGGCACTCTCAAAATCATAGTAGAGTTTCGCTGAATATGAACTCCCTGTGCCGTGTTTTTGTGCCGAAGATTGCCCAAAGGTCGAATCTCCATCAGTATCGCCGGAAGTGCTCCCGCTGAAATTGGGGTCTTTCCAATTCGTGTCCCAGAGTTCAAAATTATCAAGACTGTAATCGGGACCGGGGAGATAGGTTTCCTGGAGCGCCTGCCAGAGGCGGGGATACATATCAGTGCCGGTGCTGCAATAACCAAGTGCCCAGCAGCCAACGCCCGCTACGCCTGTGCGCTTAATGAGTTCGCAGCGCTGCCTCCAGGCGATGTCGTCATCGCACCATCCCTGATGCCAGTTGCCCGCGCCGTAATAAGCGTAGTAGGGTCCATCAGAAGGCCAATGCCAGATTTTGCCGTAAGTGGGCCAGCGCGATGTGAGAAAGCTCTGGTAGAAATAGGTGGATGTACTGCCGGTCTTAGTAGCGCCAGGGTCAGGCGAGTCACAGGGCCATTCCATCCCATACCAGGCAAGGCCTGCCACCAGTTTTTTCGGGTCAATCCCGTCGCGGGTGTGGTCGCGGATGGTGTCCAGTGTCGAGGCATTGCCCCAAACCGAACTCGTCTCCAGTGTTGAGACAGGTCCGGGATTTCCACCGAAATAGTGGAAGTTGTAATTCATCATAAAGATATGGTCGCAGATTTCAGAGAGTTCTTTTTCTTCAAGTCCAGATGATGGAGTGGCGTAGGCTGCGATAGAAATATGATAATTGGGATTATCGGCACGGAATGTATTTGCCAGGTTCTGAACAAAGGTGGTGAATTTGGATGCATGACTGGCGGGCACAAATTCAAAGTCAAGATTTATACCGTCCACCCCGGCTGTTTTTACTTCGCTTAATAAACTGCTAATGGCATTTGACTGCGCAGTAAGGTCATCCAGAAAAGTCGTTATGCCGCTGAATTTGGTGGCACACAGAACCAGCGTTACATTAAACTGTTGACAGTATGATTTGATATTGAGGAAACCGGGGCGTGTCTTCCAACCAATGTCATCGTAGATTGAGCCATCATTGTTTATGCCGACTCTGAAATATGCAATGTGGGTAATTAAATCGTAGCGATACTGGTCTTCCTCCCCGTCCTCCCAGTAAGGGTGATAGCCGAAAAAGACGTAACCCGCATCACTCATAGAGTTGCCAAGGATAGGTTTTTTCGGCGGGGCTTTAACGAGCGGTTTTGCCTTTGCCTCTTTTTTGATTTGTCCAAAGAGTTGCTCTTGCGTCCGGTGAGCACTGCGGGTGAGTTCGCCTTGCGCCTGGAGCATTGCGGCGCATAAAATAACCGCTCCCGTAAAGACCGATACATACCATATACCCTTTTTGTGCATTGTTCTTTTCCTCCTTTGAATATAGAATTTCCCGGGCTAAATTTCCTTCAAAAGATTGTATATACATTTTGCCTGGTTGGAATTGTCAACAGGATTATTTATTTTGTATTGCGTAATATGAAATTTTTTAAGACACTGGCAGACTCAGGTATCAGCCCCACACTCCGGGGATTTTCTCCCCGCACTTTTTGCACTTGCCGGCTTTCAAACCTACTATTCTTGTGTAATAGCCCTGCCTTCTGATGAGCAATGCTCCACATTTAGGACAGAATGTGTTCTCGTCTTTATGGTTCCAGACGTTGCCGATGTATGCGAAATGAATCCCTTGTGCCTTTGCGATTGCGTGGCAGCGCTCCAGCGTCTTCACCGGCGTAACCGGCAGGTTTTTTATCTTATAGGTGGGATGAAACCGTGAAAAGTGAACCGGGACGTTATGTCCAAGATTCTTTACAATCCAGCGACACATATCGCGATTCTCTTTCTCGGAATCGTTCAGTGTCGGCACAATCAAAACCACAATCTCATACCAGATGCCTATATTCTTTAATACCTCTAACGTATGCAGGACGGGTTTCAGTTCACCCGAGCAGGTATCGTGGTAGAATTTTTCGGTGAATGCCTTGAGGTCAATCTTGACGGCGGAGAGCACCTTACACAGGTCGCGCATCGGTTTTTCCTGAATGTAACCGTTGGAAATTATCACGCTGTGCACGCCTGCCTTCTTGCCGAGTTCGGCGGTGTCATACATATATTCGTAAAAGATAACAGGCTCGGAGTATGTATAAGCGATTGTGCGAGAGCCGGTTTGTTTGGCAAGGGCGACTATTTTATCCGGTGGGGCGTATTCAGCTCGGATCTGTTCGGGGCGGAACTGTGAGATTTGCCAGTTCTGACAAAATTTGCACTCGATATTGCAGCCGGCAGTGGCAATTGAAAACGCCTTTGTGTTGGGTAAAAAGTGAAACAGCGGCTTTTTCTCAATCGGGTCAACAGCCATTGAAACCGGGCGGCTATAGACGAGGGTCTTATATTTACTGCCCTGGTTTTCCCGCACGCCGCAATAGCCACGTTCCCTGTCGGCGACCTGACATTCACGGGGACAAAGCGTGCATTTCACGCGCTTGCCCGATAGCGGTTCCCAGTATCGCGCATCAGCCGTAAATGGTGCATTGGGGTCTGCGATTTGCGTGCCGGATTTTGTACCCTTGTCCCGCGCAGCGAGGGCACCGCCAATACCGCCCAGTGCCGACAACACACAAATCCCCGATGCACCGAGTGTCGCGCGCCGTAAAAATTCCCTTCGCGTCAGCTCATCCGCCCCGGTATTAGACTCCGTTTGATTCGCCAGTGATTTGTCAGTCAAAAAAATCACCCCCTATCTTGTGAAATCATAACCACATTTATTACCACCCATCCACTCCCTGCGTCAATATCAAACACCATTATGTCCCTATTTCCTTAATCTTTCAGTTGTGAGCTCACGCGGAGACAACCGAGAAAGCAGGACATTATGAAAACTTCATTTAGGGGCTGTACGATATTTCTCTTTTTCATCTTTTTATTATATTCTCTCTGCGTTTTTGCGCCTCAATTTTTTTACCACGACCTCCAGACTGCCTTTCCATAAACAAATATCAAGTGGCTCTGCTTCCTTGACCTGCCGTGCATCCTTCACAATTTCTGCTCTCGCGGTTTTGAAGACGATGCTGTATCCGCGGGCAAGAACCGCATCGGGACTTAACGCCGAAAGGCGCGCATCAAAAAGGCGAAGATGGTGGCGCGCTGCATCAATAATGGCGTTAAAGTTCAGCTTGAGTCGCTCTGTCAGTTCGTCGAGCCGTTGCTCAAACTGCCGCAGTCGGTCTATGGGCGAATGCAAGATATGACTGGTTGCCAGTTGTTCAACTTTCAACCGCTTCACTTCGAGCCAGTGAAATATCGCCCTTGTGAGGCGTGTGTTGAGCGCGGCGATATTTTCAAGTAGCCTCTGGTGATTTTGCGTGACTATTTCGGCAGCGGCAGATGGCGTGGGTGCTCGCACATCTGCCACAAAGTCGGCAATAGTGAAATCCGTCTCGTGTCCCACTGCGCTTATGATGGGTATGCGAGATGCATAAATTGCCCGTGCAACAACTTCTTCATTGAATGCCCATAAATCCTCAATGGAGCCACCGCCCCTGCCCACAATGAGCACATCCACCATATTGAGTTCGTTCATCCGGTGAATCGCATAAGCAATCTCGCCCGCGGCTTCTTTTCCCTGCACGAGCGTGGGGAAGAGAATTATTTCGAGGTTATAGAATCGGCGCGTAAGGATATTTATGATGTCGCGGACAGCCGCACCAGTTGCGCTGGTGATGACACCGATGCGTCGCGGTAAGAAGGGAAGCGGTTTTTTATGCGCCGCATCAAATAGTCCCTCCCTTGCAAGGCGTTTTTTCAGTGCCTCGAATTTG
>CAZGKP010000192.1:0-8038 GCA_964526215.1 uncultured Candidatus Sumerlaeota bacterium
GGATGGAATCGGCGCGTCTTTTGTTAGGGAAAAAGGAAAAAGAAGAGGGAATTCAGGAACTTACCAATTTATCGAATGTCTTGCTTAATGCCGCTCGCTTCGATGAAGTGATAAAGGCGGCGACACTTGGACTGGAGGAGGAGAGTAAGAACCTTGCTCTGCGGGAATACAAGATAAAGGCTTTCCTTGGAAAGGGTGCGGAGCAAGAAGCGGTGGAGGAATATCGTGCGGCGGGCAAAATCGCCTTCTCCGCCAAAGATTATGAACGTGCGGAACGTTACTTTGCATCCGTCCTTGAGCGGAATCCCGAAGATAAGGATATCATTAACAGGGGTGTAGAGTGTGCGCTGAAACTCGGAAAACCCGATGTCGCCATTTCACTCCTGATAAAACTCATCGCCCTTTATGAAAAGAAGTCAGAACTGGACAAAGCCATCAAGTCGGCACGCCGCATACTCAAGCTCGACCCGGAAAAGGTGGAGGTCTTAAAGCATCTCACTCGCCTCTATCTCAAAAAGGGAGATGAAAAACAAGCGGTCAAAGAATTCGGCAGGATTGCCGATTACTATATCTCGCACGGTGATTATGCCGAGGCTTGTACCTACCTATCACGCATCCTGGAGTATGACACGCAATCTATCCCCACGGTGCGCAAACTTGCCTACCTGATTTACGAAAATGAGAACCTGGCAAAGGCACGCCCACACTTCAAAAAACTCCTCGACCTCTGCAAGAGCCGGTATAAACCCAAGGATGCTATTAAAGAGTTTGGGGAGATTTTGAAAATTGACCCGGCTAACGCCTCTCTCCACCTCGATTATGCACGTTTCCTCCGCGACTTAAATGAACCCGATGAGGCGGAAAATCAGTTCCGTATAACTGCAAAAATCCTCACAGAGGAACACCGTACACGCTCCGATGCAATTGATGTCCTTGCCGAACTCCTCGAACTTAAACCCGAAGATACCTCGCTTATGGGCGAGATTGCCCGACTATGTGTAGAGGAAAACCGCACCGATGATGCCTATTCCTACTATAAAAGGGCTGCATACGCCTATCTCCAAAGCGGCGATGCAGATGGGGCAATCAACCACTTCCTGCTGGCACTTGAATTAAAACCGGATGATGTTGAACTCATTACGCAACTCGCCGAACTCTATGAGCAGACGGGGCAGATTTCACAGGCGGTTAAAGAATACCTCGAACTGGCAGAACTCCATACACAAAAGGGAAAAAGCAGTGAGAATATCGAGGTCTATAAAAAGATTCTGGCACTCGATTTCCGGCAATCATCTGTCCACCAGAAGCTCGCCAAACTTTACGAAAAACAGAACAACATAGATGAGGCAGTTACCCATTACCTCACCCTGGGCAAACAGTTCGAGGATGAAGATGAGCGAAATCAGGCTCTCGCAATCTATCAACATATAAAGAAGATCAACCCTGCCGAGCTAACAGCTCGCAGTCGGATGGCGGAGCTCTTTATAGCCGCAGGGCGCACCGACCAAGCAAGAGCCGAACTCCAGCAACTGGCTGACATCTCCTTTGACAATCAGAAACTCACAGACACCGAAAGCTACCTTATCCGTATCAGGGAGCTTGACCCCGTAGACCTCGCTGTCCGTGAGAGACTGGGCGCCCTATATGAAACGAGAGGGGAAATCGAAGCCGCAATTACCGAATATATTCAGGTCGCCGAACTCTACGCAGGACGTGAGGAATACGAAAAAGCTATCCAGCTCCTCAGAAGAACAAAGGAACTCGACCCACATAATTTTACATTACGCCAGAAACTCTTCGACTACCATATAGTGCTCCAGCAAAAAGACGACGCCGTAAGTGAAGGTATAGAACTGGCAAACCTCTATTTCTCCACCGGACAGGACTCCGAGGCTATTCGTGTCTGTAAGGCAATTTCAACCATTGACCCCTCGGATGTATCCACGAGGTTAAAGGTCGCAAAAGTCCTGGAGGAAAATTCACTTCGCGAGCCGGCGATGGAGGAATATCTCCACATCGCCCATCATCTTATCAAGGCTGGAAATTACAACGAGGCTATCGGAGTATGCGATGCGGGACTCACATTGATGCCCGACCACATCCAGCTCCTTCAGATTAAGATAGAGGCGAACCTGGGGCTCGAAGATACCCAGGCTGCTGTAGACCTCTATCTGACGTTAGCCGGCATCCATTTGTCCCGTGAAAATCACGCTGCAGGAGAAGATGCCTACCGCAAGGCAATTAAGCTTATGCCCGGCTACGTCCCTGCACACGAGGGATTGATTCACCTCCTTACGGACATCGGTCATACCCGTGAAGCCGTTGAGGGACTTCTAATCTTAAGCGGTATTTACAAATCAAGAGGGAACCTCAATGACGCTATCCAGTGTCATCAAGAAATCCTTATCATCCAGCCCGAAAACTGGAGTGTCCGCGACTCACTCGCCTCCCTCTACATCGAGCAGGGAAATACACAGTCGGCAATCGCTGAATACTCTACACTGGCAAAGATGCGCGAGGATGATGAAGAGTTTGACTCTGCCCGTGATTACTATACGCAGGTTGTAGAGATTGATAAAGAAAACGTCGAGGCGCTACGTGCCCTCACCCGCATTACGCAGAAACAAAACGATACAGAGGCTTTCGTAAGTTACTCTGCGCGACTGGCAGATTACTTTGAATCTATTGAGGCATTCGCCGATGCCCTTCCCTTGTATCGTGCTATCATAGAGGTGGATGAAGACTATGTGCCGGCTTATGAAAAACTCGCCTCTTGCTACGAGGCGGACGAAAACATTGATGAGGCGGTGAACACATACAAAGCCCTGGCATCACAGAAGACAAAACGGGGTGAATACAAAGCCGCCATCGCACATCTCGAGAACGTGGAGAAACATCGCCCCGATAATGTGGCAAACCTGAAAACCCTTGCAGACCTCCACTTGAAAACCCATAATGCTGAGGCGGCTGCAGATTATGTGAATCGCGCCATTGATATCCTCAGGGCATCGGATAACCTTAAGGAGGCTACCGAACTTGCACAAAGATTGATTCAGATTCGCCCGGAACACACTGATTCCCACCGCATTTACGCTGAATTACTCGAAAGCATCGGAAAACCCTCCGAGGCGGGCAGCGCTTATGCATATATTGCATCCCTCCTGGAAAAACAAAATGACATTGAGGGTGCAGTAGAGGCACGTGCATCCGCCTTGCGCCTCTCCCCGGACCTAATCGGCGAGAGGGGAAAATATGCCGCGGGCTTGCGCACCCTGGGGCGCACCTCCGAAGCCCTCGAACAGTATCTGTGGCTTACGGATGAATATATCTCCACAGAAGATTTTCAAAACGCCATCTCCTCTTGTAGCGAGGCGCTCTCCATCCAGCCGGAAAATCCCGATGCCCATCACAAACTTAAGTCAATCTACACCACTATCGGTGAAAATGCCCTTGCACTCAAAGAGATTGACTGGCTCTCCGGCTACAACATTGAACATCAAAAATACCAGGACGCCGAGGCGCTCCTTGTCGAGGGCTTGCAATTAGACCCCACAAACATCTCCTTCCATGAACGCCTCGCCACCATTTATCAAAAGACCGACCGGTTGGAAAAAGCCACCGAGCAATTTTTGAAAATCACCGAGCAGGCACTCGTCCAGGGAAGTCTTGATAAAGCCATCGCCAGTCTCGAAAATGCAAAGACGCTTGTCGGGGACAATGTTGAAATCCGTAGAAATCTAGCCGAGGTATATAACCGCAATAATGAACCGGAAAAGGCACGTGAGGAACTCTTCGCCGCCGCCGGTCTATACCTTGAGCAGGGACTCGTCGAAAAAGCAGACCGGATTTGTAATTCAATCATTGCCCTCTATCCCAAGGATTGCAACCTCCGGGAACGCATTGCCGACCTCTTTCATCAAAGTGACATCCCCGAACTGGCAGCCAGACAATATCTCGAAATCTCCGCACTGAAAAAGACCGAGGGCAAATATGAGGACGTGATTCAATACGCCGAAAAGGCACTGGGCATTAACTCCAGAAACATCGAGGCTCACGAAAATCGGATAGAGGCACTGCTCAAACTCGGACGCCGCTCCGAGGCATATCAAAGCTTCTCCACACTCTCCGATCTCTATACCGACCTCGGCTTACTCGATAAGGCACGGGATGCCTACGAAGAGATGGTGGAACTTGCACCCGACGACTCACTCCCTCGCCAGAAACTCGTGAGTATATACTCCCTGACCAATAATAAAGAAGAGCAAGTTAAGGCACTGCGTGGTCTGGGGGACCTCCTTGTAAAGCAAGACCGAATAGAAGAGGCAGTGGAGGCATATAGGCTTATTCTCGAGATCCGTCCCGACGATACCCGTGCTCGAATCAGATATATTGATCTCTATTCCCGAATCGGTCCCGAACAGGAACTCGTTGATGATTATGTAAAACTGATAGATATTTTTATCAAACGTAGCGCTACTGCCGAGGCTACCAGGACATTTGAAAAGGTCACCAAGATTGCCCCGGATAATCCCGAGATTAAAGAGAGATTCATCCAGTTTCTGCTCAAAACGGGCGATGAGGCTTGCGCACTTGACCAGATGCGTGCACTGTCGCGCATATATACCCACAATGGGCAACTGAAGAAAGCGTCAAGGCTTCTGGGCGAGGCTGCCCGTATTGCCCCCACCAGCCCCGATGTCTACCTCGAACTTGCCGAGACGTATGTCCTGATGAATGCAAAAGGTATGGCTGTCCAGGAGCTCAAAACAGCCGCAAACCTCTGTGAAGAGGCTGAAGATAACACCAGAGCCCTCGAAATCTATGACAGAATTATCACCATTGACCCCCAGAACCTCGAAGTCCGCCGCTCTTATATTAAACGCCTGAAAGCCGCTGAACGCTCACAGGACGTAATCGCCCAATCTATAAAACTCGCCGACCTCTATGTCGAACGGGGTCTGCTTGACCTGGCTGAAAATGTCTATCGCGATGTCTTAGAGATTGACCCCGACAATATTGAGATATGGAACTTCCTCATCCAGACACATCTCCAGATAGGGCTCGAGGAAGACCTCCTTGATGATTATGTCGCACTGGGTGAGCTTTACCAGCGCAAAGGCTCCCTCAAAGAATCCCTCCAACAATATAGGAAGGTCATCGAGACCGACCCACAAAATATTGAGGTCCGCCGGAGATACATTGATACCTATCTGCAGATTGGTCTCGAAAACGACCTTGTGGATGATTATCTCGAACTGGCAGATGCACTTGTGGGAAGAGGCGAAATTGACGAGGCTATAAGGCTATACTCACACGTGATGTCTCTCGACCCCGAAAACAAACGGGCGCGTGTCAAACTCACCGAAACCCGCTCCCGCTTCAAGCGACCCTCACCCGAAGAAGAAGCCGTAACCGAAGAGGCGCCCCAAAAAACCCAAGAAAAGCCAGCACCTGAAGCCGTATCCCAGCAACCCTCCTACCAGGAAGCCATAGACAATTACAACAGCATCCTGAGTGTGAATCCCTCCAACGCTAATATTCGTTGTAAACTTGCCGAGATTTATGTGCAACTCGGACGCACCGATGACGCCGTCCACGAATGGGACAAGGCAAGCGAGACCTTTATATTCAAGGGTGAGGTGGATAAAGGCATTATGCTGTGTGAGAAACTCCTCGAATTGAATCCCGCCGATGCACGCATTCGTGAACGCCTATCGAAGGCAATCCTACAACGGGATTCCTTCAGGGCAATCGAAAGTGCCATCTCCGCATATACGGATGCCATCCAGAAGACTCCCCGTGATACCACAAGCACCCAGGGCGATTCCGCCTCCGACTCAAACGAAAAATCCGAGTGAGCGAAAGCCTCCCGTGGATTTTTGCCATTTTCTCCCGGGGTGCTCCAGGAGAAGACCTGCGGCACCTATCACTCCGGCATCGTTGCCGAGTTGTGCAGGAACTATTGTTAAGGACTCCGAGAGTTCGGGAAAGACACGGCGCTTGACCTCCCGCCGTGCAGGCTCGAGTATCGCATCACCCGCCTTCACCATCCCACCGCCTACAACGACCACATCGGGGTTCAATGCCGTAACGACATTGGCAATGCCCAGACCCAGATAGTATCCCACCTCGTTCAGAGCCTTTTTTGCGAATTCATCTCCCGCCCTTCTTGCGTCATCAATCAGTCTGGCGGTAAGGGTTCCGCCCTCTGCGAGCCATTTTTGGAGAATCGAGTCATCCCCTGCATCCAGTTTTTCCTTTGTGCGGCGAACAAGCGCGGTGGCGGAGGCATAAGCCTCAACACAGCCTCGATTTCCGCAGGAGCAAAGGTCGCCATCAGGGACAATCGTCATATGCCCCAGTTCGCCAGCGCAGTCATTCGTCCCCCGCAAAAGATTACCCTCCAGCACAATCCCTCCCCCAACGCCGGTGCCCAGTGTGTATGCCACCATTATGGATGAACCGCGCCCTGCTCCCCGCCAGTATTCACCATAAGCAGCCGCATTCGCATCATTTTCAAGATTTGTTGGAACTTGAAACTCATCCTGCACCCGCTGGCGCAAAGGGATATTGACCCATCCGGGGAGATTGATGGCATGACAGACAATGCCGTCTCGCGTGTTGAGGGGACCGGGCGAGCCTATGCCTATACCGCGCACATCTTTTATTGTCTTGCCGCTTCCTTTAAGCAAAGAGCGAATTGAGTTACATATATTTTCGATTACGACATCGGGTCCACCCTCGCCACCCGAGGGTATCTCTAATTTATGGTGAATCTCACCTTTAAGCGTAACAAGGGCGGTCTTGATATAAGTACCCCCGAGGTCAACGCCCACAAGAAATTGTCCCATCTCTACCGGCATCCTGGATTTCCTCTATCAATGGCATAATATTGATTCTTATATTTTGAAATCGGTGCTGAAACTTGCTCATAATAATGCCCAGAGCTTGCGCACCTTATCACGGCTCATAAGGACATAATCCCTATCCGGAGTGAATACCTCAAGTGTAATAGTTCCATCATAGGGGAGGTGTTTGATAGCTTTAATCACATCGCGCCAGTCAATGCGCCCGGCACCGATGGGGAGATGGAGGTCGTCTCCGCCGAAATTATCGCTGAGATGGACGTGCCGGAGGCGACTGCCGAAGTGTTCAAGAAATGCACGGGTTTGATTCCCCTTGCCACCGAGGTTGGCGTGCCCGACATCCAGGTGGAAGCCCAGTTTCTCAAAACGCCCAAGCAATTGACTGATGAGGTCGATGCTCTGTAGAGAGGGGCAATTTTCAAGCATCAACGTTTGCCCGCGCCTTTGCGCCTCCGGCATAATGAGCTCCAGAAACCTTGACCAGACATCCGAAAGCCTCTCGGTATTCATCTCCTCAAGGATGAAAAATGGCAGGGAGGTATGGAGATGCACAGTAACCAGGCGACAACCAAGCCCGCTGAATGCGTCTAAATTCCGGATGATTTCTTTAGCGGCGGCGGCACGTAAATCCGGGTATAGTGAGTCGAACGGGAGATAGAAGGCGGTATGTCCCACGACATCAAGGCAGCTTTGCTTCAAGTCCTTTTTCAGTGCCTCGATATTTAATGTTTCGGGAGTTGTCCCGGGTGGTTCCAGAGTGAGGTCGAGGAAATCAAAATCGTGCTCCCGGGCGTAGTTGAGTTCATCCAAGACATCCAGCCGTGGGTCGTTCATCATACCAATTTTCAAGATAACACCTCGTGGGGAATTAAGTAGGATAAAGACGTCTCTATGACACGTCCGGCGAGGTGATTTCAAGTAAAAGATAAGTGGGACCCGATTATGTCTTAGTCTTTCAGTTGTGGGCTGACGCAGGGCACGCGGGGAGCACAAAGAAAGGACGATATTGTGAAGACTACACTGATATCTCTGCCATAATGTAGTTTCTGTCGTTCACCAATATGGTGCTATGTTTGATATCCAGTCGAGATAACTGTATGGTTTTCGGACGCACAACGCAAACGGGGTTAGGGGGGCATATCACGAATTCGGGAGATGCACCCGGTTGGAGG
>CAZGKP010000193.1:0-7997 GCA_964526215.1 uncultured Candidatus Sumerlaeota bacterium
TACAGAGACACGGGCAAGCCCGATGAGGCATTGAAGTAACTCAAAGAGGCGTTAGCGATACATAAAAAGATTGGATATGAACAAGGCATTGCAAGTGCCCTTGGCAACATAGGTCTTATATACAGAGGCTTGGGAAAGCCCGATGAGGCATTGAAGTATCATAGAGAGGCGTTAGAGATTGATAGAAAGATTGGATATGAACGGGGTATTGCGATTCAACTTGGTAATATGGGTCTTATATACCAAGACTCAGGAAAGCCTGATGAGGCATTAAAGTATCTCAAAGAGGCGTTAGAGATTGATAGAAAGATTGGATACGAACGGGGTATTGCAATTCAACTTGGCAATATAGGTCTCATATACCAAGGCTTAGGAAAACCTGACGAGGCATTGAAGTATTACAAAGAAGCATTAGAAATATTTGAACGCATAGGTGCCCAACCTCAAATAGAGATAGTATTAAAGAACATTAATGCTATCCAGAAGAAAAAAGAAAGGGACCACATTAAGACTGAGTGAAAAAACAGACGAGGTGGCATTTAGCGAAGTGTTTGCAGGAACCCGGGTTTATTGAAATCTCCCTTCGGGGAAACTTTACAAAAACCGAAACAAGTAGGTAGTCCTATGGCAAAGTGTGCTATCTGTAATGAACGCAAGGCAAAGAGGTATTGTGCCGCCCTCGATAAATATATCTGTTCGTACTGCTGCGGAACAATGCGCGGCAAGGAAATCGAATGCTTCGAGGGCTGCCGCTACCTGAAAAGGGGAACAGAATATAGCATCACACGCCAGATAGATAAGAAAATTACCGGGGAATTCCCCGACCGCTCAAAGGATGTTTTCAGAAATCCCGATGCGGCTCTTTTTGCGGCTCCCTTGGAGGAATTCTTCGTGAACGAATTTTATGGCGACCGGGACGTCAGCGATGGCGATATCTATGAGGCGCTCTCCACTATATACGCCTTCAGGACGGGACTGATATCGAAATGTAAGCCTCAGAACCAATATGAAGAAATGATATTTGACAAGTTTGCCCAATTAGACCGTGAACACCAGAATCTTACGCCGCGCCTGAAAGACCTCGTTATCCTAAGGATATTAAGGTCAATAAAGATGTCTTCCGGCGGCATACTCGGCTCACGAAATTACCTCGAAACAATACACAGTTAATTCCACGAAGACGGCAATTGGAGTCATCTCTTTAATGGTGAGGAGCCAGAAGAAGAATACAACCAGGACTATGATTATTAACGCTTTGAGGGCAAGGGTGTGAAGATATGAAGATTTTTCTCGCACAGATAAATACCATTGTCGGAGATATAGAATATAACACAAGGCGTGTTCTCGATTCGATAGACAAGGCACGAAATGCCGGTGCGGACCTTGTAGTTTTCCCGGAACTCACACTCACCGGCTACCCGCCACGCGACCTGCTTTTGCAGAATGCCTTCATCGAAGAGAATCTCGCGGCGCTTGAGAAGGTGAGCAAAGCCACCACAGATATTGGGGCAATTGTGGGTTTCGTTGACAGGAATCCGGCGTCGGAGGGAAAAGGCTTGTTCAATGCCGCTGCGCTCTGTGCCGATGGTCGCATAATCTCCAGACATTACAAAACCCTCCTACCCACTTACGACGTCTTTGACGAGGGACGCTACTTCGACCCCGCCCCATCGGTTTGCCTCGCCGAATTTAGAGGCACCCAAATCGCCATATCTATTTGCGAGGACATCTGGAATAACGCCCTCTACTGGGGACCGCATCGCCTTTACGACGTTGACCCGATTGAGCGCCTCGCATCGCAGAACCCCGATATTTTAATCAATGTCTCCGCATCACCATTTACGCTCGGCAAACGCGAGGTCAAATTTAGCGTTCTGGTAGACACGGTTAGGAAACACAAAATCCCACTCGTTTATGTGAACCTAATTGGCGGCAACGACAGCCTTATCTTTGATGGCTGGAGCGCCGTCTTCAGCCGCAGCGGAGAGATGATTGCCGAGACGAGCGATTTTCGCCAGGATTCCGTAATATTCGATACGGCAAAAAAGTGGGGCGAGAACCATCCCACAACGTCTGGCGGTGCAGAGCGACTCCTGGCAGCGCTGAAACTCGGTCTTTCAGATTATGTAAAAAAGTGCGGCTTTGAGAAAACCGTGGTCGGACTTTCGGGCGGGATAGATTCTGCCCTTGTGGCGACAATTGCAGCACAGGCACTCGGTCCCGAACACGTCGTGGCGGTATCAATGCCTTCGCGCTTCTCATCGAAAGGGAGCAAGGACGATGCGGCGCTTCTTGCGAAAAATCTCGGCATCGAATATCACCTCATCCCGATAGAGGAACCATTTTCGGCTTTTCTCGATGTGCTCAAACCCGAATTCAAGGGTTTGCCATTTGGTGTTGCCGAGGAAAACATACAGGCGCGGATTCGCGGGGTGCTCCTGATGGCGCTCTCGAACAAATTCGGCTGGCTCGTCTTGAGCACGGGAAATAAATCCGAACTCGCAATGGGTTATTGCACACTCTACGGCGATATGACCGGAGGACTCGCCGTTATCTCGGATGTGCCGAAGACACTCGTCTACGAACTGGCGAACTTCGTAAATCGTAAAAAGGAAATCATCCCGCGCGCAATCATCGAAAAGCCACCCTCTGCCGAACTGCGCCCCGACCAGAAAGACACGGACTCGCTCCCGCCTTATGAGGTTCTCGACTCCATTATTCAAGAATACATCGAGAGTCACAAGAGCCCCGCCGAGATAGCAAAAGACCTCAATCATTCGCCAGAGTTTGTAGAGAACATAATAAAAATTATCAATCGAAATGAATATAAACGCAGGCAAGCCGCGCCAGGGTTAAAGGTCACGAGCAGAGCATTTGGCGAGGGCTGGCGGATGCCGATAGCCACCGGCCGGGGAAAACAAAAATAAAGTTGCAATTCCTCTATTGAGGTAACGATAAGCATACATCTTTTCCCGGAGGGAAGCATTGAGCGAGGGGATGTTTGAAGAGATGCGCCGGTTCTTCAGGCGATACCTTACGCCTGCCGTTAGATGGATTCTGTTTATCAACGTGGGGATTTTGCTTCTCCAGTTTACGCTGCTTTTGATGGTGGGGTGGGATGAGAAATTCGTTACGTTCTTCAGCCAGATTCCTTATTATGCCGTATGGCGCCTTCAGGTCTGGCGCTTTGTGACATATATGTTTCTGCACGGTGGCGGAATGCATCTCTTGTTCAATATGCTGGCGCTGTGGTTTTTCGGACCGCGCCTGGAATCCCGCTGGGGGACTGGCGGATTTTTGAAATTCTATCTCATCTGTGGGATCGGGGCGGCAGTCGTCCACGCAGACTTCACGCTTTTATTCGGTGCAAAGGGTCTTACAGAAACAGGCAAGATTGTGCGGGGGATGCAGATGATGGTGGGTGCATCGGGGGCGATTTACGGTGTCCTTTTAGCTTATGCACTTTACTGGCCCAACGAGACGGTGCTCTTAAATTTCTTCATCCCGATGAAGGTGAAGTATATGGTCTTACTCTTCGGGGTTATGGAATTTTTAGGGACGATCGGTGCATCCGGGAGCCGCGTATCGCACATCACGCATCTTGGCGGGCTACTTGTGGCATTTTTATATCTGCGGGGATGGCAACGGTTTGGGAAATTTGGAGGCGGGTTTTTCCGCCGACACAAACGAATAGTCAAAAAATACCACCGCGACCCGGATGGGACAATTTATGTAGATTACGAGGAAGAATGAAGATTCACTTGCAGGCAACGGACAACCGACAACGGACAACGGACAACTAAATTTTCGGGATAGACACAGGAGGATTTATCAAGTGTTGCGTTATCTGACAGCGGGGGAATCACACGGGCAGCAGCTCACGGCGATTGTGAGCGGTTTTCCGGCAGGTGTGCCCATACTCGCGGAGGACATAAATCGCGACCTTGTGCGTCGGCAGATTGGCTATGGTCGCGGCGGTCGGATGAAGATTGAAAAGGATAAAGTGGAGATTTTATCCGGCATCCGCTTTGGGAAATCCATAGGCAGCCCTATCGCGCTCGTGATAAAAAACCGCGACTTTGAGAACTGGCGCGAGGTTATGAACCCCGCTCCTGAACCGCGTGATGAATCGCGCAATGTAACGCATCCGCGCCCCGGACACGCTGACCTGGCAGGGTGCCTGAAATATGCTCACACCGATGCGCGTAACATCCTTGAACGTGCCAGTGCACGTGAGACGGCGGCTCGCGTTGCGGTCGGTGCTCTCTGCAAAAGACTCTTTGCAGAGTTCGGCATCGAAATTTTTTCGCACGTCGTCAGTATTTGCAATGTTATGGCAAATGTGGCGGATATTTCATACCGGGAAATTAAAGAGCGGGCTGAGGCATCGGATGTGCGTTGTGCCGATTCAGTTGCTGCGGATAAGATGCGCACAAGGATTGATGAAGCGAAGGCGCGCGGCGATACGGTCGGCGGCATATTCGAGGTAGTGGCGACCGGCATCCCGGCGGGTCTGGGCGACGTGATGAATTGGGATGAAAAACTCGATGGACTCCTCACACAGGCATTGATGAGCATACAGGCGGTCATGGGCGTGGAGATAGGGATGGGCTTTGGTGCGGCACGGGTCTTCGGTTCAAGCGTCCACGATGCAATTTATTTTTCAAAAGACCCCGGCGATTTTCCCGATGGACACGGACCCTCTGGCGGATTTTTCCACAAGACAAACAGCGCAGGCGGCATCGAGGGCGGTATCACAAATGGCGAACCAATTGTCCTGCGTGCCGCACACAAACCGATTCCGACAATGATGAAGCCCAAGAGTTCGGTTGACCTCATTACAAAGGAGCCATTCGAGGCATCAAAGGAACGCTCGGACGTATGCGCAGTTCCGGCAGCGGGAGTCGTAGGCGAAGCAGCGGCGGTATTTGTTCTGGCACGCGCATTTCTTTCAAAATTCGGCGGCGATAGCCTCGCCGAAATCCGCCGGAATTATAACGCCTATTTACACTATCTTGCGAAATATTAAAAATGGGAAAGCATAGTAATATCATCCTGGTGGGGTTTATGGGAACCGGCAAAACCGCTGTCGGGAAGGCGCTGGCGTCTGCACTCGGTTTCAAACACATTGACACTGACTTGATGATTGAGGCGGAGGCAAAAAAGCCTATCCCCGAAATCTTCGCTACCGAGGGCGAACCAGCCTTTCGCAAATACGAAGCCGAGGCAATCCGAATGATTACGCATCTTAAAAGATACGTTATCGCCACAGGCGGTGGTGCCGTGATGCTCGATGAAAATATCGCAAATATGAAGCGCGCAGGTCTTGTCATCTGCCTCACTGCAACCCCGGAAGTCATTTATGAACGCACTCGCAAAGATAACTATCGCCCGCTCCTCCAGATACCCGACCCTATAAAAAAAATAAAAGCACTCTTGAAGATTCGCGAACCTCAATATCAAAAGGCTGACTATACGATTGATACATCGAATCTGTCTGTGGATGCAGTGGTTGAGACAATCCTATCCCTGTGGGAAAATCAGGTCTGATGCGAGACCTTCGTTTCAGATGGTTTGTGGCTATCACATTTGCGATGTTTCTCATAACTGCCTGCCACAGTCTCATTCCCGTCTCCCGACCGTCTATTTCACAGATAACAGGAGCGTGTCCCGTGAAAAAATTTACGCTGAAAAATAAACTCCCCGTCCTCATCTGTGAGGAGCCCGAAAGCAAAGTTGTAACACTCGATGTATGGGTGAACACCGGTTCGGCAGATGAACCGGTGCGCATAAATGGCGCCTCTCACTTCCTTGAGCATATGCTTTTCAAGGGCACCGAGAGACGGGGCGTCGGTGAGATTGACCGCGAGATTGAATCCGTGGGCGGTATCTGGAACGCCGCTACATCCATTGAATTTACACACTTCTATCTCACCGTCGGCACCCCTTTCGTGAATGTTGGAATTGACACCCTTTCAGATGTCATTACGAGCGCGACCCTCAACCCCATCGAGGTGGAAAAGGAGCGCCAGGTTATCCTGGAGGAATACTACCGCCAACAGGATAATCCATCCGAGTTCCTTATGTGCAAAGCATACGGTTTAAGTTTTGAGAAATCGCAAAATAAAAGACCGGTTCTGGGCACACCAAAAACCATCAACGCCATCACACGTGAAAGGTTATGTGATTATTATGTTCGACGCTATGCCCCGGAGAATATGGTTCTGGTGGTGGCAGGAGGCGTGAAGGCAAAAACCATCCTGCCGGAGCTGGAGGAGAAATTCGGTGCTCTGGGACGTGTCTTCAAACCCAATTCGCACCCTGTGATAAAGACAGTTCGGCGCACAGGCATCCGGCGCGAGTTCAGAAAACCTGTCAAGGAATCATATATCATCATCGCGTTTCCCGCGCCCGATTTTAGCAATCCCGACGAGGTCTCCGCCGCAGATGTCCTTTCATACATACTTGGCGCGGGACGTTCCTCGCGACTTTACAGCCGAGTGAAGGACAAAAAACGCCTCGTGAGCTCTGTCGGTGCCAGCTTTCCCACTCACCGCAGAGATAGTCTGTTCCTCATATACGCCACCTTTGATTGTGCGAAAAAAGGCGCCGTTATTGATGCGCTGCTTGAGGAGGCGAAAAACCTCGCAGAAAAAAGAGTAAGCCACGCTGAACTCGAAAAGGCAAAAAGGATGATTACGAACCAATGCGCCTTTTCACACGAGACCACTGCTGGCAAAGCCGCGGAAATAGGCTTTTATTATACTCTAACCGGCGATACGAAATTTGAGGAGACATATCTTGAAAAGATAGCGGCGGTAAAGGCGGCAGACATCAAGCGCCTTGCTGCCAAATATCTGAATCCCACAAAAGCCAATATATTCATAGTAAAGCCAGAGTGAAGCAGAGTGGAAAAATCCGAAATGTAACACGCGGAATGATAGCCGATGCGCTCGTCAAAATCGGCATCGGTGCGGGGGACGTTTTAGCGGTGCATAGCTCGCTGAAGAGCCTCGGTTATGTGGAAGACGGAGCGGAAGCCGTCATAAAGGCATTCCAGGACGTCCTCACACCTACCGGCACATTGATGATGCCCACGCATACATATTCCCTGCCGATGTGGGAAAAGCCGCCTTATGACAAATCCAAGTCGCCCTCGCTCGTGGGGAAAATCACCGATACCTTCTGGCGGATGCCGGACGTTTTGCGCAGCGAACATCCAACGCATTCCGTGGCGGCATGGGGACGGCTTGCGGAAGAATTCACCCGCGACACGCTCAAATATCCACCCGTCGGAATAGGCAGCCCCTGGCATCGGTTTTACAAAGCAAGTGGCAAAATCCTTATGCTCGGCACAACACAGGAGGCAAATACGACACTGCATCTATGCGAGGTTCTGGCAAAGGTGCCATATCTGAACATCGCATTCACGCCGGGGCAGGATTACGAAGTCACACATCTCATAAACGAACAAGGCGAAGCGGAGCAATTCATAGTAAAACCCGTGCCGGGATGTTCACGCGGATTTACCAGGAGCGAGCCATATTTACGGGCAGCGGGTGTATTAAAAGACGTGCAGGTTTTGAATGCGAAGAGTCAGTTATTAAGTGCGCCAGCACTGGTTGAGAAAATGGTGCACAAATTAAAAACCGAGCCATATTTTCTACTCTGTGATAACCCCAAATGCGGCATCTGTCCCCGCCGTCGCCTCGTCAGCTGACACCTCCCCTCACCCCGGATAGAAAAAACAACCCTGAAATCTGCAAGGGAACGGTTGCCTATCTGCCGGTTTCCATTTTCCAAATGGCATTATCTTCCCGAATTCACTGGTCGCGAGAATAGGGGGTTTTGCCCGGCGGCTTCTTTTAAGAATTGGCGATACATCGCGCCCCAGCCCGGATGGTCTTCTTCACTTAATGTGTGATTGTGCCACAGTAAACTGAAGACGCCGTGATGTTTTGCCACCTCTCCCAAAAGGATATTCATCTGCGCAAGGG